>JAGXLL010000003.1 GCA_018334675.1 Bacteroidales bacterium | reverse complement strand
CATGTAACGCGATTCATCATCCCCCTTGACATAGTTCTCATCATCGCCGGTTGTATTGAGTTCAACTATGTTCAGGTAATCCGCATCAAAGAGCTCTATTCTCAGTTGACAACTGTTGTTCATTCTTTCAGCGTTTATAGGAGGATGATTGTTACCATTTTTGGGTATTTGCTCTTATAGTATTGATACTTGATCTTTGATTTATGGTTAAAAATATTCCACGAATGGCACTTTTTGTTTTATGAATGCATTTTGTTAATGGATAATTCTTTTTCCGGGGGTTTCTAGCTGCCTGTTTGGCCAAATGATCACATAGGTTGTTTTCCGCATGTTTTTCATGGGCCCTGACCCATTTAAATTCTACACATCGGTTGTTCATCAGGCGGTCCAATTGCTTCCATTGCTTTTTATTCTTAACCCTCCGGGCGTTGGCCGTTCTCCAGCTGTTGAGCTTCCAGTGATAGATCCATCGGCTGATTCCTTTGATCACGTATTGGCTGTCGGTGACCACTTGAACCCGTCGGTATTTTCTGGCCATTTCTAACCCCCGGATCACGGCCATCAATTCGATGAGGTTGCTGCTTCGTTTTTTTGTTTGAAATGTCTCGATCCGGCTGGTGTGGTGGGGTTCTCTCAATATAATGGAATATCCCCCGTTCAGCCTGGCCGGTTGAAAACTTCCATCGGTGAAGATCTGGGGGGTCTTTGCCGTACCCTCTGATTGTGTGTAAACCAAGGGATCAGCCCCCATTTTATCCACCACGATGGTCTTTTCTTTATCATGAATGCCGGTTTCTGTTGGATTTTTCTCCAGTACGAAACGCAGCTTAAAACCGGGATAAAAGCTGTGATCTTTTTTGTTTCGCAGTATACTTTCCAGTTGGTTTCTGGTTTGATATAAAAATCCTGCCAGTTGACCCTCATTCTGGATCTTCAGCGTTTTATTGTCGGGGCCATAATGAATCCAGGCTTTTTGGTTTTTATGGGAAATGCGCATGCGGTAGCCACCATCCTCCTTTCCAAGGATAACCATCTTCAGCCTTACCAGGTCTTTGGCCCGGGATTGGGACATGCAGGTGTACGACATCCTGAAAGGTATTTTAATGTGAATATAAAGCTTTTACACATGATTTGCAAATTATACGGGAAGAATTCCTTTTGGGTTTTGACAAAATGGCATATTTTAAAAGAAAATGTAAGTCAATTTGGCACTTTCTATGTTCCCCTATCCCTTGGCAGGAATTTTGACCCATGCAGGGAGAATATAAGAAATACGAAAAGGGAGGAACAAGCATGAATTTGAATAATTTTACTATAAAATCGCAGGAAGCCCTGCAAAATGCGGTAACCAGTGCTCAGCAGAATCAGAATCAGGCAGTGGAACCCGGACATATATTAAAAGGCTTGTTGGGTCATGGCGACAATGTGATCCAATATTTGCTGAAGAAGCTGGATGTAAATACCCGCCATATGGAGCAGGTATTGAAAAGCATTATAGAGTCCTATCCGAAGGTTTCCGGAGGGGGAGAGCCCTATCTGTCCAATAATTCCAACCAGGCTTTGCAACAAGCCATGAACCATTCGAAAGACTATGGGGACAAGTTTGTTTCGGTGGAGCATGTGTTGCTTGGTATTCTATCGGGGGGTGACCAGGCTGCGCAGTTGCTGAAGGACAATGGTTTGACTGCGAAAGATTTGGAAAAAGCCATACAGGAGATGCGGAAAGGTTCCAGGGCTGATAGCCAGACGGCCGAGGATCAGTTTGATGCCCTGAACCGTTTTGCTGTCAATTTGATCGAGCAGGCCCGCAATGGCAAGCTGGATCCCGTGATCGGCCGCGATGATGAGATACGCCGGATCCTGCAGATCCTTTCCAGGCGTACCAAGAACAACCCGGTTCTGATCGGGGATGCTGGTGTCGGTAAAACCGCCATTGCCGAGGGAATAGCCCACCGGATCGTCGGAGGGGATGTGCCGGAGAATCTGAAGACCCGCCAGATCTTTGCCCTGGATATGGGTTCCCTTATTGCCGGTGCCAAATACAAGGGAGAATTTGAAGAACGTCTGAAAGCCGTGGTCAAGGAAGTAGTGGCTTCGCAGGGCGAAGTGATTCTGTTCATCGACGAGATACATACCCTGGTAGGTGCTGGTAAGACAGAAGGGGCCATGGACGCTGCCAATATCCTCAAGCCTGCTTTGGCTCGGGGTGAGCTGCGGGCTATAGGGGCAACGACCCTGAATGAGTACCAGAAATATTTTGAACAGGATAAAGCGCTGGAACGGCGTTTTCAAAAGGTGATCATAGATGAGCCCGACGAATCAAGCGCCATATCAATATTGCGTGGCATCAAGGAAAGGTACGAGAACCATCATAAGGTACGCATCAAGGACAATGCTTTAATAGCCGCGGTTGAACTATCGAAGCGTTACATCACCGACCGCTTTCTGCCGGATAAGGCCATTGACCTGATTGATGAAGCCGCTTCCAAGCTTCGCCTCGAGATGAACTCCGTGCCTGAAAGCATCGATAACATCGAGCGGCGTATTAAACAGTTGGAGATTGAAAGGGAGGCCATCAAAAGAGAAGGAAGAAAGAAGAAAACGGAAGAGCTGGATGAGAAGATTGCCAACCTGAAAGAAGAAAGAAATCAGATGCGCTCCAAATGGGAACATGAAAGATCTCTGATCGACAACATCCAGAAGAACAAGGAAGCCGTTGAATCTTATAAGCATGAGGCAATGGTTGCCGAACGGGAGGGCAATTACGGTAAGGTGGCCGAGCTCAGATACGGAAAGATCAAGGAGGCTGAGGATCAGATCACCCGGCTGCGCGAACAGTTACAGCAGTCGCAATCGGAGGAGGCACTGATCAAAGAGGAGGTGGAAGATGAAGATATAGCCGAGGTGGTAGCCCGCTGGACCGGTATACCGGTAAGCAAGATGCTTCAGAGTGAAAGGGATAAGCTCCTTCTCCTGGAGGATGAGTTGCATAAACGGGTGGTTGGACAGGATGAAGCCATTGAGGTGGTTTCGGATGCGGTCCGCCGGAGTCGCGCAGGCCTGCAGGATGCCAACCGGCCTATCGGTTCGTTTATCTTCATGGGAACAACCGGCGTAGGTAAGACCGAACTGGCCAGAGCCCTGGCAGAATTTCTCTTCGATGACGAGAATATGATGACCCGCATCGATATGTCGGAATATCAGGAGCGGCACACCGTCTCGCGACTGGTAGGTGCACCACCCGGATATGTGGGCTACGAAGAAGGCGGCCAGCTCACCGAAGCCGTACGCAGAAAACCCTATTCGGTGATCCTGCTCGATGAGATAGAAAAAGCCCATTCCGATGTGTTCAATATCCTGCTGCAAGTGCTTGATGATGGCCGGCTAACCGATAATAAAGGCCGAACGGCCGATTTTAAGAATACCATCATCATCATGACTTCCAATGTGGGGTCGCACCTTATCCAGGAAAAGATCGACCAAATGAATGATCAAAACCGGGATCAAATCATGGAGCATGTCAAGAGTGAGGTCTTTACTATGCTGAAGAAAACCATCCGCCCCGAATTTATTAACCGGATCGATGAGATTGTTATGTTTGCACCTCTTACCAGGGAGCAAATCAAGGAAATTGTCAGACTTCAGTTTGAGGGCTTCCGTAAGATGCTGAAAAAACAACAGATTGATATTGAGGCCACCGGGCAAGCTGTTGAAGCCCTGGCGGAAAGAGGTTATGACCCCCACTACGGTGCCCGTCCGGTGAAAAGGGTAATTCAGAAAACAGTGATCAATGAACTATCCCGAGAAATACTTGCCGGAAAAGTGAATAAAGATAAAACCGTTCAGATAGATTTTGACGGGGAAGAGATCGTTTTTTCTAATCAATAACAGATCATAATCAATTAAGCCGTCCGGCAGCTGCCGGGCGGCTTTTTTTACTGGAAGCTGGCTACGCATTCTTCGACGTTGTCATGTATCTCAAAGACATTATGAAGCTGAAGCAATTTGACAAGCTCCATAACATCCTGAGAAACATTGCAGATCTTGAAGTTGCTGTTGTTATTCTTTGAATTGCGAAGAATTGAGAGCAGAGCGCCAAAGCCGCTGCTGTCCACATACTCTATGCCATCCAGGTTGAGGACGATGTTTTTTCCTTCCTTGTTCAGGTATTGGGATATCTCCTCTTTGAGCGATTGAGCAACTAAAATGTTCAGTTTGCTTACATTGTCAAAGGATAAAACTTCTACACCATTTTTGATTTCACTTTTCAGCATATATGGGTATTTTTGATGTTAATAAATGATTGCTTATAGTGGGAATGCACCATTGTCAGAGTTTTGACTATATGCAAATATAGCAATTATCACCTATAATGCAAGTTATAAAAAAACTTTCAGAAAATAAAATCATCACAACCGGAATGCTTCTGAAACATCCCATCCAAACCTTTTTATTATCTTTTCGTAGGTTATGATATATCGTAAAATTATTGTAACATTGAACGCCCTAAGTATTTAACCCCATCGGTCATGAAACATACCATCCGTCTTATCGTTGCCTGTATGTTGCTTGCTGTGAACATACAAGCCCAGCCAAAGAACAAGGAAGCTAAAGAGTGGTACAATCAGGCCATTGATCAGGTTGAACAAAATGACCTTGAACAAGCCATTGCTACCCTGGACCGGGCCATTCGGCTGAGACCCAAATTCCATCAGGCTTATCTGCAAAGGGGGAAATTATATTTTCGCATGGACAGCACCCGATTGGCCATGGAAGACATCCATATGGCCCTGGAATCCGGCAGCTCTTCGGGGGAGGTATATTTTTACAGGGGCTACATGGATTATATGGAGGAGAAGCCCGATTCGGCCATCAGGAAGCTCACACGTGCGATACAGGCAGGCTACAAACATCCGGAAGTTTATTACATCAGGGGGCTGGCCAATTATGACCTGGATGATTACAAGAACGCCATCCGGAATTTTTCCACAGCTATCGACAGCCGGTATGATTTTGCCTATGCCTATAACGACCGGGCAAGTGCCAAGATGAAAACCGGCGATTACCAGGGGGCGATCAATGACTTCAAGAAGGCCATTTCCTATAATGGGGAGAAGCCTTCCTTCTATAATAACCTGGGCTATGCCCGCGCTCAGAATTCTGATTATAAGAATGCCCTGCAAGATTATACCCAGGCCATCAACCTGGACCCCAACTATTATAAGGCCTATGTAAACAGGGGCCTGGTCCGTTCCACCCTCGAGCAATTTAAGGAAGCTGAAACCGACCTGAAAAAGGCGATCCAGCTCTCCCCGGAACAACCAGAGGCCTATAACAACCTGGCTTTGGTTTATATGAGGCAAAAAGAATTTGATCAGGCCATTAACCAATTTAACAAAGCCCTGGAGAAGGACCAAACCCTTGCCGAAGCCTATATGAACCGGGGTCTGGCATGGGAAAACAAGGGAGATTTGGATAAAGCCTGCCGGGATTGGAGAATGGCGGAAGAACTGGGAAGTAAGAAAGCCAGTGAATATCTGAAAGATTGTAAGTAAAAAACCAACCAAATACTACTCCATGAATTATCGGGTGATCATACTGTTGAGCTTGTTATGGATGACCATTTATCCTTTTCAGGAAAGTCGGAGTCAGGAAGATATACGGATCAAAAGAGGTGATTTTAAGGTCGAGGGGAAAGAAGGATTCCGGGAGGCATGGAAAAGCCGTAGAGAAGCAGACCGTTTCTTTGGAAAAGGGTATGGTTTTTATAACCAGGCCCTGGAACATTATCGGAAAGCATACCGTTATAATTCCGGCAATGCCGCCTTGAATTATAAGATGGGGGTGTGCCATTTTCAACAAAAGCGTCAGCAAAAAGCCATAGAGTACTTTAACAAAGCCGTGTCGAAAGATGAGGAGGTGGCTTCCGACATTTTTTATTTATTGGCCCGGGCCTATCATCTGAGTTATGATTTTGAACAGGCCATCCGCAACTATCAGCGTTGCCTGGAACCCGATATTATTGAGGAGCTTGCGCACAGACGAGAGAAAATAAACATTTTCGTTCGCCAGTGTTCCAACGGGCAGGACCTGCTGGAAGATCCGGTTCGGGTAAACATCAATAACATGGGCCGCCAGATCAACTCGGATCAGGACGATTACGGACCGGTTTTTAGTCAGAATGGCCAGGTGATGTATTTTACCTCTCATCGTCCGCATGAGGATAACGACGAACGATGGATAGGTGACCAAAGGTTTTATTCTGATATTCATAAGAGCGAGAGAAACCAGGAGGGGCAATGGAAACCAGCACGGTTGATCGATGAGGACCTTTTTTCTTCGCACAATGATGCCGTGGTGGAGAGCACCTCGGATCCCCAAAGGATCTATGTATACCGGGGTCATAAGGATGATGGGGATATCTACTACTATGAGAAGGACGGCGACCGATGGAGGGGACCCAGGAATTTCTCCAGGCTGATCAATACCCATGCCAAGGAATCATCCATGTCATTCAGTAAGGATGGCAATACGGTCTTTTTTGTCTCCACCCAGGAAGAGCAGAGCTATGGCAAGAAGGACATCTTCATGGCCAGCAAAAGCCAGGATGGTAAGTGGAGTTACCCGGTTAATGTGGGAGGCCTGGTCAACACTTCGCTCAATGAGGAGGGGGTATTTATCAACAGCACCACCAATAAGCTTTATTTCAGCTCGGAGGGACATAATTCGATGGGAGGATATGACCTGTTTGTCTCGGAAAGGGATGTAGATGGCAACTGGAAAGAGCCCAGGAACCTCGGTTATCCCATCAATACCCCTTATGATGACGTGTTGTACCGAATGATGGAAGGTATCAGCAATAAAGCCTATTATGCCACCTTTCGGGAAGACAGCTATGGGGGCAAGGACCTTTATGAGATCATCTTGCTGGGAGAGGAGCGGGAGTTCAATCCCACACCTGCCCTGGATGAGATCGCATGGAATGTTGAAGCTGACAGGGAATTGCTCTACCGCAAGCCTGGCAAGCTGGCCATTGATACCACCATTTACATGTTGGGAAAGATCATGGACAGTACGGCCCGCGAAGGTATTCAGGCTAAGGTGGAGATCATTGATAATGAGAAGAACCGCATCATCGCTACCCACCTTTCCGATACAAACGGAAGGTATACCATTGAACTGCCTGAACAGAAGAAATACGGGATAGAGATAACCGCCCAGGGTTACCTGTTTTTTGCCCAGACGCTTGATCTGAACCAGCAACAGATACAGAACGATACCCTGAAGAAGGATTTTTCCCTTGATAAAGTTGAGGTAGGTAAAAAAATGGTATTGGAAAACATCTATTTTGAAACCAACAGCTCGAAATTGAAAAGTACTTCCTATCCGGAACTGGAGAGGGTGGTCAGGCTAATGAAAAACAACCCGGGTCTGAAACTTGAGATATCAGGCCACACCGACAATGTGGGATCGTATCTGGTCAATAAGCGCCTGTCGGAGGACAGGGCCAGAAGTGTGGTGGAGTATTTACAGGAAAAGAGTATTTCACAGTCCAGACTTACTTTTAAGGGCTATTCCTTTACCCAGCCCATCGCCCCCAACGATACACCTGAAGGAAGACAGAAAAACAGAAGGGTTGAGTTCAAGGTGCTTGAAAAATAGCTGTTGTTCGTCCCGCCTTTACCCGAGAGGGTGGCTGCTTGTGTCAGCCACCCTCTTTTTGTGCTTTCTCCCAATTTCGTGAAAAAATTATTAGTTTTGTTGACCAGAGTTCAAACCTCAACAGACAAACCTATGAAAAATACACCACTTATTGACAAGCACAAGGAACTGGGCGCCAAGATTGTTGAATTTGCCGGTTTCAATATGCCCATTGAATACTCCGGGCTCAGCGATGAACACGTTACGGTGCGGGAACGTGTTGGCATTTTTGATGTTTCACATATGGGGGAATTTTGGATTAAAGGCCCCCATGCCCTGGAGCTGATACAAAAAGTCTCGTCCAATGATGCTTCCAGGCTTCAGCCGGGCAAAGCTCAGTATACCACACTTCCTAATGGTCAGGGAGGCATTGTCGATGATTTTCTGGTTTATCAATATGATCAGCAGAAATATATGGTGGTGGTCAATGCCGCCAACATCCGAAAGGACTGGGACTGGTTCAGCAAACAAAACACCATGAGAGCGGAGTTGGAAGATGCCTCCGGCCAAATGTCGCTGATGGCCGTTCAAGGTCCTTATGCACAGGCAACAATGGAGAAGCTCACCGACGAAGAACTGGCAGGAATGAAACCTTTCCGGTTCAAAGTTGGCAAACTGGCCGGTGTCGACAATGTGATCATATCATCCACCGGTTATACCGGAGAGCATGGTTTTGAACTCTATGTTGATAATCAGGACGCCCCGCAGATATGGGATGTCGTGCTGGAAGCGGGTAAGGAGTTTGGAATAAAACCCGTTGGCCTGGGTGCCCGCGATACTCTTCGCCTGGAAGCTGGCCTCTGCCTCTATGGCAATGATATAGACGAGACTACTTCTCCCATTGAGGCAGGATTGGGTTTTGCGGTCAAATTCAAGGATTATAAAGATTTTATCGATAAAGATCATCTCTGGAAACAAAAGCAGGAAGGAGTCAGTAAAAAGCTGGTGGGCTTTATTATGCAGGAACGGGGTATACCCCGTCAGCATTACGAGATTATGGACGCCAACGGGCAACCCATCGGAGAGGTCACTTCCGGTACCATGTCGCCCATGATCAAACAGGGCATTGGTATGGGCTATGTACCCACAGAATACGCCGTGCCCGACCAGGAGATCTACATCAAGATCAGGAGGAAGGTGTTGAAAGCCAAAGTGGTGAAGATGCCCATTTTCAAGAAATCATAAACCGGATCAGAAAGTGGCCGGCCCACGGAAATTTCCAATAGCCCTGGCCGGCGCTTTCTTATAACTTTTGTGATTATGGCCGATGACAAGAAAAAGGTGGAGGTGGTTTTCTCACCAGCCCTCTATTCTTATTTTGAGAATCCCGGAGCCAATGTGGTGGTGGTTGATATTTTAAGGGCAACCTCCGCCATCTGCACTGCTTTCATGAATGGTGTATCCAGAGTCATCCCCGTTCCCTCCCAGGAAGAAGCCAGAATATTCAAACAAAAAGGTTATCTGGTAGCCGCCGAAAGGGATGGCCGGGTGCTGGATTTTGCCGATTTTGGCAATTCGCCCTTTAACTTTACCCGCGACCGCATCGAAGGCAAGCAGGTGGCTTATAGCACAACCAATGGCACCAAGGCTGTCCATATGGCCCAAAAAAGCAAAAATGTGCTGATAGCATCTTTCCTCAACCTGTCTGCCGTAGCCAACTTTTTGATCGATCAACATGACGATGTGCTGATCCTCTGTGCCGGGTGGAAGGGAAAATTCAGCCTGGAGGACACCCTTTTTAGCGGGGCATTGGTGGAGAAGATTCTTGCCTCCAAAAAATTCAATACCATTTGCGACTCGGCCACCGCCTCACTCGACCTTTGGAGAATGGCCAACCCCGATCTCATGGCTTATATTGAAAAGGTGGCCCAAAGAAATCGCCTGCGCAAACTTGGGCTGGATGACGTGCTGGAGTATTGCCACACGCCGGACCTCACCACCCGGGTCCCGGCTTTCCGCAATGGAGTGATAGAATGTTGCCATCAAACAGCTCCCGTTAAAGATTGAAGTTGCCCAACTTACATGAAAAGAGGCTTTTATATTGAATGTGCAGCAGGTAACCCGAACTTTTAAAGGCCGGACTTTTGTTACTTGTTATGAGTTTTTATAAGTTTGCTTAGACAAGGAATATTTTACACCATTCCCAATCCGGAAGGGCTGCTTTTGAGGTTTCGCGCAGCACCGCAATCATCTGTTAAGCCCGGGAAAGGGGAATGAAATCCGGATTTTTGTTGATCTTAATCATTGGTGTCTAACCATTTTTTTTATATTTTTCACAATCTGTTTATTGATAATTAGGATTTTATATTAAATTTCAAAAAACATCATCCCTATGAAGAAACATAATTTTTATGCCGGCCCTTCCATCATGCCGCAGTATACCATTGAAAAAACGGCAGAAGCCATTAAGGATCTTGATGGCACAGGACTTTCCGTGATGGAGATATCACACCGAAGCAAGGAGTTTGATGGGATCATCAAACAAGCCCAGCAACTTTTCAAGGAATTGTTGAACATACCCGATGGTTATCATGTCCTTTTCCTGGGTGGAGGAGCCAGCACCCAATTTTTGATGGTACCCTACAACCTGTTTAGCAAAAAGGCAGCCTACCTGAACACAGGTAACTGGTCCCAGAAAGCCATCAAGGAAGGCAAATTCTTTGGTGATGTCGATGTGGTAGCCTCTTCCGAAGATAAGAATTTCACTTATATCCCACGCAACTACCAGGTGCCGGGTGATGCCGATTATTTCCACATTACCACCAACAACACGATCTATGGCACAGAACTCAAGGAGGATCTTGACGTCAACGTACCCCTGGTGGCTGATATGTCTTCCGATATTTTAAGCCGCCCGGTTGACGTATCCAAATATGGCATCATTTATGGTGGTGCCCAGAAGAATCTGGCCCCCGCCGGTGTAACCTTTGTGATTGTTAAGGAAGATATACTGGGCAGGGTGAATCGCGACATTCCCACCATGATGGATTATCAGACCCATATCAAGAAGGAATCGCTCTTTAATACCCCGCCGGTTGTGCCGATATATTCTGCCCTTCAAACCCTGAAGTGGATCAAGGAGCAAGGGGGTGTGGAAGGTATGCATGAAATTAATCAGGAAAAGGCTGATATGCTCTATGAAGAGATCGAGCGCAACAGACTCTTCCAGCCTAATATCAAAAATGAAGCGGACCGTTCCATCATGAATGTGACTTTTGTGATGAAACAGGAGTACAAGGACATGGAGAAAGAGTTTCTCGATTTTGCGACCGACAAGGGAATGGTTGGTATCAAAGGCCACCGCTCGGTGGGTGGATACCGTGCCTCTCTGTATAACGCCCTTCCCAGGGAAAGCGTGAAAGCTCTGATAGATGTTATGCAGGAATTTGAGAAAAAGAAAGCCTAGAACGTAAAAAAAAACATTGCATATGAAAAAGATACTTGTAGCTACAGTAAAGCCCTTTCACCCGGATGCGGTGGAAGGCATTCGTGAAATTTGTTCTAAAGCAGGATATGATTTCAACCTGCTGGAAAAATACAACGACAAGAGTGAATTGCTGGAAGCTGTTGCGGATGCCCATGCTCTGATTGTCCGCAGCGATAAAGTCACCAGCGAAGTGATAGAAGCAGGCAAAAACCTGGAAATCATCGTTCGTGGTGGCGCTGGTTATGACAACGTTGATTTAAAGACGGCCTCCGATAAAGGCATCGTTGTTATGAATACTCCGGGCCAGAACTCCAATGCCGTTGCTGAATTGGCATTAGGCATGATGGTCTTTTTCGCCAGAAATCAATTCAACGGAAAGGCCGGAACGGAACTCAGAGGCAAGACCCTTGGTGTTCATGCTTTCGGCAATGTGGGTCAACTCGTGGCCGAGATAGCTCATGGATTCAACATGGATATTTATGCATATGATCCTTTCGAAAAAGATGAAGTGATTAGGAAAAAAGGTGTTACCCCGGTAAAATCCGCAGAAGAGCTTTATGAAAAGTGTCAGTATGTTTCGCTTCATATCCCTGCCAACGGGGATACCAGGGAATCCATCAATTATGCTCTGCTCAGCCGTATGCCGGCAAATGCCACCCTGGTCAATACTGCCCGCAAAGAGGTGATCGATGAGGAGGGACTCAAAAAGGTGATGTCCAAAAGGGAGGATTTCAATTACATCTCCGATATTGCGCCGGATTGCAAGGACGAGATGGCGGAGAAATATCCGGGCCGCTTCTTCTTCACGCCTAAAAAGATGGGCGCCCAGACTTCGGAAGCAAACATCAATGCCGGTCTTGCTGCCATCAGCCAGATCAAGAATTATTTTGAAAACGGTGATAAGACCTATCAGGTCAACTAGAGTAGCACTCAAAACCAAAAACTTAACAACATGGCCATTGTAAAACCCTTCAAAGGAATCCGTCCCCCCAGGCAATATGCTGAAGAAGTGGCTTGTCTGCCTTATGATGTAATGAACACTGAAGAGGCCCGTGAAATGGCCAGGGGAAAAGACAAATCCCTGTTGCACATTACACGGGCTGAGATCGATTTTCCCGACGACACCGATGCACATGCCCAGGAAGTATACGAGCAGTCCAGGGAAAATTTCAGAAAATTCATGGAAAAGGGCTGGTTGCAGCAGGAGGGCAAGCCAAAATTTTATATTTATGCCCAGACGATGAATAATAAGACCCAGTATGGGGTCGTGGGGGCAGCTGCAGTTGATGATTACCTGAACGGAGTGATTAAGAAGCATGAGTTGACCCGTCCGGACAAAGAAGAAGACCGGATGAAGATCATCCGGGTGAACAATGCCGATCTGGAACCGGTATTCTTTACTTATCCTGCTGTTGATGAGATAGATCAGCTGGTTGGTGAAGTGGTGAACAGCAAGCAACCCGAATACGATTTTGTGGCGAATGATGGTTTTGGCCATCATTTCTGGGTTGTGGAAGATGATGCTACCAATGAGAAGATCGAACGCCTGTTCGCTGACAAGGTGCCCTATACCTATGTTGCAGACGGGCACCATCGTACTGCCGCAGCAGCTCTGGTAGGAAAGGAAAAAAGGGAGAACAATCCCAATCACACCGGTCAGGAGGCATACAACTTTTTCATGGCCGTGCATTTTCCTGATAACCAGCTGCAAATACTCGATTACAACCGGGTGATCCAGGACCTGAACGGCCATTCGCCTGAGCGTTTTGTGGACAAGCTCAAAGAAAACTTTGAAATAGAGGAGAAAGGCAGTGAGCCATACCGGCCCGCTAAACTTCACGAGTTCTCCATGTATCTGGAGGGTAAGTGGTATGCCCTCAGGGCCAGGGAAGGTACTTATAGCGACAATGACCCCATCGGGGTGTTGGATGTGACCATTCTCACCAACCAGGTGCTTCAACCCATCCTGGATATCCAGGATCTCAGACGTTCAAGGCGCATCGAGTTTGTGGGAGGCATACGAGGTCTTAAAGAACTCCAGCGCCGTGTAGACAGCGGGGAGATGAAGGTGGCTTTTGCCCTTTATCCGGTTTCTTTGAAGCAGCTGATCGATATTGCCGATACCGGAAATATCATGCCACCCAAGACTACCTGGTTTGAGCCCAAACTGAGGAGCGGACTGGTGATCTATAAGTTCGAGGACTGATGTTTCCTTTCAGGAATAAAAGGCACCGCTTTCCTTTGAGAAGGCGGTGTTTTTTCATGGGCATTACAGCAGCCCGATCAGTTTGCTGATGCCCTGGTCGCTGTTGAATTCCCTTTCCACCTTTTCCCTTCCAAAATGGCCAAAAGTGCTCTGCAGGTCTTTCCTTTGAATCAATTGATGAACCTGACGGAATAGTTCACTCGAGTTACCTGTTTCTACAAGCAGCCCGTTTTTGTTGTGCTCGATGATCTCCGGTATGCTGCTGATGTTAAAAGCTACCACAGGCTTGCGGGCAGCCATCACTTCCAGAAGGGTGTGCGAGGATCCTTCATGAAGGGAAGGGAAAACAAATATGTCGATCTCATGGATGAAGGTATGGATATCATCAATAAAATCCATAAAAACCACTTCTTTTTCCACCTCCAACTGCCGGGCATAGCTTTTTAAGGACTCTTTCAGCTTTCCCGAGCCTGCGATGAGGATTCGAAAGGGTACATTTTTCTTTTTCAGGTTATGGGCCAGTTCGATCAGGTAATGTTGTCCTTTTTGCTCCACCAGTCTGCCAATGTTGCCCAGGATCACTTCTCCGTTTGACCGCACAGACAGCCCAGCCAGATGGGAATTTCCAGGGGGATGATGCAAATCAACTTCATTGTATATGAGATGGATCTTTTTTTCATCAATGAAAGAGGCATTGCGTTCCAACAAGATGTTCCTGATTTCCCTTGAATTAACAATGATGGCATCGGTCAGGTGCTTGTACAATACCCGGTTGATCAAATTATTCTTCAAAGCCAGGGCTGTGCCTCTGCGGTAGATGATTTTTTTTACACCTGCCAGCCTGGCCGCCAGGGCAGCGGCCTTCATATCACAGGTCAGACCGGCGATCAGGCTGTCGGCCTTTTCACGGCTTAACTGAAACAGAAGCAGCAAAATTTTCACAGGGTTCAGAAAGGACAGGTTGTGGATGCTTACCGGAACAGCCCGGATGCCTGCTTCGAGCGACTTTTGATACAGCAGGCCTTTGGGATGGGCAAAGACGATAGGCTCAAAACCTCTTTCAGAAAGCTTTCGAGCTGTGTCATAATGCCATTTCTCGCCTCCACCCCAAATTTTGGAGCTGTTGAAAAAACATATCCTTTTATGACGGTTTGGATTCAATTTTTTTGGTTTTGTTATAGCTTTGTATTTCTCAAACACAAAGTTAGTATTTTCAGATGAAGATGTGTATGGAACAGCTATTTTCTTTTAACTTTACAACCCTCGAATTGTTACATAAATAGACTTGTTTTTTTAACTAATACATCCATTTCTATATGCGCCCCATCAAAAATCTACTCATCCTTTTTCTTTTGCTCCTGTCCGGCTGCTCTGCTACCCGTGAAGCAGGTGTTGCCACCAAAACCTCTTATGATAACCTGAAAATCGAGGCCCGCGATGAATATAGCAAGGGTCAGGTAGTAGAACTACGGGTTCATAATACTTCCAAAGATGACACCCTGATCCTCTATAAACCCCGGAATCTGAAGGTCCAGAAGAAACAGGAAAATCAATGGAAAAGGGTAAGAACCCTCTATTGTCCCTGCGGGGCTTCATGCCCTGCACCTCCTGAGCGGGTTTCTATATTGCCGGGTTCTGCCTATACCTATCGATGGGACCAGAAGGAACAGTGGTGCGGTGAGATGAATCAACAGGGCATACCGGAGATGCACAGTCAGTTCCCTGGTCTGGGGCAATACCGGATCGCCATCCGGTATGTCTCTCCCCAGGACCAGAACATTCGATCTGTTTATAAGTCGTTTACAATCAAATAAAATGCTAGCCAATCCTTAATCGTTTGATGTATGAGCCGTACAATTTTTCTGACCGCAGTTTTGATCCTTGCTATATCGGCCTCCTTCGGCCAACCATGGGTGAAGCATGTTGAGAATGTTAGCCAGGAGGAGGAGCCGGTCACCTTTTTTGAGATACAAGAAGCCTTCCAGCAATACTGGGGCAACCGCAATATGCATGATGGTCATTACCTGAAGAACGGGGTTAGAAGGAAAGCCCCGGGCTGGAAACAGTTTAAAAGATGGGAGCATTATTGGGAATATCGCATTGATCCTTCTTCAGGTGCCTTCCCGCAAACCACCCCTTACCTGGAACTGAAGAACTACAGGCAGATGCGCCCCAAAGCGGTGGCATCCGACCCCTCTTCCTGGAGAAACCTGGGTATTGATACCTCTTATGGAGGCTATGCCGGTATCGGGAGGTTGAATGCCCTGGCTTTTCATCCCGACAACAATCAGGTTATCTGGGTAGGATCGCCCTCAGGAGGTCTCTGGAAAACGGAAGATGGTGGCGAAAATTGGACCATTCAGAACGAGGAGACGGCTGTTCTTGGGGTGAGTGATATTGTGATACCCGCCGATTTTGCTACTTCGCAGACCCTGTATATCGCTACCGGCGACCGGGATGGGGGCAGCTTATGGACCCTCGGCGGCAACCAGTCCAACGACAACAACAGCATCGGTGTGCTTAAGTCGATGGATGGCGGTCAGACGTGGGAGTCAAGTCTTTCCTTTGATGTAAGCAGCAAGGAACTGGTGACCCGGCTGCTGATGCATCCCGATGATGATCAGGTGCTTTATGCGGCCACCTCGGATGGGGTATACTACACGGATGACGGTGGCAATACCTGGAGCCTGATATCCGGCGTCTCTTTTATTGATATGGAGTTGCATCCGGAAGACCCCACCATCATGTATGGCTCTACTCAGTCCTATAGCACCACACGTATCTACCGGTCGACAGATGGGGGCAACAATTGGCAGGTGGTACAGGATGTGGATGGTTCACGCACTGAGCTGAGTGTCACCTCTGATGCCCCGGACCGCGTTTATGCTGTGGTGGCCAACTCCAGTGGCGGATTACAGGGTCTCTACCGCTCGGATGACCAGGGGGAGAATTTCCAGATGATGCATTCACAGAAGAATCTGCTGGGGTATTACAGCGATGGATCCGAAACGGGGGGGCAGGGATGGTACGATTTGACCATCCAGGCCGATCCCAACCATGCGGATACCCTTTTTGTAGGAGGCATCAATACCTGGCGTTCGGATGACGGTGGTGAGACCTGGAATTGTGTCAATATGTGGACCGGCAGTTCCACCTATAACAAAAGTTCGGTGCCGGTCGTCCATGCCGACAAGCATGCCATGGCGTTCCGCAACGGCTCCTCGGTTTTCTTTGAAGGCAACGACGGGGGTATCTATCGAAGCGACGACTACGGGGCCAGCTGGACCGACCTGACCAACGGCATGATTATCAGCCAGCTCTACCGGCTGGGTTCGTCCCAGTCCGACTCGCTTTCGGTGATAGCCGGGTTGCAGGACAACGGCACCAAGGTGCTTTTCAGCCGCGACTGGTATGATGTGATCGGAGGTGATGGCATGGAGTGTATCATCGATTATAAAGACAACGACATACAATACGGGACACTCTATTACGGAGATATCTACCGCACCACGGATCTGTGGAACAACCGCACTTCCATCCGGCCCCTGGACAGCGTTGACGGACATTGGGCCACACCATACGTCATTAATCCCCGGAATCCCCGTTCTCTCTATGCCGGATACAACTACCTTTGGAAGACCACGGACAGAGGGGACAACTGGATCAAAATATCTGATGTTCAGTCGGACCGCAAGATCCGTACCCTGGATGTGGCCCGGGCCGATACCCAGGTCATCTTTATGGGCGATCCACAGCACCTCTGGAGAACATACGACGGTGGGGAGAATTGGGAAGAGGCGACCGGCTCCCTCCCGGTTACTTCCGGCTATATTACCGGTATAGAAATAGATGCCGATTCCACCGACCGCATATGGGTAACCATTGGCAACTATAACCAATACGGGGTGTTTGAATCAACAGACAGTGGAAAGACCTGGCAGGACATCAGTGCAGGTCTTCCTAGCGTACCCGTGATGGATGTGGTGCAGAACCGCAGCAACAAAAGAACCACCGAGCTCTATGCCGCCACCGATATAGGCGTTTTCCGGAAGCTGGGAGAGGAAAACTGGGAGATTTTCTCCAGCAACCTGCCCAATGTAGTGGTGACGGAGCTGGATATCTACTATGATCAGCAGGACAGACGCAACAACAAGCTGCGGGCAGCCACCTACGGCAGGGGATTATGGGAAACAGCCCTTCCTGCGCTGAATTTCGTGGCACGGCCAGCCACCTTCGATGCCGAGGTATTTCCCGACTCGGTCGGTTTGTCCTGGGAACCCAATAAATCTGGCGATTCTCTCTTACTGGCCGGAGCTGAGGATACCCTGGAAGGGGCCCCTCAAGACGGGCAGACATACCTGGCCGGTGATCTCCTGGAGGGTGGAGGAGAAGTGCTCTATACGGGTAAGGATCAATCCGCTTATACCCACAGCCACCTTACCACTCTGACCGACTATCATTACCGGTTGTGGTCGTATGATGGCATGATATACAGTGATCCCCGGGAGAAGCAGGTTACCACTACCTGTGATGTGCCGGGCAATCAGGTATCATCACTTGACTATCCCAATGTAGGGCTCAATCACATTACCCTGAGCTGGAACCGGGGCTCCGGGGATGGCATACTCGTTACCGCTTCACAGGGCTCAGCCATTGAAAAGGACCCGCAAAGCGGAGTGGGCTATCAGGCTGATAATACCTTTGGACAGGGCGAGAGCTTTGCCGGCCAGCTTTATGTGGTATACAACGGATCAGGCGACTCGGTGAGGGTCGAAGGATTGGATAGGGACAAGGTTTATTACTTTAACCTCTATGAATATAATGTAATCGATAGCTGTTATCTGAAACCCGCCCTGAAGGGAGGAACTTCCACCCTGGCCAGTGGTATCTCTTCTCTTACTGAAGCCGGATTCCGGATATACCCCAACCCGGCTGGCGACCAGATAGTAGTGGAAGCCCCCGGGGATTTAAAACAATATCGTTCCACCCTGGTGGATTATACCGGTAAAAGAGTCTGGGTTAAAACTGTTGAAGATGCCCGAAGAACCATCATCTCCACGGAAGAACTGGGTGCCGGAGTTTATATTATGATGGTGGAAACTACCGCTGGTCAGTTCCACGAAAAAATCATTCTGAGATAGAAGATATCTCTTCAGGTGAAATCATGCCTGATTACAAATATCCAAGTCCCTGATCATCTGAATATGATTGGGGACTTACTTTTATGTCTTAGTCAGGCTAAAATGGCATTCTTTTCATTTTTTTGTGTTGAACGATGTATGCCATTATTTTAAGAGCACTTTTTAAATAATTTCTTTTATTTGAATTAACTTTGCATAGATTAGATAACATTTGTAAAAAAGGGGTTAAACATGGATCTTTTAACCAAGACACTGACCAAAATTTTCGGCAGTAAATCGGAGCGGGATATTAAGCAGCTCACACCCTATGTGGATGAGATCAATGCCATATATTCAGAATTACATGATATTACCAATGATGAACTGAGGCAGAAGGCCAGGGAAATTAGCCAGGAAATACACGATCATATCGGACAATTGGAGCAGGATAAAGAACAGATGCAGGAAAGGGCGGAAAGCGATGACATTGATGTAGAAGAGAAGGAGCAGCTTTATAAGAAGGTGGATGACATGGAGAAAGAGATTGACGAGAAGCTGGAGGAGATCCTTGAAAAAGTGATGCCACGGGCCTTTGCCATCATGCGGGAAACGGCCAGGCGCTTTAAGGAGAATAAGGAGATAGAGGTCACGGCCTCGGATTTCGACCGTGAACTGGCCGCGAAGAAGGAGTATGTTGAGATTGATGGTAAAACGGCAGTATTCTATAACAGTTGGGAAGCAGGGGGCATCGAGATCGTGTGGGATATGATCCACTATGATGTCCAGCTTATTGGGGGTATTGTTCTGCATCAGGGAAGGATCGCGGAGATGGCCACTGGTGAAGGTAAAACACTTGCCGCTACTTTGCCTTTGTTTCTCAATGCCCTGGCCGGAAAAGGCTCCCATCTGGTAACTGTCAACAATTACCTGGCCAAGCGTGACCAGGAATGGATGGGCCCCCTCTATGAGTTTCATGGATTGTCGGTAGATTGTATCGACAAGCACGAGCCCAACAGCAAGGAGAGAAGAGATGCCTATTATGCTGATATCACCTACGGTACCAATAATGAGTTTGGCTTCGATTACCTGAGGGACAACATGGCCATCAACCCTTCCGATCTGGTGCAACGCAAACACCATTTTTCCATTGTCGACGAGGTGGACTCGGTGCTGATTGACGATGCCCGTACACCTTTGATCATCTCGGGTCCGGTGCCCCAGGAGGATACCCAGCAATTCCAGGAACTCAAACCCAAGGTGGAGCGCCTGGTCAGCGCCCAGAAAAAGCTTGTTACCCAGATCATTCACGATGCCCGCAGTGAACTCAAGAACGGCAATACCGAAAAAGGAGGTTTTCTGTTGCTTCAGGCTTACAAAGGATTGCCCAAGAACAAAGCCCTGATCAAGCTGCTCAGCGAAGAAGGCAATAAGGCCCTGATGCTGAAGACGGAAAATTACTACATGCAGGACAACAGCAAACACATGCACAAGGTCACCGACGACCTGTACTTCATTATCGATGAGAAGAATAATTCCATTGAGCTCACCGATAAGGGCATTGACACCATCACTTCCGATTCGGACGATTCCAACTTCTTCATCCTACCCGACATAGGAAGCGAATTGGCCGACCTCGAGAAAGAGGGACTCAGCGAAGAAGAACAACTGTCCAGAAAAGATGAGCTGCTGAGGGATTACGCCGTGAAATCGGAACGGGTTCATACCCTGCAACAGTTGCTGAAGGCCTATACTCTGTTCGATAAGGATGAAGAGTATGTGGTGATGGACAACAAGGTCAAGATCGTGGATGAGCAGACAGGCCGTATTATGGAAGGTCGTCGGTATTCCGACGGACTGCACCAGGCCATCGAGGCTAAGGAAAATGTGAAAGTGGAGGCTGCTACCCAGACCTTTGCCACCATCACCCTGCAGAACTATTTCCGGATGTATCATAAGCTGGCGGGTATGACGGGTACTGCTGAAACAGAGGCCGGCGAATTCATGGATATCTATGAACTGGATGTGGTGGTTGTTCCCACCAATGAACCAGTGATCCGGGATGACAGAGATGATATGGTTTACCGCACCAAGCGTGAGAAGTACAATGCCGTGATTGAAGAGATACAGCGACTGATCGGCATAGGACGGCCGGTTCTGGTGGGTACCACTTCGGTGGATGTGTCCGAGCTGCTGAGTAAGATGCTTAAGATCCGCGGTGTTAAGCATAATGTGTTAAATGCCAAATTGCACCAGAAAGAAGCAGAGATCATAGCCGAAGCCGGCAGATCCAAAACGGTTACCATCGCCACCAATATGGCCGGTAGGGGTACCGACATCAAGCTATCCCCCGAGACACGCGAAGCAGGTGGCTTGGCCATTGTGGGTACCGAACGACACGAATCACGAAGGATCGACCGTCAGCTAAGAGGTCGTGCAGGACGGCAGGGTGATCCGGGGTCTTCCCAGTTCTTTGTATCCCTGGAAGATGACCTGATGCGCCTGTTTGGCTCCGATCGCATCGCCAACATCATGTCTCGTATGGGTCTGAAGGAAGGGGAGGTGATCCAGCATTCGATGATCTCCCGCTCCATTGAAAGGGCTCAGAAGAAAGTGGAGGAGAACAACTTCGGAATACGGAAAAGACTGCTGGAGTATGATGATGTGATGAACTCCCAGCGCGAGGTGATATATAAGAGAAGGAAACATGCCCTCTTCGGAGAGAGGCTGAGTGTGGACATTGCCAATA
Organism: Bacteroidales bacterium; assembly: GCA_018334675.1. GTDB lineage: Bacteria > Bacteroidota > Bacteroidia > Bacteroidales > UBA12077 > JAGXLC01. The sequence continues at coordinate 97,098 of JAGXLL010000003.1, read as the reverse complement.
TGATGCGCGATGTGAGTGAGGCGTTGGTAGGTAATTACCAGTACAGTTCCGACTTCGAAGGTTTCAAGTTCGAGCTGATTCGCACCCTCTCCATCGATTCACCCGTAACAGGAGAAGAATTTCTGAAGGTAGACGCCAACGAGATTGTCGATAAGATCTATAGCATCGCTAAGGATAGCTACAAACGCAAGGAAGAAGCCATCGCTTCCCAGGCTTACCCGGTGATCAGGGAGGTATACGAGAAGCATTCCCATCAGTATGAGAACATCGTGGTACCCATCACCGATGGTACACGTACCATACAGGTGGTTACCAACCTGAAGAATGCTTACGAATCGGAAGGCCGTGAAATGGTAAAAGCTTACCAGAAGAATGTGATCCTCTCTACCATCGATGAAGCCTGGAAGGAACATCTGCGGGAGATGGACGATCTGAAGCAGTCGGTGCAAACCGCTACCTATGAACAGAAAGATCCCCTGCTGATATACAAATTCGAGGCCTTCGAGCTGTTCAAGAGCATGCTCGAGAAGATCAGCAAGGATGTGGCGGCTACCCTTATCAAAGGCCATATCCCTGTAGAAGACTCCGATGAGATCCAGGAAGCCCAGAGAAAACGGCAGCTGGATATGAGCCAGTACGAGACGAAAAGACCCGAAGCCGTGGCCAGCGGAGGAAGCAGTGGGGGAGGCCAGAAGCCTGAACCCGTGAAGGTGGGCAAGAAGGTAGGCCGCAACGACCCCTGTCCATGCGGCAGCGGCAAGAAATACAAGAACTGCCACGGCCGTCCGGGAGCAGAACCCATAAAGTAGAATAGCCACTCGTTTTTGAATATACATACAAGAGGCTTGGCCAACGGCTGGGTCTCTTTTTTTGATTCCCAAATTTTACTGGCATCCTTGGTAAATAGTGTTCAATATCCTATTTGTATATTAAAACGAATCCTTCAGGCCATGAAAAATCTATATCTTACCATCACAGCAATTATCCCCCTGGCTATGGTTTTTAACTTCAATGTGGAGGCTCAGCAAAAAGAGAGGAAGAAGGCGATACCACCTGCCGGTGTAGGGGCTCTTAACACAGAGATAGAATTTCCGGCGGGTAATTTCCGGGTCAAAACCACTTCTGACCGTACCACCAATTGTATTTTTCAGGTTCGTGGGAAAACACCCCACACACTTTACCTGGGTGTAAAAGACGGTATCGGAGATATAAGTGTGGAATGGGTAGAGGATTAAGGGTAAACTCAACAATCAGCCATGAGGTATGTAAGATATTAGATTCTTTTGAGACAAATGATAATACATCCATGGGAACCATTTTCCTAAACTACCTAAACCAAACAACCCAATTCAATGCAAACCAAAAACCATTTTTTTATGCACAAAATCAACCTGAAGAGAACCCTGATTTTTTCGCTCCTCATGCTGGTATTTTTCATGTCAAAAGGAGGGAACCAGTTGGGAAACGAAGATGAACTTCCACCTTTGATTGACCGCGAGGTGTTTTTCGGTGATCCCAAAATTTCGGGAGCCCAGATATCTCCTGATGGGGAATATATATCCTTTCTAAAACCCTATAAAGGGGTGCGCAACATCTATGTTAAAAAACGCGGTGAGCCTTTCGGGGAAGCCATTCCAGTGACTGCCGATGATCGGCCTGTTTCCGGTTATTTCTGGAGCCAGGACAGCCAGTATATTCTCTATGTGCAGGATAAAGGCGGAGATGAGAATTTTCATGTCTATGCAGTGGATCCCAAAGCTGACCCTAAAGAGGAAACGGGTGTTCCGCCTGCCAAAGATCTTACACCTATGGAAGGCATCCGGGCCCAGATTTATTCTGTTCCGGAGCATACACCAGATAAAATTCTCGTGGGTCTGAACGAAAGAGATGCTTCCTATCACGATGTCTATGAGATCAATATCTCTTCGGGAGATCGGGAGTTGATATTCCAAAATACCCAGCAGCTCTCCGGCTATACCTTTGACCGGAAGGGTAAACTCAGGCTTGCCTCCCGGCAAACCGATGATGGGGGTACCGAGATATTGCGTTATACACAGGATACTTTCAAACGCATCTATAAATGCGGATTTGAAGAAAATATTTATACTTACCGGTTTCATAAAAATAATGAGAAAGTCTATTTTGTCACCAACAAAGGCGAGGATGTTGATTTGACACGCCTGACCCTGATGGATCCCCAAACGGGTGAGACCGACCTGGTGGAAAAGGACCCTGAAGGGGAAGTGGATTTTGGGGGAGCCTTCTTCGATGACCAGACGGAAAAGCTCCAGGCCACTATCTACAGAGGCGACCGGCAGCGCATTTACCCCAGGACGGATAAGATGGAACGCATGCTTTCCTTCCTCAGGGATGAACTGCCGGATGGTGAGCTGTCATTTCGTTCAACGAGTGAGGACATGCGCTATATCGTAGTAAGTGTTACCCGCGATGTAGATCCCGGATCCGTATATCTTTACGACACACAAGCGCAGAAGGTTGAATTGCTTTATAATTCCAGGCCTGATCTGAAAAGCGGGCATCTGGCCCGGATGAGAGCCATCAGGTATACCGCACGTGACGGAATGGAGATACCTGCCTATTTAACGTTGCCCAAAGGATTGGAGCATAGAGATCTTCCTGTTATCATGCTTATTCACGGCGGCCCCTGGGCACGCGACACCTGGGGATATAATGCTTATGCCCAGTTTCTGGCCAACCGGGGTTATGCAGTGCTTCAGCCCAACTTCCGGGGGTCGACCGGCTACGGTAAGCAATTTCTCAATGCTGGCAATAAAGAGTGGGGACGGGGTAAGATGCAGCACGACATCTCCGATGGAGTAAAGTATTTGATTGATCAGGGTTATGCAGATCCAGACCGCATTGGCATCTATGGCGGTTCTTACGGCGGTTATGCCACCCTGGCCGGTCTTACCTTTACACCCGAATTGTATGACGCCGGCGTCTCCTATGTGGGCCCGTCTAACCTGCTGACCCTGCTGAACTCCCTGCCTCCGTACTGGGAACCCATTAAGAAGATGTTTTATAAACGGGTGGGTGATCCCAATACCGAGGAAGGCCGTAAAGAGCTCAAAGAGGATTCACCCCTGTTCTATGCCGATAATATTGATGATCCCCTGCTGGTGATCCAGGGAGCCAATGACCCCAGGGTCAAGAAGCAGGAATCGGATCAGATTGTGGTGGCTGCCAGGGAGAACAACGTGGATGTCAATTACCTGGTGGCAGAGAATGAGGGGCATGGATTCCGCCAGGAGAACAATCGCCTGGTGGTAGCAGCGGCCATGGAGGAATTCTTTGCCAGGCACCTGGGCGGCAGGTATCAGAAGTCCGTGTCGGATACCATACAAGAGACCTGGAATAAACTCAAGCGGGAAGTAAGTAAGGTCACCCTGCCCGATACCACAGCAATGGCGACATCGAAAGCAACCTTTCCTGTGCTCGATCCCGGAAAGATGAAACCCTACACCGCCCATTATACACAAACTGTGAAGGCGGGCAGCAGGGAAATCCAGGTGGGTGTCACCCGGGAGCTTGCTTCAGCTCGTATAGATGATCAGCCAGCCTGGCTGGTGACAAGCAAATCCGAATCACCGCGGGGCACCTCGGTAGATTCCTTTTATCTTGACAAACAAACCCTGCTGCCGGTCAAACACCTCGTTCACCAACCCCAGATGAATATGAACCTGCATTTTAAGCCCGGCAAAATCATGGGGTCCATGCAGGTTCGGGGAAGGACAATGGATGTAAATATAGAGAATGACAAGAAATTATTGGGTGTTCCAGAGATTGTTACCCGGGCAATGGACCTGGGCCGGGACTTTAAAGCTGGATTCAGCATGTTGAATATGATGCAGCAGAAGGTTCAGGAGTATTCCATGGAAGTTCAGAGCCAGGAGACAATAGAAGTGCCTGCAGGTCAGTTTGAAACCTATAAGGTGAAAGTTTCCTCTTCTGAAGGAGGGACCCCAACGCAAACCTTGTTCTTTACCATCGATCAACCCCATCAGCTGGTGAAAGCCATTAATGAATTGCCCGCGAATATGGGTGGCGTTACTGTTGTTTCTGAATTAGAGCAGAAGGAGCCAGAAGAGGATTAAAAATTAAAATTCTCTTTATCAGTCTATTACAAAACAATAAACAGCCTTATTCTCCAACAAATTACTTTTCGGAGGGGGTTCAACATTGAACTTTAAACGTTCAACATTTTATTTTGGATATGGAACAAAGAGATTATCTGATGCGGCAGATTGAGCAGGCTGGAAAGGTCCTGGCTAAGGTTATGGCTGATTTAACCGGGCTGAAAAATCAGGGAAAGCTATACGAGGGAATTGAACAGGCCGAACAAAGCCTCCGGGATGAACTGAATCTGAGTATAGAAAATTTGACCGGTATTCGGCTTGATCAGTTGATCCATGCGCTGATGGAAAAAGAACATATGTTTGCGGAAAATTTTGAGCAATTGGCTGATCTACTGGTGGAGGTCGCTGAAGGATACCAACAGCAAGGCAGCCTGGAAAAGTCAAAGGCCTTGTATCAAAGAGCTCTGGTATTGTATGAATATGTGGACGAAGCCGGTTCTGCTTTTTCTTTTAACCGGCATTCCAAAATGCAGAAGATCAAGGAGCTGCTTTAACAGCAATAACCGCATCCCAATTGATACACCTGATAATGTGGACCCACTGAGTCATTCATACCTGAGTGAGTTTGAGGGATTGGCCCTGGCAGCCTTGATGGCCTGGTAGCTTACAGTAAGCAGGGCAATAACAAAAGCCAGCACCGCAGCCAGGGCGAAGATCCACCAGCTCAGTGAGGTTTTATAGGCATAATCCTGCAACCAGTGATCCAGGTAAACCCAGGAAGCAGGAATGGCGATAAGTGTAGCTATTGCCACCAGCCTGGAAAATTCCCGGCTCAGCAGCACGACGATTTGTTGGGAGGTAGAGCCCAGGGCCTTGCGGATACCAATTTCTTTTGTACGGTTTTCAGCCATAAATGCGGCCAGGCCAAGCAATCCCAGGCAAGCGATCAGAACAGCCATAATGGCAAAATACTTCAAAAGTGCACCCATACGGGTTTCTGCACGATACATGTCGTCATATTGCTCGTCAAGAAAATGGTGTTCAAAGGGATATTGTGGCATCACCTCCTGCCAGATGGCTTTCAGCTTATCGATGCTATTTTTCACATTACCGGGACGGAGGCGCACCATCATGTAATTCAGGAATTGCGGGTAAGCCACAGCAATAGCCAGGGGTTCAATGGCCTTGCGCATGGAATGGAAATGGAAATTTTTCATCACACCAATGATCTGCCCCTGTTCCATCCCCATAAAAGAGAATCTTTCCCCTATGAGATTGTCTTTTTCCATAATACGGGCCATCTCTTCGTTGATGATGAAAGCTCCTGTGGAGTCGGTGGCCCTGTCGGTGGAATAATCCCGCGAAAAACTTCTCCCCTGGGCGATAGGGATCTTCAGCGTTTCTATATAATCAAAATCCACGATGCTCTGACTCACCAGTACGGATTGCTCCGGGTCTTTGCCGTCCCAGTCGACGCTTCCGGAGCTGCTTCCTATATGAGATGGCAAATGGCCTGCAGCCGTCACATGTTGCACTTCCGGTGCCCCGGCAAAGGCCTCCCGGATCACCTCATATGAGTTGCGGATGTCCCCGTGCAACCGGGTGTACAGTACATGTTCCTTATCATATCCCAGTTTGCGTTGTTGCATGTAATTGAGCTGCTTATATACCAGCAGTGTACCCACCACCAGAAAAACAGAAAGTGTGAACTGCACCACCACCAGTGTTTTCCTCAGCCAGGCTTTCGAGGAGATGCCAAATTCACCTTTCATCACAGCCACAGGTGAGAACCGGGAGAGATACACGGCCGGATAGCTGCCGGCGAGGATGCCGGTGATCAGGGTGATCACCACAAGCCCGCCCGCTGTAGAACTGATCCTGTTCAACTCTGTATATCCGGTCCAGATTTTCATGGAAGCGGTCATAGGTGAGCTCGTCGTAAACCCAAGAAAAAATGAGCAAGGCACAGGTGAAGCCAATGGCCAGCCCGAAGATGTTGATAAATGCATAACCTTTTTGGCGCGAGATGTTGCGCAGGGCAATCTTGATGTAATTGCGGATCATAACACAAAAGTTTAAGTGAGATGGAGATAGGATAACACAATGTGTGCCAGATCTGATAATCTTTTGTCAATTAATAGGTTGCGCAAAACGGTCTGCATATCTCTATGGTAAAACGTTCTGTTTTGATACACAGGTGTTCATATTTGAACATATGCGGGAGCTTTTGCCAGAAGCTGATGTTATACCCCAGGTTGCCCCTTGACTGGGTGAAATCGCCGGTGGGCATGGCACTGTGGATTACCGACAGGCTGAGGCTGAGGGAGTGATCGTTGCTCATCCCTCAGGAGAGGTGTACAGGACTTTAGATTGAACCTTACACTTTAATCCTGTTTTAATCTACCCGGTACCTCGGTATCTCCTGCGGCAGGCGGGTGAGCAGCTCATAGTTCATGCTGTTGTTCATGTCGCTGAAGGAGCTGACTGTGATGGTGTTGTTGCCCTGCCGGCCAATCAATACCACTTCATCGTTGACCTTTACATCCTCTATATCCGTGACATCGATGACCATCATATTCATGTTCACCGATCCCACTACTGTAGCTCTCTTTCCCCGTACCAACACATGGCCCAGGTTGCTGAGGTTGCGACTGAACCCGTAGCTATATCCAACGGGTACAACCGCGATCAGGCTGTCGCGGTTGGTGATGTAACTTTTTCCATAGCTGACATATTCCCCTTCCTGCACATGATTGACGCTCAAGATTTTGCTTTTCCATGAAAGTACCCTTTGAAGGGGATCCCTGGGCAGGTTGCCGTTTTCCCTCAGGTGCAGCATGCGGGTCTCTTCACTGGGCCAGAAGCCATAGTTGGCTATGCCAATACGCACCAGGTCCATGGCCGAATCGGGAAAATTGAGCAGGCCGGCAGAACAGGCTACGTGCCGAAACCTCGGCTTGAGACCAAAATCGTGAAACCAACGGCATGTTCTCTGAAAACGCTTCAACTGCCGGGTTACCCGGTCGAAATTGCCCATGTGCTCGGCCCCGGCAAAATGGGTGCACAGGCCTTCCAGGAAAAGGATCTTGTCATTTTTGGTCAGGATCTCTGCTACTTCGGTCAGTTCGTGGGGCAGAAAACCCGTACGGTGCATGCCGGTCTCCAGTTCGATATGAATACGGGCCGGCCTGGTGGTTTTCCTGGCCACCCTTACTACAGCGCGGAGCCTTTCCATGGTGAACACGTAAAAAGAGACATCATGCTCGATGGCCCACTCCATATACTCATCATCAATGAAGCCCATGATCATTATCTCACAGTATTTTTGTTTGATCTTATGGGCCCGCATGGCTTCGTCGACGCTAAAAACGGCGAAATGATCGATGCCGGCTTCCTCAACCATGGGCAGGATACTTTCAAGGCCATGGCCGTATGCGTTTCCCTTAATGACCATGGAATACCGCACAGCGGGGTTTAACTTGTGCTTCAGGAATTGCAGGTTGTGGTTCAGGGCATGTTTGCTCAGTTCGATATACGAAGTATGTAACATGTCGTTGGCTATAAGCGGGTTATTCAACAGGCTAAACTAACAAAGAATACCCGTATTATCAAACAGATGAATGGAATTATAATTTGGAAACTATCAGTGCCAGAAATATGGCGATGCCAAAGCTCAACAGGGTGCCCACCAGCACATATTCCGAATGTTTGGTATTGCGGAACCGAAGGATGGATTTGGCTGCTATGATCAGGCCCACCGCACTAAACTGACCAAAAAGAACCAATACAAAGGCCAGCAGCCGTTCGACGATACCGATGAGTTTGCCGGCATTGGGCAATCCTCTGGAGTCTTCTTCCCGGCCTTCTTGAGTCATATTTTGGGAGGGTTCACCAGGGGCTTCAATATCAAAGACATCCAGTATGTTTTTGATGATGATGTTGGCTGGTTTCAGGCATATGACAATGGATGAGGCAATTGCAAGGGTTCGCAGGCTCATATCAAAGGGCATTTGGTAGGTGGCATGATGATTGTATCCGATACTGACGGCACCCAATATGACCAGGTGTATCAACTGATCGGTGAAAAACAGATTCTTAGCTTTTCTTACCTTTATGGCACTTTTCAGAATATCCTGGCCCAAATGCAGGAAGGCGATCAAAAGGGCGGCGATCCAGAAGCCCGGATCAAAGGACAGTAGATAGGAAACTGCAAAGACAATGAGTGTATGCCAAAAGTGATGACGGGTGAAGGGACCGGATGCCTTCCGTTCACTCCATCGCTGGCCCTGCAGCATGAAATCTGCCAGTACGTGAGCGGTGAACTGTAATATAAGCAGTTGATAAAGTGCAATCATCGGATGCGGTTTTCAAAATGTTCCACAGCTGTTTTGATAGCATGCCACCCGGCAGCAGTCGAGTGCTCATTGATGGTCGAACGGTATTTATTGAGCTTATCAGCAATTGCTCCCTCATCCAACCCCATCAGCTTAAGATAAACTACCTGGCATTGCTTGGCGGTGCATTTGGAGAGCAAGGTATCCAACAAGGCAAATACCGGTTCGAAATGTTCTTCGGTTTCCGGGTCGGACGCCCGGAAAAAAAGCGTCTTTTTTATGATGATGTTTTGTTTCCCGGAAGTATCCTGGTTTTGTATGGTCCGCCCCGATAGTTGAATGGCTTCTCCGTCAATGATCCCTGCCCTGGGATCGAAAGCATCAAGCGGGGCCACGGCAGCCGCCAGCCGAACACCATGTTCCTTGAAGAGTCGCAGGCGTTTGTTCCTGCCTGATCCTTCCGGTATGTCGAGTGATTTGATGTAAGTTTTTAGCACCAGAACAGTTCGCAATACCTGCCAGGCCGACATGAGGGCACATTCAATATGATCGCCCTGTACCAGTCTCCCAAGGAAGTTTTTTTTTCCAAGCTGATGGCTTAATTCAGATAACAACCCTTGAATGGCTCCTTCAAGTCTTCTTTTGTCAGCAACTGACAATGAAGTGTAGGAGATGATGTCTCCCGATATGGTTCCCCTGTTTATCATAATTGTCTCCATTCTATTTATAAAGATACAAAAAAATATATAAATAATTCGGTTTTTAGGCCGAAAAAATATTAAATTCGGTAAATAAGACGAAAAATGTATAAATCCGGCAAATTTTTCGAATAAATCAACCCCGTTTTGCAGGAGAATACAGAAGAATTCACTTAGATCGAAAAATTTCAGGGCAGAACACCCGAGCAGGTGGCCGAGAAGACCTCCATTCCCCTGAATGCAGTGAGGGATTAGATTTATAGGTAACCTCCGCCTGCGTATTTAATCCCATGGCTGCCACAAGGTGCTGATAGAAGCCCATCATTATTGACTGCAGCCTGTGATATGGGTGAAAAGCATTTGGCGGAAAAGGTATGAAAAATTACTGATGGGAACCAGAAACAAAGAAGCCGGCGTTTGGGTCGACTTCTTGATGTTTATTAAAGCATATTGCCTACCTTGATCCCGAAGTAGATCATCCTGGGGTTGGAGGGGCCGTAGATGTAGCCCGGATCGCGGTCGATGCCCCGGTCGAAATCGCTTTGATAGGAGTTGAAGATGTTTTTTACCCCTCCAGAAAGCTCCATGCTGGATTCCTCGTTGATGGGCAAGCTGTACGATAGCTTTATGCCCAGGTCATAGAATGTGGGGGTCTGGTTCAATTTTCCTTCTTCCGGGTTGGCCAGTTCGTTGCCAAAGTAGGGCACCAGCATGCGGCCGGTATATTTCCCCGAGGTGGATATGGTAAAACGCTCGGTGGGATTGTAGTTCAGGTTTATATAACCATAATCATCCGGGGTGCGGAAAAAGGTTTGTTTGTTGAATTCGTGCGGATCCTGGTATTTACTGGTTTGTACTGTAAATCCGCCGGTGAAGGAGATCTCTTCGGCCGGCACCAGGTTCATCTCCAGGTTGATCCCCTGGACCAGTGCGCCATTTTCGGCATTGATCCGCGTATAGACAACCGTTCCGTTTTCGTTGGGCGCTCCAAACTCATTGACGAAAGCATCCTGCAGTTGGGTATAGAATCCTTCCACCAGCAAACCGACGTAAGTATTTCCAAGCTGCCCGTTGTAATCCAGTGATGCCATGTAGCTGTGGCTGGTTTCCTGTTTGAGGTCGGCGGCGTTTTCATGGATCACCTTTCGGGCTCCTGATGTTTCTATGTGCAGGTCTTCGTCGTAGATTTGCGGTGTCCGGTAACCCTGTGAATAGCTAAGGCGGGCTTGCAGGTTTTCTTTGATGTCGTATTTGAGGGTAAGCCTCGGGCTTAGCACATCTCCTGATACATCCCCACCATCATGCTGTTCATCCCTCACCCGGTAGTGATCATACCGGAGACCGGCCGAGATTTTCCATTGATTCCATTCGATCTTATACTGGGCAAACATCCCCAGGGTGTTGGTGGCCTGATCGGCAATGGTTCGGTCACCTGTATAGGGGATGGTTACCGTGGAGTCTGAGTAATCAATTTGTGCGCCATCGATGTCGGGATAGCCCAGTTTTTTATCCTTTAGCCAGGCTCCTTTATCCTCGATGCCCACAATGAGGTTGGATTCTCCAATTGTGGCGTGATACTGTGCGCCCAGGCTGAAGGAGAAATCTTCGGTATATCCGTAATCACTCAACGACTGGTTGGCCCCGTAATAGGAATCCCTTTTTACCCTCTGGCCGGAGGCATAAAGGGAGAGCTTGTCGGTGGTTCGAAAAAAACGGTCGTAGGTGAGGGCACCGGTGGTGATGTTGTGGGTAAGGGCTTCGGCTATTCCGGCCATGTGAGGCAAGCGTTCGTGTTGATTACCACCCCGACGCTTTTCATTGATGTGGAAGAAATCGGCCGTCAGCTTTTGCCGGTCTCCAAAGCGGTGAAAAAGCCGGGTTCCGGCTGTGATGTTTCCCAGGGAAGTGATTTCCGAAAAATTGTCGCCGTTGGCATCAAACGGCTGCCGGTCCCGGAAGAAACCATACAAAGCCATTCCCGATTTGCTGTCGGAGGATACAAGGGAGGTATTGAAATTGGCGCTGTAATCAGAAGCGGGATTTCCGGATCCTTCCAGACCAACGCCGGTAGAACCACCGTTGACGCCGAACTGGTAGCTGTTGTTGATGGGATCCTTCAGGATCAGGTTGATGGTGCCGGCTATGGCGTTGCTGCCATACAGAGCTGAACCGCCTCCGCGGATCACTTCCACGCGTTCGATCATGTTCGAGGGGATCAACTCCAGTCCATACACCCCGGCCAGGCCGCTAAAGATGGGTCGGCTGTTGATCAGGATTTGCGAATAGGGCCCATCCATCCCGTTCATCCTTACCTGGGTAAAGCCGCAATTCTGGCAACTGTTCTCAACCCTTAGGCCCGGTGAAAAGTTCAGCCCTTCGCTGAGGGTCACCGACTGGGTGGATTTGAATAGTTTAGGTTTCAGGGAATTGACGATTACCGACGATTCTTTACGGGGAGTACCTGTACGGTCGCCTGTAACCACCACTTCTTCCATGTTCAGCACGTCTTCAGTCAGTCGAAAGGTGAGCTCTTTTGTTTCGCCCTTGTCTATTTTAATTTTTACGCTTTGGGGCTTGTATCCCATGGAGTTGGCCTGTACAATGTACTCGCCCTGCTGTAAACCGGACATACTAAAATGACCCGATTCATTTGTGATGGTCCCTAATGTGGTTCCTTCAACGATCACCGAGGCGTAAGGGATATGTTCACCCTTACTGTTTATAATATGTCCCTTGATTTGTGTCTTGGTCTTGTCGCCGTTGGCGATGCTTATTTGGGTTGCAAAAAGCAGGATGAGTGCAAAAAGGATCTGTAAGCGTTTCATAGTGGTTGCTTTCTTAATTCGGAATGGATTCACGAATTCAGGTACGGGTTGTATTTTTTAAGGATGATCGCCAGGATCATACGGTAGACCTGAAAAATGGTGGATAAGAGCCGGGATGATCCGGCCGGTAAGACAAATTATGAAGCAGGAGGTGCGCGTCCCGGGTAATGGACCTGTGGGGCTGTATAAACAAACAGGATGGACTGAATTTCTCTGAAAACGGGTTGGGAACAATTCAGAATAAAAAACGACAGGGCAATAAATGGAAACAATACTTGCAGGTTCTCCCAGAACACGAATTGGGCTTTGTTGTGCTGGTGCTCCGGTGAGGAGGATGAATCAGCCGGGGTCTTGTAGGGGTGGGAATGCGTGATAAGCCGCCCGTTGATCTGATGGGTATGCTTGTACATAGCCTCGTTGGCCACCAGCATGCATGCAAACCCGATCAGCAGGAAGGCAAAAGTTTGTTTTGTTATATTTTTAACATAGTCCATCGATGGCAAATATAGAAATCTTTTTCATTCCAGCGCCTCCCTACATGTGGGGATTTTCTTAAAAGCGCTATTCAAACCGCTCAACATAGGCAATAGTTGATTTACGATTAGATGGAATAAATGGTTTTGGGTTTAATTTGAGTGCCTTGGGGATTTTAGCTTCCCATCAAGTAGATCAGGCCATATCCGACCCCGGTGATGACCAGGGATGCAAGTAGCACGGGCACCAGATTCTTTTTCAGTACCCCCTTAAAATTGCTGATCCCAGCCACGGCCGCGGCGGCAATGATGTTGAACAGGCATACGGCGTTGCCCAGGGAGGCACCGGCCAGCTGGAGACCCAGGATGATCTCAGGCTGGATGCCCAGGATCATGGCGGTGTTGTACTGGACCGACCCGAAAATGATGTTGGAGACGGTGGTGCTGCCGGTGACAAATGCCCCGATGACCCCGATCAGCGGACTGAAAACCGGGTAGGTATCCCCTGTTCTTACAAAAACCCCGGCAAGGGATTCGATCATGGATGGCACGCTGCCTCCGCTGTTGAGCATCATTTGTGTGATGGCCAGTGAAGGGAAAAGCACCAGGAAGACGGCTACCGTTTTCGACACTACCGGTTTCAGATTCACCCGGAAATCTTTTACCCGGTATAGGGCGAAAGCTGCAGCTATGATAAAGGGGATCAGGGGTGATCGGAAGGGCTGGAGGGAAGCGTTCACTCCGGTGCCATAGATGGAGGTAAAATTGACCTCGTAAGCCAGCAAATCGCCAAAGGCCGGAAAGAGTTTGGGGAGCAGCAACAGCACCACAAGCAACAAGTAGGGCAACCAGGGTTTCCATTGGAAGGATTTGTCCCTGAAAAGGAAGGTATAGGCAAAAACCGCCATGAACACGGCAGCTATGATGCCGGTGAGCTCACGCAGGAAATAGGAAGCCAGGACATAGGGCAGCAGGATGGCCAGGTAGAGAACCCAGCCCGCCGGGGTTACCTTTGATCCCGTCTCCTGCCTGAGATACTTGTATATGAATAGGATCACCACGAATCCCGAAACCAGGATAGCCATAGAGGCATACAGGTATATATTCCCTACGGCTGCAGGGGAGAGACCAAGTGGGATCTCCAGCCCGGCGATAACCGGGGTGCCCACTGCCCCGGAAATGGCAAAAAACCCATCGATCAGCAATACCGCAGCAATCGATAGCACCGGGGAAAATCCAATGGATATGAGGATGAGCGGTACAATAGCACCGGGTGTTCCGAACCCGGCCACACTTTCAAAAAAGGCCGTCAGAAAAAGGGCCAGGAAAAAGAACCGAAAATTCCGGTCCGGATGGATGCGCGACAGGGAATCCTTGATGCCATCGAGGTATCCCTTTTGCTCCATGATATGGTATAAAAAGACCGCCCCAAAGATGATCATCATGATGTTGATTGTGCCGACAAAAGCACTGGACAGGGAGGCAAGAAAGGTGACAAACCTGCTTCCCATCAAGAAAAACAGGATGGTTGTAACGATAAACCCCACATATATTCCGGTTCTTACACCCTTCCAGAGACTGAGCACCAAAAGTGTCAGAATGGGCAGAAAAGAGAGCGCGTTGAATAGCGAATCCATTCTATCAGCTTTTTATACACATTGTTTCAATAAAAGAGCCGGATTCATGAGCACCGTTTTATGGATCCGGGTACTAACTACAAAAATTCAGCGGGAATGTTTGGTTTAAAAGGTTCCTGATTTCATGTTGGATAAAGGTTCCTGGGTTCCCGTTTCCAAGTTTGATGCTTGAATGTGAAATGTTTAGATGGTCCATTTTCTTCCATCATCCAATAATAGGGCTGGTGATAAAAAAGTTGGTATCGGGTTCCGGTACCAGCTAAGTTGAAGAAAGCATGGTTTTACATCATCTCTTGCATGGCTTGTTGCCGTATACGATGGAAGGACCTCTGCGGAGGATTGTGGTTATAAACTGAAAAAAGGAAAGCTTCATACCCGCAATGCTCTGTGCATCCTGTAGATCAATGGTTATCCTGAAGAAGTGGTTCGGGAAGCTACAGACCTGGCGGGAGAGATTACCCAAACCAGGATAAGGGGGGAATGAAAAGAACTGTCCCGGTTCCCTTGCCGTATATTTGCCAGGATTCCGGGACAGATCATGGATGGAAAATGAGCTAGTTGCCTCCCCGGTAACCTCGGCCTTTACCTTGACCCTGGCCACTTCCCTGACCATTGCCTTTCCCGTTTCTGTTCCCGTTCTTGTTACCGTTACCATTGGCGTAACAGCCTCCGTATCCGCCGCGTTCCATTTCACTGCTGACGATGGCATCAAAACTTTCCTCATCCAGGTAGGCGGGTGAATAATCCACCCCATTGCGCTCCAGCAGCCGGTTGAAGGCTCGCAGATGGTTGCGGGAGCCCCGGAGCAGGTTTTCGTAAACCATCACGATGTCTTCATTACCTGTCTCCTGAATCAAAGATCCCAGGTCCAGGATGTCGATCTCCTCTACCGTCGCTCCAACCTCAAGAGCTGCTATCAATGATTCATTGCCTTTTGTTACCAGAGAATCATAGAGCGATTGCAACTCGGAGTTGTTGAAAGATCCTGCTTCTTCCATTGCCGGATCTTCTATTGCGAAATAATCCAGCAATTTCCCGACCGCCTCGAAATGGGTGGCCTCACTGTTGGAGATGTTTCCAAAGATAGGCAGATCGTGCTGATAGGAGAGTTGTTCATAGACATCACGGGCCAGTTTTTCCTCTTCACGCATCAACTTCAGACCTTCTTTCTCGGATTCTGTGAGACTCCCTGAATCGGTTACAAAGTAATCACTGATGCCGGAGGCTACGATATCTGTGAGCCCTTCATTGTTTACCAGGAAAAACCCGGCCTGTGCTTGTTCATTTACCTCATTGGCTGATTTTTCGCATGAGGACAGGCCGGTAAACAAACCCAATCCAATGACAGCCAGTAAGATCCATTTTGTTGGTGTTTTCATGGTTTCATTTTTTTTGTTATGTATTTTAATGTCTAAATATGTAAATTCGAATATATGACACCATGTCCATTCATTTATTACAGGATGGGGTAAACTTTTTGAACCTGTCAGTTTTTTTCAGTCATAGAGGCAGCCATTGACCTGAGGATCCCGTTAACCCCATGAGCGGGGTATGGAAAAAAATGCATTCAGCCTGGGGAACGGGTTGATATGACAAAAAACCCCGCCTTTTGGGCGGGGCTTTCAATCGGATTTTTTGCTTATATGTACTTTGCTGAAAACCGATTAGGGGAAATCATAAAATTCATACCTATGGATTCTAATGGTCGTGGGAATGGAAATAGGCATCCTCAAACTTGTCCACCGTGTCCCTGAGCTTTTCGATGTATTGCAGGTCGGTGGTTTGTTTGGCCTTCATGGCATAGACCAGGATCTCATGCAACAGGGTGAGATGGGTGACATACTTCTTGTGCATTTCCTCATTCTCAGGATCTACAGGTTTAATCCTTTGATGCAGAAAATATTGACTTACAATGTCCTGAATTTTATTGGCGTGATCTTCCTTGTTGGTGATCCAGCGCACCAACTGGTTGTAGTTTTTATCGCTTTCGGCTGAAAGCTCCTTGATCTGGTTCATGGACTTCTCAAGGGTTGTGATGTGCTCTTCGATCTGTTCAATTCTCAGCGAATCGCCATATATACCACAGGGTATCTCGCAATGGGCCTGTGCAGGTTTGCCTTGAGCCATGAATAGGATGGCCGAGAGTAAAATGGAAAATAAAATGTTTTGCGTCTTCATAGCATGCTATTTTTAAGGTTTATATATTATCATATTACCCTAACAATTGAATGGCAAAATGGTTTGATAAATGAGTTTATCTGTTCTTATGGGCAGGGATATTTATAATCATTCCGAATTGTATTTGCTCCCTGTCAATAATAGAAGATCTCAGGACAAAGAGGTCTTTTATTATTGACAAAGCATTGGTTTTTTAGTATTTTTATTTGGATATCATTGCCTTATAAATATTCACATACATGGATCGTTCTGTTTATATAACCAAGTCGTGCATCCTTTTTTTGTTGTTGTCTTTTTTGATCTCACCAGAAACCTTTTCTATGAAAGATGATACCTCCTTGATGGGTTTGCTGCCCGGTGAAACCCATTCACTTAAGTTGGAATCGGAACAGATCATTCAGGCCCGGGAAGATTTCTACGCTTACATCAACGGCGGGGCAGAACTCTACTTGAATTACGGGTTCCACAAGTTAGCCAAGAGGAACTACCTGTTTGAGGAGACTTACGAACTGAAGGCAGAAGTTTTTGATATGGGTTCACCCGCCAATGCTTTTGGAGTGTTCTCTTATTCCAAAGATACGGCCAACATCGATTTGGGTCAGGGAGGTCAGCAGATGGGCAGTTCCCTGATATTCTGGCAGGACCGGTATTTTGTCTCCATCTTTGCCCATCAGGAGCGGGATGAAATAAAAGACCAAATGATCCGAATGGGCCGATCTATCAGTAAGGCCATTGGAAAGGAGGGGGCTTTGCCTCCTGTATTTAAAATCATTCCTGAAGAATCACTTGTTTCAGGCAGTACTTTTTATTTTCATCACCATGCCTGGCAGAATAAGTATCGCTACATCTCCAATGACAACGTGTTTAACATCGATGAACATGTTCATGCCTTGCTGAATCAATATGGCGATCCTGGGAACAGGTATTTTTTCCTGATGGTGGAATATCCCAGTGTTCAATCAGCCAGGAAAGCATATAAAAAAGCTACCGGCCGGATATTGCCCTATCTCAGGCGCCACCGGACAGTCGAGAACGATAGGGGAGAATGGATGGGGTGTGAAGTGAAAGATAAACTTTTGATGTTTGTTTTGGATGCTCCTTCGCGTCAAAAGGCAACCTACCTGCTTGAACAAACGGCAGAGAACTATCTGCGTCTGACTAAGTGAAATGTATATCATGTATCATTAAAACTCATCAATTATGACCATCAAGCAACTCACCCGCCGGGAGGCTTTAAAACGTATGGGTCTTGCTGCGGCCGGGACCTTCGTCCTGGGGCATCTTCCCTGGCATGCCCGGGGACAAAAGAGAGATGAACCATCCAGGGTGGTGCTGATCCGGGATAAAAACCTACTCAATGATTCGGGATCCCTGAATAAGGATGTGCTCACCGGGATGTTTGATCGGGCGGTAACAACCCTTACGGGGGATACCGATAATAAAAGCGCCTGGAGTAAGATCCTTCAGCCGGAAGATGTGTTGGGCATCAAATCCAATGTCTGGAGCAATTTACCTACACCGGATGAACTGGAGCAACAGATTAAAAGGCGGGCCATGGAGGTTGGCATTCATGAGAAGGACATCAGCATTGATGACCGGGACATCCTTCGCAATGAGGTTTTTAAAAGAGCCACCGCCCTGATCAATACCCGTCCTATGCGTACACACGATTGGGCTGGTGTGGGATCCCTGATCAAGAACTACATCATGTTTCACCCCCGGCCCTGGGATTATCATCCGGATACGTGTGCCGACCTGGCCAAAGTATGGGATAAGCCCATGGCAAAAGGCAAAACCCGGCTCAACATCCTGGTCATGATCACGCCCTTGTTCCACGGTGTCGGTCCCCATCATTTCAATGAAAAATATACCTGGCGTTATAATGGATTGATTGTGAGCTTCGATCCCGTGGCCGCAGATGCTACCGGATTGCGCATCATTGAAGCCAGAAGGAAAGAATTTTTCGGAGAAGAAAGGCCGGTCAGCCCTTCTCCCCATCATATCCGACTTGCCGATACCCGCCATCACCTGGGTCATGCCAATCCACGTAACATAAAGCTGATCCGGCTGGGCTGGAAGGAAGGTATACTGATCTGATCCATACCCAAACCATAAAAAAACCGGCGATGGGACCGGTTTTTATTTGGCCTGGCTCGAAGAATCGATGTTAATTGGTTGCCGTTGTTACCTCCAGTTCGGGTGATTCCTGCAGATGCCTTTTTACGGCACACAGATTGGCCGACTTGATGACCGCTTCTTTGTATTTCTCCGGAAAATCTTCTGGCAACTGCACCTCCAGGGTAATACGGTCAATCAACCTTGTTTTCTGATTGAAACGATGTTTCTGGATGATCTTGATGTTGTCGGCAGAAAGACCCCGCTGATCACAGAAATTTTTTACATAAATTCCTGCGCATGTACCAATCGAAGCAAGAAACAAATCGAAAGGGGCAGGCGCTGAACCATCACCACCCCCACGAGCTGGTTGATCCGTGGGTATATCGTGGCCGTTCCATCTGGCATTCACCTTTTTATTGCCGGCAAAATAAACTTCCATTTCCATAATTTTGGTTGTTTTTGTTGATGTATAAATATATATTGATAACTGCATTCTATACAATAAAGGGACCCCAAAGGTTGACCACCCGGTTTTACTTTCGGATAAAATGTGGGTTGCCTGGAAAAACGACCAAATTGGCCCTGGAAAATCAACAGCAATTACCCCGGGGCGAAATTCCCCACATGGGATTTTTTTTCGTTTTTTTCCACCTTCCTGGCGAGTAAATCCGGAAAAAATTACTTCATGTTCCTGTGAGCTGTACAGAGGCACACAGATCTATAAGGATCTTTACATTCAAAGCCGCTTTGAGATGCCCGGATCAAGCTATTGCATCATCGCCTTGTGAAAACAGCTGTTATTTAAGCATCAAAACACGGCATCACCGAAACCGGGCGATAAGGGCCTCAAGCCCTGGGTGGGGAAGGTAAGTGAATATACAGAGATCCAGGGAGTTCGCGTTCCTTCTGTTATTGAAGCATCCTGGGATCTGGACGAGGGTATGTATACCTGTGGAAGGTTCAGGGTAAAGCAAATGGAGTAAGACGTTCCTGAAAGATATCGATAAAAAAGCAAACCGTCTGTCTGACGGGTTATGTTTTATTATTGGTTTTTCCCGGATCCAGGGGGCTATATACCTTGATGATATTGGATTTTCCTTTGAGATAGAGTTTTTTAACGAACCGATATTTTTCAGGATGGGAAAGCCGGTCGATGGTGTTCCTGCTGATCAGGATATGCCCTGGCTCTGCCGATTCCTCAATGCGGTAAGCGGTGTTGACTACGTCCCCCACCACGGTCCAGTCTTTGCGGTCTTTAGATCCAATATTCCCCTGGATCAAATTGCCCGTGTTGATGCCGATGCGCAGGTTGATGACCGGAAGCTTTTTGGCTTTCAACTCGCGGTTGAGGGTTTTTAAGCCTTCCGGCAACATGTCCAGAGATGCCCGAACCGCTTGCTCCGGATCCTTAAATATGGCCATAACCCCATCCCCCAGAAACTTGTCGATGTCGCCCTTGTTTTTTTCTATAATCCTTGAAGTCTGGGTAAAATAGGCATTCAGCATGTCGACTACTTTTTCCGGTGCCAGTTGTTCAGAAAGACCCGTGAAACCTACAATGTCCATGAACAATATGGTTAAATTCCGGTTATAGGCCGTGATTCCGTAATCCTTGCTGTTAACTGCCCGGATAACCTCTTTATAGGTGGTTTCTGATACATATTGACGGATAACCTTTTTATACCGCTCTTCAATATGCTGCACCTTTTCCTCAATAGATATATCGCGGAAGACCTCTATGGCCCCGATTTGCTGATCTTCCCTCTCGGAGATGGGATGAAGGTAAAGCGCGACAGGAAAGCGGTAACCCAACTTATGGGTAAAATATACCTTGAGTTCATGAGGGTCTCCATTACCGATCAAATCTGAAAGATGGCGGTTGTTGATGTAAACGGCGTGCCCGTTTTCATCGGTTATCTCCAGAAAATCGGTCTCCTTCTGGCTATTCGCTACTTCTTCATCCGTGTAGCCGGTTATATGTTCAGCCCCTTTGTTCCAGAAAATGACTTTATGGTTTTTGTCTACAATACAAACCCCATCATAGACGGTGTTTAACCATTTTCTGGTTTCAGGGGTGACCGGATGATTTTTATTGCTGGTCATATTACGGTTATTCGGGTTGAATATAAACAAAATTCTGGTTCAGGGATAGATTTCAATCCGAATTTTACCCCTTCCCTAATAGCGGTACCTTCCTTATAATCCTTCCATCCGGGATTTTCTTTCCTCGCCTCAGCCTCAGCCTTAGCCTTAGCCTTAGCCTTCGCCTCATTAATACAAAAGCTGACGGATAAATTTGTGCATAAGGAGACAAGCATTTGAGGGAGTCGCCGGCGAAGATGTTGGGAGCACGTAAAAATTCATTACCTTTATCAGGGATTAAGCCCTTTGGGTTCATTTTTGCCCTCATATGCCCATATTAGGTAGGGACTATTATTAAAAAACAATCACTAAAAAATTTCAAGCCATGCTTAAGAAAAAGTCATTGTTATTTTTTGCTTTCAGTCTTTTTGCCATAACCGCTTCTGCTCAGTTTGGTGTGAGTTATCACGAATCGAGCATGCCTTTTCTGGGATTTAATTATGAATTGGATGATCAGTTTTTTGGCGAATTGCGGGTAGGAACAAACCATTATTTTGAGGATATTACCTTTGAGTTGACGGCCAACTATATCTTTGTGAAGAATTCCAACTTTGATTTGTATGGAGGTATTGGTGGTCGTACCTCCCACTTTTCCGGACTGGTGATTCCGGCAGGGTTGAATCTGTATCCTTTTGAAGACAAGCATTTTGGCTTTCACCTGGAGGCGGCTGGGATGTTTGGGGAAGGTTCTATACTTCGGGCCAGCTGGGGCATCAGGTACCGTTTTGGTTCCACCGGCGCCTCGCAGCAGGAGAAAGAGGATTGATCTCAGGTATATTTTCTGAAACTGTTCAACAGGTAAATTACTTGCTCAGAACTGTTGCGGATCGTCTGAGCAGGATTTTCACGATGCATGAAATCTGAAAATCCGGGTATGGAGGAGGATTGTTTGTCGCTGATCTGACGAAAGCCCATGGACCAATCGGGGAAAGCCCTGTGATCAATAGACTCTTCCAAAAGTTTGACCACATTGGTGTGGCGGTTATCCTTGCTGATGCTTGTAAAGACACGATGAATGACTTCTTCACTTCCTTCGATCACCTGTATAAAAGAGCCTTCATTATAAAGCAACATACCGGTAATACCCTGTTCTGCATTTTTTTTCCGAATTTCCCTCAGGAGGTGCTTCAGTTCCTTTTCTGAGAGATTGTTTTGGGCAAAACTTACATATACGATGTGAATCAAATCTTTCATAAACGATCCCAATTGGGTGAGCTTCATTTGTAAGTTTAAACGTGGAAAATACCTTCTTATTTGCGTTTGTATGATCAGGTAGTGAAGATACAAAAAATTTCCGATCTAATTTCCCCCGATTAGGTTGCTAAAGGATCTGTTTTTCACTTAATTTGAGGTGATGGAAGGAAGTTCTGAAATACTGCGGTACATTGTTCATTACGGGCTGCATTTGTTGTTTCCGGGTTTGGTGGCCTGGTTGTTTTTTCGCTCTAACTGGAAGCGGGCCTGGCTGATCATGGTGGCCACTATGGTGGTTGACCTGGATCATCTGTTGGCTGATCCGGTTTTTAGTGCGGGCCGTTGCAGCATTGGCTTTCATCCGCTCCATTCAGGTTATGCCATCGCCGGATATGGCGCCATGACTCTGTGGCCTAAGCTAAGAATTATTGCCACAGGGCTTCTTCTGCATATGTTTGCTGATTATACCGATTGTCTTTGGATGGGTCGGGTGATGCCATTTTGAAGGTGTCTCCACCGGGATGGAATGGGGATTATAAATATGGCCCCTAAACCTTTTCCGGGAAAAGAAGTCGTTAGAAGTAGGATTTGATCATATGTTTATCATACAAAAATTTCATATATGATTTCATTACAAGGAATATTCCCCCCTTTGCCTACCGCATTTGACTCCCGCCAGGCGTTGTCCACTGATAAGATGCAGGAGAATATAAGGTATCTGAGCCGTTATGATCTGACGGGTTTCTTGGTTCTTGGTTCCAACGGGGAACTGGTAAACCTCACTTACCAGGAGAAGTGCCGGGTCTATCAGAAGTGCCGGGAAGCCATACCGGGGGATAAGCTCATGCTGGCGGGAACAGGCCATCAGTCGACCTATGAGACGATTCAGGCCTGCCAGGATGCCGCCCGTGCCGGAGCCGATGCCGTACTTGTTTTGAATCCCTCTTATTATAAAGGCTTGATGGACCGAAAAGCTTTGACCCAACATTATTGGGCGGTGGCAGATGCTTCACCGGTGCCGCTGATTATCTATAATATGCCTGCCAATTCGGGGTTGGATATGGACGCGGATACCATTTGCGAGCTATCCACCCACGAGAATGTGATCGGGTTAAAGGATTCCGGTGGCAATATGGTGAAGATGGGAACGATCATCGACCGGGTGCAGGGTGACTTTCAGGTTCTGGCTGGATCAGCAGGCTTCCTGCTTCCCGGATTGTCGCTGGGAGCCCGTGGAGGCATATTGGCACTGGCCAACATTGCTCCCGGTCTTTGTCTGGATATCTACCGCTACTTTATGGATGGCCATTTAGAGGCGGCACGTAAGGAACAGCTGAATGCGATACCCCTGAATACATCGGTAACACGCCAGTGGGGCGTACCGGCCCTGAAAGAGGCAATGGATCATCTGGGTCTTTATGGCGGGCCTCCACGCCGCCCCCTTCTGCCGGTGGACTCTGAAGTTCAAAGTACACTCCATCGATTGATATCTGAACTGGACATTCATCTTTAAAAGCAACTATCTATGAAAGCACGAAAGTTACTCATGATACCGGGCCCTATAGAATTTGAGCCGGAAGTGATACAGGCCATGGCTATACCTACCACCAGCCACGTGGCCCCTGATTTTGTTGAATCTTTTGGTCATGCCCTGGATATGATGAAGGAGGTGTGGTTGAGCCCTTCCGGCCAACCCTTTGTTGTTGCCGGCTCCGGTACCCTTGCCATGGATATGGCTGCCGCCAACCTGGTGGAACCAGGCGACCGGGTGTTGGTCATCTCAACCGGATATTTCGGCGAGCGTTATGCCAATCTCCTGGCGCGTTATACCGATCAGGTCGATGTTTTGCGGGCCAGCCGGGGCGAGCAGGTTTCGCCTGAACAGATAGAAGCCTATCTGAAAGAAAAGGACTATAAGCTCATGACCTTTACACATGTAGATACATCCACAGCGGTTCTTATGGATCCTCGTCCCATTGGTGAATTGGGGAAGAAATATGGTGTGCTTACGGTGCTGGACGGTGTTTGCTCGGTGGCAGGAGAAGAGATGAAACAGGATGAATGGGGCATCGACGTGGCCTTTACCGCTTCCCAGAAAGCCATTGGTGTACCGCCCGGACTGGCCCTGCTGATGGCCTCGCCAAGGGCCATGGATGTATGGAAGAATAGAATCAAACCCGTGGCCAATTATTATGCCGACTGGGAGAATTGGCTGCCCATTATGGAGGCTTATGCCAACCGAAAACCCGCTTATTTCGGTACCCCTGCAGTGAATCTGATCCTTGCCCTGGAGACCAGCCTGCGGATTATCCTGGAAGAGGGGATGGATCAGCGTTTCAACAGACACAGGAAAATTGGCCGGGCTTTTCGTGCCGCGATGAAAGCCGCCGGCCTGGATATGATACCTGCCAGTGAGGATTCCGCGGCCAATACCCTCTCGGCCCCCTTCTATCCGGAGGGTATCGCTGCCGGTGATTTTCTCGCTGCCGCCTCTGCGGAGGGGGTCATACTGGCCGGAGGATTGCTGGCAGATATTAAACCCCGGTATTTTCGTGTGGGACATATGGGGGCTACCACCCGCAATGATTTGTTGGCAACGGTAGGAGCTATAGAATCGGCCCTGCAGAAAAACGGGTATGACCTGAAGCCTGGAGCTTGCCTGCAATCGGCACAGCAAGCATATGATGCTTCCTGAATTCCGCACCCGGCAGGTTTAAATCCGGCATTGCAGGCGGTAGATAAAATAAACCGATCCGGCCGTTACGGCCATAAATAGACTGAAAAACAAAGTAAAACCAAATTGCTGAATGATCCAGCCTCCCAGCAAGGGAAATACGGCCGGCAGGATATTGCCGGCTCCGCTCAAACCCGTGTAAAGGGCTCTGTTCTCATTGTTGGAGACTTCCAGCAATACCCCGTTGATGGAGATGTTGTGCAGGGTGAAAACAATCCCTCCTGCCAGAAAGGATAAGGCAAAAAGAGAAGGCCCGGGCTCCAGCATCACGTAAACCGGGATGATAAGTGCCAGCAAAGAGGTTATATACAGCATGTTCTGATACCGGACCCGCCGGGAGAACCAAAACAAAAGGCTGCCGATGATCACCCCTCCGGTTACCTTAAATAACAGGAAGTGTCCTACCACATCATTGCCGGAATCAAAGTGTTCCTTGGCATAAAGTAGCAGGAAAGGCATCAGTGACAGCACTACCCCCTGGGTATTGACCAGCATCAGGTAATGCCGGAAGCGTTTGTTTCGCCGTATCTCCTGACGTATCACTGCCACAAAACGTCCGGGACTGCTAATGCGGGTTTGGGAAGCCGCTACCTCCCTCAGATTCCAAAAACCCAGCGAGGAGATCCCCAGGGCTAAGGCTGCAATGCCAAATAATGTGGCATAGTTGACCGGGTAATCCGTATCAGCCAACAGCCTGGCTGCCAGAAAAGCAGAAACAAACATGCCAATGCTCGAGATCACCTGGCGAATGGAAAAATAGGATTTGCGGCTTTCTGGTCTCACCGATTTGCCCAGTATATCGGTATAGCTGATATTGGCAAAAGCACCGCTTACTGAAAAAATGGTGATGAACAGGAAAATGATGCCGATAACAAAGCCGCCCTCCATCATACCTGAAAACCAAAAAAGAATGGCCAGGGCCAGTAGGGAAAAAACCCTTGAATTGATGCCGACAAGCAGGTAACCTTTTTTGTAACGGGCATTGTTAATGAATGAGGCAAAAAATAACTGGGCAAATTTGGAGCCTCCCAATAATATGGCTGTCGTCAAACCAACATGCAATGAGGTGCCGCCTGAATCGATCATCATCGCCGGGATGATCGTATCCACATCCATGAAATTTTTTGCCAGGGCAAGAAAAACAGCGTGCCATAGAAAGGAATAATAGTTGGATCGTGAGATTCCTTTGGTTAATGTGCTGCTTCTTGTATTCTTCTTCATTTGTACATCCGGGATACAAGGGAATATAGATTTGGCAAATTTACGCATTCTCCGGGGAGTGATCTCAATACATCCCATAAAAAATGATATCTTTCAACACTAAGCCAGCTCCTGTGTTTTATAACCTGAGGCTGGGTTATCCGTATGTGGGATTAGAATAATCTGTTTTTTGATGAGAGCAGCGATCGTTATGACGGTTTTGTTTTTGATGTTATTCTCCTGTAACTTTTTGAGGAAGAGTGTTAAGGTGAATCAAGGCGGAGCGGAGGGCTCTGCCTATCAGGATACCCTTCCCATAGAATATGTAAAGGATAAGATCATCTTACCGGTTCGCATAAATGGGAAGATACGGCGATTTATATTTGATACCGGAGCCATAACGGTTATTTCCGAATCCCTTTTTCGGGAGATGGATTACGCAGTGATGGGTGAAGATCACTTTTACGACATCCATAAGAATCGGGATACTTCCCTTTTGGTTCGTACAGGTGCCATGCATCTGGGAGACATCACTTTTAACCAGGTCCCGGCCATTGTTTATGATATGAAATCTCCCCCATGGAGCTGTTTTCAGGTAGATGGGATCATAGGGAGCAACATGCTCCGCGATGCTGCAGTCCGGGTTGATCTGCGCGACAGTTTGTTTATCCTGGCCCATGATGCCCGGAGATTGAGCAATAATATGCAGGGAGCAAGAGAGATGCGCCTTGACAGGCAAAGCTCCCCACATGTGCACGTCCGGTTTGACGCCAATCACGAAGGCTTTTTTCTTTTTGACAGCGGCCGTGAAGGCTTGATCAATATACACAGAGAGGAGTATTACATCATGAAAGACCGGATATCTCTTGAGTTGAAGCGACAGGGATATGGATCGGAGCAGATGGGTATGATCGGGCCTGGAGAAAATAACCGCGTATACCGCATTGAACTGGATTCGATCCTGATTTGCGGTCAGAATATACACAACCCCCACCTCGAGGTTACCCCCAATGTATCAAGCATAGGAAGTCAGTTGTTTCAATATGGAAAAGTAACCCTCGATTATAAGGATAAAAGATTTTGCCTGGATCCCTATCGCAAGCCCATGGAGTATCAGATACCCCATTCAAGGGGATTTGGTTTTTCTCCGGTGATCAAGCAAGATACTTTTCGGGTGGGTCTGGTTTGGAAAAATTCCCTGGTCGACAGCCTCGGACTTGAGCCTGGCAACCCTATCCTGCGCATCAATCAGTATAATTATGCCGATTCCCTTGAGCAGGCATTCTGTAAATCATTTCTGAACAATGTGCTGAAGGATTCCGAAACCCTCGAGATAATCTATCAGGACCAAGATGGCGACTACAAACGTGTGAAGTTAAGACGAAAAGATTGATCTTCCGCCTCAGAATTGATGAAAGCTTTCGCCGATGAACTGAAGCCCGTCGATCAGGCCGCTTCGCCAATAGGGCCAATGATGCCTGCCATCCCGAACCCTGTACTCATGGGGAATTTCCTTCTTCATCAGCAGGTTGTGGAAACTGTTGTTCGCAATGGATAGTCCGTCATCGTCTCCGCAGTCAATATAATAACGTACCGATTTCAGTTTCTTTTTATCGGTGTTTTTCACGATATGGAAAGCATTGTTGTTGAGAAAATGCTGGGTGATGCGGTCTTCACCCTTTAATCCCGGTCCATAAACCACACCCTCGGTGTTTTTCCAGCGCTCCTGAGGAAACTCCCTGAATTGTTCCGGAGTATATATGGCTGCACTGAAGGCCGCGCATGCGGCAAATTGACCGGGATGCTTCAGGGAATAAACAACTGCACCAAAGCCCCCCATAGAAAGACCCGCCACTCCCCGGTATCTCTTCTTCCGACGGATGCGGTACTTCGATTCCACATGAGGCATAAATTCCTCAAAGAAAAAATCCTCATAGGGCAGAGAATGGTCGTAATTATTGATGTACCAGGAAACACCTGCATCCGGCATCACAAGGATCATGGGTGGAATTTTCCCCTGGGCGATGGCTTGGTCGGTTTTCAGATGTGCCTCTCCGAATTGAATCCATCCCATGTCGTTATCGGTATATCCATGCAGCAAATAAACGACCGGATAATATCTTTGGGAGGTCTCGTAATCGAAAGGAAGATATAGGCTATATCTTACCTCTTTATTGAGTAATTTGCTGTCAACGGTCAATCCTTCGATTACTTTTCCCCGGGTAACCTGAGCATTCGCAGCATACTTGAAGCCTGTTAACAATACCATCAATAACAGCACATACAAAATTAATTGTTTATTTTTCATTTTATCTGGATTTTAAGGTGATGATTTTTCCTTAAGCCGGTTGGGGTTTTCCTGCTTGTGATTTCAGCAATTCTATGACCGGCATCTTTATATTTAAGGTCTGAAAAGGTTAAAATTATTGAATTTTCCTGAATTATCCATGTAAACTCAAAAGAACCCATCTGGCTGTTCCAGGCTACTAGCTTTCAACCTATTAAGAGCCAGTTTGTGGTGTCTTCCCCGGTTAACCCGAAAGTAAGAGGTAACGGATCGAAGGGCTATGATATTTTTTCTCTGAAATCAAAAAAAAATGCACCAGATATATGACAATTTAACATGATATTAACTTATTTATATTGAGGTACTTGTTGTACGGGCGGTTCATTGTTTTATGATACGGGGGCAGAAATAGCGGAAAAACACTCAGGTAAAATAAGTGATTCTACGTAAGAATAACGCCAATGTGTCTGTAACAATACACCCATGGTTTTTGTAAAAATAATTAAAAAAACTATATTGTTCCGCACAAACAAACCCAAACCATTTAAACGATGAGGTTACTTACGTACGAAAAGTTTAAACTCGCGGAATATGTATTTATTGAACAGGGTATTGTTTTCTTTGGTCTTTTTGTTTTTCAATTTGGCCCTCTATGCACAAGACCTCCCAATCGACAGCCTTAAAGAGCGGCTGAAATCTGTCAGCGGAAGTGAAAGAGCAGCCGTATTGCAGGAGCTTGCCCGGGAACTTAAATATGAGGATCCTCAGCTAGCGATGCAATATGCTGAAAAAGCCCATAAGGTGTTGAATTCCTTTCCCGATCAGAGGTTAAAAGCAAAAACGCTGGGACGGATATCCCGTATACACCAGATAACCGGCTCATATGATTCTGCCTTACATTATGCCAATCTGTTCCATGATACATCCCGGGCAGCAAAAGATACTTTTCTGATTGCCAACGCCCATAATTATATAGGCATCACCCACAAAAATCTGGGCAACTATCCCGAGGCACTCACCCATATCCGGCGTTATATTGAACTTTCCAAACAACTTGGCCGAAAGCATCATATGGGTATGGGATATAATAATCTGGGCAATACCTACCTGCATCTTAGTGATTATGACAGTGCACTGGAAAATTATATGGAGTTTCTCCGCATCAGCGAAAAGCTTCATCTCAAAAAGGATGGGATCTCTGCTGCCTTAAGTAATATTGCATTGATATACAGGGAGATTGATAGTCTTGACAAGGCCCTTCAGCATTTATTCCGGGCGGCCGAAGTTTCAAAGGAAGCGAACGACCGGGTCAGTTTATCGAATATCTATTCCAACATCGGGACTGTGTTTGAGAAACAGGAATCATTGGATAGCGCGCGGATGTATTATCAAAAAGCGATGTATCTTTCCAGGCAATTAAACCGTCAAAACGGAGTTGCCTCTAATTTCCTGAATCTGGCCAACCTGGAAAACCAAAAGGGAAATTGTTCCCGGGCTTTGCAGATGTATCGGCATGCATTGGATATTTACTCGCGTATCAACGACCGGGATGGGCAGGCCCACAGCTTATACCGGATAGGCAGATGCTATCGCATGATTGATGAAATGAAACCGGCCGGGAAATTTCTTCAAGAAGCAAAAGCTCAGGCTCAAAGACTGGGAGATAAAGCCATCCTTCGCGATTGTTATTATGAGTTGTATAAGATGTATGAGAAGAAGGGGCAGCCCGGGCAGGCCCTGGCATATTATAAAATATATGACAGGTATGCCGATTCGATTTTTTCACGTAAAAGTGCTGACAACATTGCCAAATGGCAGATTCGTTACCGCACCGATAAAAAGGAGCAACGGATTACTTTGCTTGAGACCCAGGGGAAATTGCAGGATGCACGCATCAAGAGACAGAATCTGATGCTTGGGGTGCTGATCATCGGAGCAGTATTCACACTTGGTTTCTCTTTCATCATCTACCGGCTGTACCGGATCAAGAGGAGGACAAACCATCAACTGGCCGAACAGAACCGCGAAATTGCAGCCCAGTCAAACGAACTGGCGAAAGCCAATGAAGAACTCAAAAAATTATCTATTGTCGCCAGTGAAACAGACAACCTGATCTTTCTGGCTGATGCCCGGGGTAGCATTGAGTGGGTGAACCAGGCTGTTTCCCGGTTTTATGGTAAAAAGCCGGAGGATTTTGCCGGTGAAGATCTCTTTAGTTTGAGTTCTTGTGAATCAAGAAACGAGCTGGTAAAAAACTTCTATGAAAAGAAGCGATCCATCAATTATGAATCTTCCCTTAAGGGCATGGATGGTGAACTATATAGTTTTCAAACCACGCTCACTCCCATTACTGATCAAGAGGGTAATATTGAACGGATTATTGCCGTAGATTCTGATATCACACGGATAAAAGAAGTGGAGCAGGATTTGATTCAGAAGCAAAAAGAACTGGAGCAGGCCAATGCCACAAAGGATAAGTTCTTTTCCATCATTTCCCACGACCTGAAAAATCCCTTTAATTCGCTGCTTGGCTTGTCGGATCTGCTGGTCAGGAAAGCCGACCGCATGGATCCCGAAAAGATCCGTACCTTTCATCAGTCGATTTACACCACTACACGAGATGCATATGAATTGCTGTCGAATTTGTTGCAATGGTCCAGGAGCCAACTTCAGCAGATCTCCATCAATTCCAGGGAATTTGAAATGTCGGAGCTGGTGGATGAAACTCTTTCCATGCATCAGCAAAGAGCAAAAGAAAAGGGAATTGAGCTGGTCAACCATATCAGGGATAATATTCCCGTTTATGCCGATTACAATATGATTACCTCGGTGGTCAGAAATTTGTTGTCCAATGCCATTAAGTTTACGGGTAAAGGGGGTTCAGTAGAAATTGACGTGAGAGACCAGGGCCGGTTTTGGGAGTTCCAGGTGCGCGACACCGGGATGGGTCTCTCAAAGGAACAAATCAACCAGATATTTCAACCTGGAAAAGCCCACAGTGCTGAGGGCACCGATAAAGAAAAGGGAACCGGCCTGGGCCTGTTGCTGTGCAAGGAATTCGTTGCTAAAAACGGGGGAGAGATACAGGCATACAGCCGCCATGGGGCTGGAAGTACTTTTTCTTTTACCCTGCCCAAAGCTTCTTCCTGAAACAAAGGGTATCCCCGGACAAAGGGCTGAGTAGAGATCATTCCTTTGCCTTGGCCTCAACATGCAAAGAATCCCTTCCGGAGGCAAAGGTATGGTCCTGAATATACAGGCCGTTTACATGCCCGGTATGGTTTGCAGTATAAAATACAGAACCTTCCAGGGTGCGTGTATCTCTGTGAGCCTTCTGCTCCTGTATCTCCTGTTGCTTCCTCCTCAAAGCTTCCTCCTCCAGATGGAATGCCGTACGCATATATCTCAACGCGTCCCTGAAGTAACCCATCTCATGGTGCAGCAATGCCATTTGCCGCAGATATAAAGGATGCCGGTGATGAACGATCGCTTTTTCATAATATTTATAAGCCTCGGCAGGTTTTTTTCTGGCATGATGGATCAGAGCCCACTGAAAATAATGCCGGGCTTTTGCTTTAGGATTGCGAACCGGCGTTGCCAGTTCATACCACCGGGTGTGATAGTTGCGTTGGGTTTGTGGTTTGATGCGTATAAGATCCTGCAGCATGAAGTGGGTTATTTGTTGGACTGTTTATAACGCTTATAACCGGGTCATATTGCAAAGATATAAAATTAAGAAGATATCTTAAAAACCCCGCCAGGATCATGCCTTACAAGGCCCTGGCGGGGAAAGATAAAAGGAGATAACACTTGAAAATATTAGGGATCCACTTGAGTAAAAGCTGTTCTGAAATTAAGGATTCATGTCTTCCAGGTTCAAATGTCTGTTTTTTTGATTTTCATCTGTATAATTCACGCTGCAGCGCTGAAGATATTCCGATACCTGATGGTTATTGTTTTCATCCGTTCCCAGCATCTCTCCGGTTTCCGGATTCATATACTCCCTTCCGTTGACCTTTCCCTGATCATCATAAACGAATCCTGACTCATTGATAATTAAAAACATGTTCGCTCTGGTTTTGTTGTTTTCACTTCATTTTCCTTCATCTCACAGGGTTTGCTGAATTCTTTGTTGATTTTGACAACATTCGAAAAGAATTCTTAATTTTAACCCGTTTTTGTTTTATTCAAAGGGTCCAAAACTAATGGCATCCCTGCAATTGGTAAAATCAAAATCAAATTATATTACGATGGTTACATCCATTATTTGATTTGCTAAAATGCTGGATTTAAGTAACGTATTGTTAAAACCCTCAAGCCAGAATTACAATGCCCAAACAACAAACCGATCATTTATTTCAACTGATAAAGTCGTTGTCCAAATCGGAAAAACGGAATTTTAAGCTTTATGTAAACCGTATGAGGAGTGGAGAGGGGACCAAATTTCTTCAGCTTTTCGATATCCTGGATAAACAGGAAGAATACGATGAGTCGGCCATTCTTAAAAAGGCCCGAAGCATCAAACCGCAGCAACTCTCTAACCTGAAGGCCCATCTTTATAAACAGCTTCTCAAGAGTTTGCGCCTGAAGTATGCAGTTTTCGATAAAGAGATCAGCATCCGGGAATCAATTGATTATGCCCGGGTTTTATATAGCAAAGGTCTTTACAAACAAGCGCTTAAGATACTCGAGAAAGCCAAGGCCCAGGCCGCCAGTAACCGAAAGAATATCTTGCAGATGGAAATTATAGAGTTTGAGAAGAACATAGAGGTGCAATATATCACACGGAGTCTGGAGGATCGTGCGGATGAACTGATCGATGAAGCCGGGGAAGTGGCCCGCCGGATCAGTTCGGCCCAGAAGTATTCCAATCTGGCCCTGAAGCTCTATAGCCTTTATTTGAGGGTTGGTTCAGCCAGAAATAAGAAAGACATGTTGATGGTCAGCAGTTTTTTTAATTCCCACTTTGATTTTCCCAAGGACCTTGCCAGCTGCAATTTTTATGAAAAACTCTACATATACCAGTCCTATGTGTGGTATTATTACATCATCCAGGATTTTTTGATGTGTTATAAATATGCTTTGAGATGGGTGGAGCTTTTCCGTGAGAATCAGGAGATGATCGCTCTGCAAACGGATATGTATCTCAAGGGCATGAACAACTTGTTGGGGGCCCTTCATATGTTGCGTTACCACAGCAAATTCGAGCAAGAGTTGAAGCATTTGGAACAGCTGATCCATGATAAGACCATTCCCTTTAACGACAACAATAAGATGCTGTATTACATGTTCTTTTATACCCACAGCATCAACCACCATTTTTTGGAGGGTACTTTCACTGAAGGGCTTGACCTGGTAGACAATATCAACCGTTTCATCGGTGATTACTCACGTAATCTGGACAATCATCGCATACTGGTCTTTTACTATAAGTTGGCTTCGCTCTATTTTGGAAGTGGGGATTTTAAGTCTGCCCTGAGATATGTAAATTATGTGCTTAATTACAGAGACATCTCCTTAAGGGGAGATATTCACAGTTTTGCCCGTCTGCTCAACCTGGTAACCCATTTCGAACTGGGTAATGATGAGCTGGTGGAGTATCAGGTAAAATCCACCTATCGTTTTCTCTCTAAGATGGAAAACCTGCAGGAGGTGCAGCGCTGTATACTCGATTTTCTGAGGCGGCTGAGTCATATTCAGATAGAGGATCTCAAATCAGAATTTGTCAGACTTCATGATAAGCTGGTGAGTTTGGAGACCAATCCATTTGAGAAACGCTCTTTTCTTTATCTGGACATCATCTCATGGCTGGAAAGCAAGATCCAGGAAAGGCCTGTTCAGGAGATCATTCAGGAAAAAGCTCTGAAGGAGCGGGAATCGGCAAGGGTGTAAAAACATGGAACAGCAGCTTTTTTTAACCGAACCCCTCCCCGGGTACCGTCAAGGTTTTCAGGACCTGGTCAGGGATTACATAGAGTACCGGGAGGCCATCTACATCAACCTTTACCGCCCGGCCCTGAAGGACTTTCAACAGTATATACGGAAGCTTGGCCAGCACCGTGATGGCAAGGAACTTCCATACCATGAAGTACCTTACTCCACCTACTGGCTGGCCGATGAGGATGGAAACATATACGGCAACCTGCGTATTCGTTATGAGAGCCTACCGGTATATGGCAATGTAGGCTATGACATCCGGCCCTCCTTTCGTGGCAGGGGCCTGGGAACCCTTATGCTGAGCCTGGGACTGCAAAGGGCCAGAGATCTGAAACTGGAACGTTTGAAGATCACCTGTGATGAAAAGAATACGGCTTCCGTCAGGATCATTGAGAAAAATGGAGGTAAATTCCTGGAAAGGACCTATGACCGCAGAACCCGCCTCTATGTAAGGCGGTTCCTGATCGAGCTTTGACCTTGTTCTATTCAGGCATCTTGTAGACGATGGCATTGATGTTCATACCTGCCCCCACCGATACAAATACAAAGTGATCGCCCGGACCTATGTGTTGGTTTTCCATTTCTCCGCGCAGGATCATATCCAGCATCACAGGTATGGTACCCACTGAGTTGTTGCCCAATTTCGAGATGGTCATGGGCATGATGTCTTTGGGAATGTCACGGATGCCATACAGTTTGAAAAAATTCTTGAGCATGGCATTGTCCATCTTTTCGTTGGCTTGATGGATCAGTACCTTTTTGATCTTTGTTATATCCACACCCGATTTTTCCACGGCCTTTTTCAGCAAAGGTGGAACGGTGTTCAGGGCGTATTCGAATTGCTTTCTGCCATTCATCTTGATAAAGATCTCATCGCCAGGATAATTGGGGTTATTGGATCGTTCCATCCACATCAGATAAGCTTCATTGAGCGCATCTGAGCGAGCGGCATGGGAGAGTATACCTGCCGGCTGTTCACTGGTTTTGGCCTCCAGAATCGTTGCTCCCGCACCATCGGCGAATATCATCCCATCCCGGTCGTGCGGATCGGATACCCTGGAAAGGGCTTCTGTGCCAATGACAAGGATCTTGGAGGCATCACCCGATTTGATGTAATAGTTGGCCTGGATCAGTCCCTGTATCCAACCAGGACAACCAAATATGATGTCGTAGGCAATGGCCTCGGGATTGTTAATACCCAGTTGGTGTTTGACTCGCGATGCAACGCTGGGAATGGTGTCCACACTTCCAGTTGATTTCTTTACATCTCCAAAATTATGCGCCACAATAATATAATCGAGCTCTTCGGGGTCGATCCCGGCATCTTCAATGGCCACTTTCCCTGCATTAAAGGCAAGATCCGAATTAACCTGATGGTCTTCCAGATACCTGCGCTCTTCAATGCCGGTGATCTCCTTAAATTTCTGGATGATCTCTTCGTTGGGTTTATCCATCTTAACCCCTGATTCATCGTAGAATTCGTTGTTGATGAAGTCGGAATTCTTTACAATATTATTGGGTATGCATCGGCCAGAGCCTGTTATAACCGTTTGGTAATTCGCTTGCATAAACTGATCTGTTATAGGGAACTTATTTAATATTCGGGAAACTTAAAAAGACAAAAAAATAGATTATTGTGGAATTAAACAAATCTTTTAGGCAATTTAAACCTGAGAATTTCACAGTACGCTATAGCATGTTGTTTTTCGAAATGCAACACTTTAGGTTTCCCTGTTCTTCTAAATACTTCAAAAGAAGGCTTTCATCCTGTCCAAAGACGGGATAAAACTCTATGCGAAGAGCAGTAAACCGTAAGGACCTATCTATAGGGTTTCCATCATCACTGCCACTGCAATGAACAAATCTGTACCCAAAACGGTAAGCACGTTCATGCCCAGTGCCGGGACAAGTTTGGGCATGTCATGTCCGTAACGTATGGCACCCAGCGATGCCTTATAGGCCAGGGGCATGGGTAGCAGGGCCAGCATAAACCAGGGAGTGACTATATTGAAAAGCGCCGCTCCGATAATCACGCCAAAAGAAGCCACCATTCCTAAAGTGTATACATATGCCGCTTTCTTCCGACCCAGCCATATCACAAGGTGCTTTCTTCCTCCCATCTTATCTGCTTCCACATCCGGGAATTCATTGATCAGGAGCAACAGAGCTGTTAGAATACCCGGTGGTATGGACATTAAAATGACATCCAACGGGAAGAGATCTTTTATGGCCATTTCCGGGCTTCCGGTCATCACAACATAGGAACCCAACACCACAAAAGTGCCGAGGGCCAGACCCGAAAAAAGCTCGCCAAGCTGGAACTTTGTCAGTACTGTGGTGTAGAAAAGGATGCTGAAAGCACCGATGCCGGCCAGCAACAAGATGATCCAATGTATTGTAACGGCAAAATAGATGCCTATGGCCAGGGCCAAAGTCAATGTTCCCACTGCGGCCTGCAAAACACTGCGCTCGCTTAGCTTACCAGAGCTTAGAACACCACTTCCTCCGCTGAAAGGCGTTCTTTTTGTATTGTGATCTATCTTGGTCTTGTTGTCGGAATATTCGTTGAACAGGTTGACTGAGATATGTGAGGATACCACCCCTACTAATAAAAGAAAGGCATGCAAGGGATTGAAGGTGGTTCCTTCCGGATGATATTTCCAACCAAATGCCAAACCTATGGCAACCAGTAATACGGCCAGAATAAGAAAAGGGGCTCGCATCTCAGCCAGCCATAACTTCAATTTTTCTGTGTTTCTCATGATTCGGATGTTTTTTCGTATGAGGATTTAAAATGGCTCCCTTTTAAGCTTCAGGAGCCTCAAAGTTTTTGTAAAAATAATGGTTTATAAAATACCAACAAATGTATTAAAATAATGTTTGTGTGGCTATGTGTGATTTTTTTATCTCTTGATCATTTCATTTCGGCCAATTGAAAAAGCCTGGCTCATACCATTAAGGCATGTAAACAGGTATAAGCTCCAGCCCCTTCTTCCCCAGCTTATGCCTGACCCCGGGGAAGTCATCGGTAAATCCCAGCAGAAAGCCACCGCCTCCCGATCCGCAAAGTTTCAGGTAATAATGGTTGTTATCTATGCCTTCTTTCCAGAGATGACGGTATCCCTGGGGGATCATAGGCTCAAAATGTCTGAACTGATAATTGGAAAGCCCTTGCAGCGATTGAAAAAAATCTCCGTTTGCTCCCTTCATGATCGAATGAATGGCCTGATTGGTCAGCCCGATCAGGTGTTCTGCATCTACGCCTCCCGCTTCCTTGTTTTTTGCTCTCTCAAGAAAAATATTGACCAGGGGACCTGTTTCTCTTTTTAATCCTGTGTTAAGCAGGAATACAGCAAACTCAGGGTTTTTGGCCGGCAGGTGAATGCTGGCTTTATCTACTTCTCCTTTGCCGCTGAATAAAAGGGGATGTTTCATATAAGCGTTTAAGGGGTCGATGCCGGAACTGGTGCCATGGTAAAAGGATTCGAGCTGGGCAAGTTTATTTTTAAGCGATGCCATGCCTTTGCTGTCCAGTGTGGTGGGATCGGGGCGGTCCTTTACATATCGGTTGTATATGGCGGCAATTAAGGCTCCGGAACTCCCCACACCATAGCCTTCGGGGATGGAGCTTTCAAAATACAGACCATGCTTAAGATCACCGGCAAAGGCATCCAGGTCAAAAGCGCTGAGCAGCCTGTTCTGACCGGACACTTCCTTGATATAACCCAGCAAATTATAAAGGTTCAGATTGGATCGCTGGGCGAAATCATAGTCTGTATAGTTGTCGCGGTGAATGAACCTCAGTTCACCATTGAAATGTCTGTAGGGAACAGTAAGGGCCATGCTATTCTTGATTACCGAATACTCCCCGAATAACATGATCTTGGCATAGTATATTTTATTGTTATTGAACTCTTTGCTCATTCCTCTTTGTTTTGTCGTTTCATCTTTGCTTTTATATAATGATATTACGTTAGCTGTCGGTAAGAATTTGTTAATCTATGGCATCAGCTGGGGCCATTATGAAGTCTTTCCGGTCCGGTCCCGGTAAAATCATGGAGCATCTTACCATGTTCACACAGGGGTTTAAGCTTTTGATTCATCCACTCCCTGATTCTCTCCTTTTCCCGGGTGGGATAGAGCACGTGGACATTGGGTCCGGCATCCAGTGTGAAAGTAACCTCGGCTCCTGTTTCTTGACGGAAAGACCTCAACTCATCAATGATTTCGATGGTGGCTTGCCTGAGGAGGGTATAACCCGGTCTGGACGCCAGCATCAGGGCATGCAGGCTGAGGGCTTCTTCTTCGGCCACCTCACTGAAGGAGTGAAAATCCCCATCTCTTAGTGAGCGGCTGATCTTCTCCATGTTGCTCAATGCCTGTCCTATCCTGGCTTGTCGGTAAGGATGCTGATCCATCAACTCATGGCCAGACGAACTTTTCATTTTTTTGGGTTCGGTGGATGTGATCAAAACCGAATCATGTAAAAAGGACAGGGGTTCCCGGATCTTTTTGGCATAGGGGTGTGCGAACTCGTCGGATCCGTATGCGTGCTGTCCCCACTCAACATAATTGCCGTATATCGACCGGGCTGCACTTCCCGAGCCCAACCGGGCCATGTAGGAAGCTTTTTGAGAGAAATGTTCCGTGGTAAGGGGGTCTTCCCGTAAACCCTGCTCAATGGAGCATATGGCAAGGGCAAGCGAACTCATTGCTGAAGCCGATGAGGCCATACCGGCAGAATGGGGGAAGCTGTTGCGGGTATCGATATGCAGGTCCAGTTTTTTAAGAAAGGGAAAATACGTAGCAAGCGAGTTTATGTATTTTTGTATGCGTTGCCCGAAGGGATGGTTATCCATGCCGTTGAACCTCAGCCACATCCTGCCTTGATCATTCCTGGCCCGGGCGTAATGGATCCGGGTTTGAGTATGCATGTTGCTCAGGGTCATGCTAATTGAGGGGTTGATGGGTTCCTGAAAGCCCTTCTTGCCCCAGTATTTTACCAGGGCAATATTGGAAGGGGATTCCCATCCTACAGTCCGGGGAAGGCTGGAAAGATCGTGTTTGCTTATTGCTATTGCCTCATCTCTGTACTTTTTATCCAGCATGTTTCTTGTCTTTTATCAGTTCATTCCAGGAAAAAATGACATCCATGTCATGGGCATTAAAATAATCTTTTAATTGTGAGCGGGTTTCGGTCCAGGTGACCAGAATAAAGTCCCCGCCCCAGGCTCCTAATGACTTGATGGTTCCGGGAAAGTCCTTAAAATATTTTTGTTGAATGGTGGGAGCATCAAGCACCCGCGAAAGAATGGCTTCATGATCGCGCAGGGCTTGTTCGAAATCGGTAAGCTGGCTGCTGTTTATGATCTGTTCGTTGATCTCATCTACCTGACTGAAAAGGTGTTCATGCGATTCGGGTTGGGTCAGGAAACGCTGTACTTCTTTTGCTGATCTCTGTTTTTTCCCGGTATATACAAAATAGATGTAGTCCTGGAAAGGCAGGGAGAGATCGATTTCCCGATATTGAGGAGCAATATTTGAGTATTGGTATAAGATCGGGCCGTTGCTGCGCGCACAGGCGATGTCGTATCCCGAGCCCCTTGTGATATCCTGGTTCAGTTCAAATGGATTGATATCCAGCCACTGGGCCAGGTTGGATATGAGGGTGGAACTGCTGCCCAATCCCCATTCCAAAGGGAAACTCAGGAAGGTCTCAATGAAATAACCGGTTTTTCTTATAAAAGATGGAATGTAGCTCAGGGCTCTTTGCAGAAGTTTTTGCAAAAAGCCGGCCCGCTCCTGGTTGTTGGTTTGTAATATACGGAAATCATCGATAGAGAAAACCGCCTGGAAAAATATTTGCCCCTCATATATGCTTCTCCATATAAGCCGGTTCTGATCCTCCAAGGGCTTAACCCTTAGTGTTTGACCCTTCTTAAGGGGAAGGGCAAGGGCTTCGGCTCCTTTGAGCACAAGGTATTCTCCTGTAAGTAAGAGTTTTCCGTTGGAATGGTATTGGCGGATCATAATTCTCCTTCAATAAAAGCTTTTACTTGTGAATAGGAAACAGATTGGTTTTTGAAGCGGGCTTTTATCTTCTCCTTCATGGTTTCATCAACATCAAGAGCCATGAGAATGTTTTCAAGATGCAGTTTCATATGGCCTTTTTGAATGCCGGTTGTAATGAGTGAATGCAGGGCACTGAAGTTACTGGCCAGGCCCACGGCCCCGGCAATTCTCATGAGCTCTTTGGCTGAAGGTTTTCCAAGGATTTCCAGTGCTCTTGATGCCAACGGATGCAGGTTGGTCAACCCGCCAACTGTCCCCAATGCCAGGGGGATCCTCAGGCGGAACGTGAAAACACCTCCATTCACCTCACATTGGGAAAGCGAAGTGGTTCTTCCCCGGTCAACAGAATAGGCATGCACACCGGCCTCAATGGCTCTAAAATCATTGCCGGTGGCTATTACCACTGCATCCACTCCATTCATGATCCCTTTGTTGTTGGTTACAGCTCTGGAGACACTGTGATCAGCTATTTCAATGGCTTTATGGAACTTCTCGGCCAGTTCGGCTCCGTTTGTGTTCCCGTCCAACTCGTTCAACGCTTCCACCGCACATTCTGCTTTCATCTGAACATAAGAACCCGGGGTATAATTGGACAGGATAGCCATGATCACCTCCAGCTTACCGGGATGATCCTTTTCACTCTCTGTTTTCAGCAATTCTGCTGCTTTTTCCAGCACAGAGTTGATGAAATTGGCGCCCATGGAATCCACCGTTTCAAAGGACAGGCCAATCTGGTAGTAATCCGGCAGCTCCTCATGCTGATCGGATAACCATACCTCTGTAATACCTCCGCCTCTTTTTTCCATGTTGCCCGTTAATTCGGAGATATAGGAGGGCAGTTTTTTTTCAAATTCCTTGTAAAGCTTCTCCAATTCACCCGGTGTGCCATACCAGCTGAAATGGATATGGCCCCTTTTGCGGGTGGATATTTTCTCGGTTTGGATCCCCCCATGTTTATACCAGAATTTGGCTGCCTTGGAGGCGGCTGCAATTACGGAACTCTCTTCGGTTACCATGGGGATGTGGTAAAGTTTGCCATCAATCAGGAAATTGGGAGCAATGCCAAAAGGCAGGTGATAATTGGACAGGATATTCTCGCTGAATTGCTCAAAGCGCTGTTGAATAGGGTCGTCAGCGTAGCGAAAGCTTTTCAGTTCCTTAGTGAATGATTGGGGATCATCCGCGAGCCGGGCCATGGTGGAGAGCTTCTGTTCCCTGCTCATTTTGCTGAATCCTTCTAAATAGTTGTTTTTTTTCATGATCTTTTGAGGTTACAGTACTCTTAAATAGGCATAGGCCACTTTTAATCCTTCCAGTTGTCCCTGGGTAAATCTTTTCAGGGTTTGATAATCTTCCCGTGCATATTTCAAAAAGGTGGAAGCCATTCCATAGGCAGCAGGAAGCTGGCTGGTGTTGATCAGGTGGTATCCGTCGAGAAAATTTTTTATCCCTCCCGAGATGATCAGGCTCTGTGGTTTGACAGAAGCTCCTTCGTCGATAAGCTGGTTGAT
The DNA here is from genome assembly GCA_018334675.1 of Bacteroidales bacterium. Lineage (GTDB taxonomy): Bacteria > Bacteroidota > Bacteroidia > Bacteroidales > UBA12077 > JAGXLC01. Next base: position 55,661 of record JAGXLL010000003.1, on the reverse strand, counting down.
GTGCCGTGTCATGTCACCGGCTGTTTCTCCGATATAGGATAAGGGTTCCAGCAGGCCTTTACGGCCGCTTTCATCACGCAGAAGCTCCAGTTTGGCAAAATTGGTTCCACCGAAAGCTCCGAATTCGATTCCGGCCAGCGGCAGATCCAGAAGGGCCCGCAGGCTCTCCTTGCCCATGCCTTGACCTACCTCTTTGACAATGATGGGGACATCCACCTGTCTTACCAATTCGCTGATGATTTCGACCGGGGGATGCTGGATGCGGTCGCCTTCAGGTTGCAGCCATTCCTGCAGGGGATTGACATGGACAATCAACCCGTCTGTCTTTAAAAGCCCAACCAGATCCCGGATCGTTTTCACATCGCCCTTGCCGAGGAGTTGTTCTATCTGAGCGATGCCCATGTTGGCATAAAAAGGCTGGTCATCTCCGATTATATGCCTCAGATCAAAGTCGGGCAAATGCTTTTCATTCCTCAAAAGCACATGACAAGAGCCCAAACCCATGCCAAACCCGAATTCACCGGCCAGGGTGGCCAGATTGCGGTTTATCATACCTGCCATCTTGGTGCCTCCGGTCATACTTGATATCCATAATGGAGCCCTGAGCTTTTTATTGCCAATGGGTATTTGTGGAAGTTCATCTGAAGGATGGGCATGGAGCATGGGTTCATAGGCAAAACGGGTGTCTTTTTCTATGCCCGATGTTTGTGTTTGCAGTGCCAGGTTGATATGATCGGATTTTCTTTGTTCCATTAGATTGCGGTCATTTATTTTTTGGACAAAGGTGAAATTTTATTGGTAATACTATAATAAACGTACTATTGCGATACAGCCATGCATCATAGCCCGATTTTTCTGGCGATCACCAGCTTAAGCACTTCGGAAGTACCCTCTCCAATCTGAAGGATGCGCTGGTCGCGGAAGAAACGTTCGATGTCGTACTCCTGGATCAAGCCATAACCGCCATGAATCTGAACGGCTTCATCAGCAACCTCCTTGGCCACCTCGGATGTATAAAGCTTGGCCATAGCCGCTTCCTTACCAAAGGGCTGATCGTGGATCTTTAACCAGGCAGCTTGATAAAGCATGTTTTTAGCAGTTTCTATTTTTGTAGCCATCTCGGCCAGTTTGAATGAGATGGACTGGAATTTGCTGATGGGGCGGCCAAACTGCACGCGCTTCTGGGCATAGTCAAGGGCCATCTCATAGGCTCCGCGGGCCAAACCAAGTCCCATGGCACCCACGGTTAAACGACCGGAGTCCAGGGTTTCCAGCATGATGCGGTGTCCCTTGCCCCTTTCTCCCAGCAGGTTTTCCTCGGGAACCGTCACATCCCGGAACTGGAGCTCGCCGGTGTCGGCGGCACGCCATACCATTTTGTTATGGATAGGCCGGCGGATGTAACCTTCCCGGTCCGCTTCCACCAGGATGGTGGAAAACTCATCGCGGTCACCTTGCTTGCCGGTTATGGCCTGAACGGTGATGCCGGCCGAGATATCACTGGTGCTGTTGGATATGAACATCTTGGATCCGTTGATGTGCCAAAGGCCATCAATGAGTTCGGCATGGGTGCGGGTTGATCCGCTGTCGGAGCCGGCATCTCTTTCGGTAAGGCCAAAGGCCCAGGTCTTGCCATCCCGGGTGATGGGAGGCAGGAACCGTTGCCTTTGTTTTTCCGTGCCATATTTATATATGGGTCCGAGGCCCAGGGAATTGACCGCGGTGATGGTGGCTGCCTGTGATCCGTCGATTCGGGCAATCTCTTCCACGGCAATGACAAGGGCCATGTAATCCAGTCCCTGTCCACCATATTGCCCGGGAATGGCTACTCCGAACAGGCCCTGTCCGGCCATCTTTTGAGTCAGTTCAGGGGAGAAGCGCTCTTCCTGGTCCAGCTTCCTTGCTTCGGGCCGGATCTCCTGCTCCGCAAATTCCCGTATTTTATTCCTGAATGCTTCATGTTTGTCTGTTGTAAAAGGATTCATCGTTGTATAGTTTGAAAATGGTTCATGTTCGATTTGCTATAACGTTTCTAAAAGGAGTTGTCCGTCTTCGACCTGATCCCCTTCTTTTACCGCTATATGTTTTATGGTGGTATCCTGCGGAGCCTGAATGTTGTTTTCCATTTTCATGGCTTCCAGAATCATTAGGGTTTGTCCTTTTTTGACTGTCATTTGTTCATTGACCTCAATGCTCAGCACTTTGCCAAACATTGGAGAGCTGATGGTATGCGATATTTCCTGATGGGCATGGATGGCCTTTTTGTTTTGTAGTGTCCTGAGGTAACCATGATGCCCTGCAAGATGGGTTATCCCTTCCGCCGAAATTTCTGTCTCATGTCGCTTTTCAGAATAATATACCCTTATTCGGCTCCCCTTCGACTCAAGGGTAACCCAATCTCCACCGGTATTTTTAAGCTCGAAGTGATGGGGGGTTTGATCAAATTGCAAGGTTAATTGATGATTGTATCTTTTAAACCGGCACCCGAAGGGTTGTCCATCCAGCTGAATGTCCCAATGCATATGAGGCCTCCAGTATCCAATTTCTTTCCAGGCGGGTTCATCGTTTTGCTTTTGCCTGGGCATGCTTCGGATAAAGATATAGGCAGCCAGTAATGAAGCCTTATCCTGATTTGCCTTTTGCCATTCAAGATTTTCTGTCAGTTCTTCATGGTGCCGCTCGATAAAACGTGTTGTGAACTTATTATCAGTAAAATAAGGGTGATTCAAAATTTGATCCAAATAGGAACGGTTGTTTCGAATACCGGTGATTATAGTTTTATCCAGAGCCATTCGTAAGCGATCAATGGCTGAGGTGCGTTTTTCGTCCCAGGCAACTACCTTGGCTATCATGGGGTCGTACTCGGAAGATATCTCATCCCTCGAGCGTACCCCTGTATCGGTTCTGATGCCGGTGCCCTCAGGTGCAGTGAAACGGGTAATAACCCCGGGGGAGGGCATAAAATCGTTATGGGGATCTTCGGCATAGATACGTGCCTCCACGGCATGTCCATGAATGATCAGGTCACTTTGTTTAAAGGATAGGGGGTATCCCTGGGCGATGCGGATCTGTTCGTGTACCAGGTCTTTACCGGTGATCATCTCGGTTATGGGATGTTCTACCTGGATTCGGGTATTCATCTCCAGGAAAAAAAAGCGTTGTTGTTCATCGAGCAGAAATTCCACTGTCCCTGCACCGGTATATCCAATTTCCCTGGCAATAGTAACGGCAGTGGCTCCCATCTTTTCACGGGTGGTCTCATCCAGGGAAGGGGAGGGAGCCTCTTCTATGATCTTTTGGTGTCTTCTTTGAATGGAGCATTCCCGCTCAAAAAGATGAACACAATTGCCGTGCTCATCTGCCAGAACCTGGATCTCCACGTGTTTGGGCTCGGCTACATATTTTTCGATGTAAACATCCGGATTGCGGAAATAATTGTTGGCTTCTCTGGCAGTAGCAGTAAGGGCTTCGCTTAGCTTATCCGGATCATGGATGATGCGCATGCCTTTGCCGCCCCCTCCTGCCGCTGCTTTGATCATCAGGGGAAAATCGCCAGGCGTCACCTGATCCATCAGTTCAGCATGGGTACCGGTTTTTAAGTTGAGCAGGGGTATATGAAGGGATTCCACGAAGCGGGCGGCCTCCAGCTTGTTGCCCATGGTATGTATGGCATTTTCGGGGGGACCAATGAACAGGATACCGTTTAGCTCACATGCTTTGGCCAGTCCGGGGTTTTCAGCCAGAAAACCATAACCGGGGTGAATGGCGTCGGCCCCGCTTTTTTGGGCGATGTCCATGATCAATGGGATATCCAGGTATGTTTGCGTTAGATTACCTGCTCCCAGCGACCAGGATTCATCAGCTACTTCACGGTGCATAGGGTTTCCCTCATGCTCTGTATAAACGGCAACCGTGGTGATGTTCATCCGTTTTGCCGTTTGTATGATTCTAACGGCAATCTCACCTCGGTTGGCTACCAGTATTTTCTGTATCTTTTTCACTTTGTATGTTGTTTGATACCTGTTTCCCTTATTTGATATTTTCTGTTCTGTTATTATCGTCTGATTCCTGGCACATCTTTTGTTCGTTTTGTTACCGGTGAACCCACCGGGGTTTTCTTTTCTCCAGGAAAGCCTGCATGCCTTCCTGACCATCTTCACTAACCCTGGCTGTGGCAATGGCATCGACTGTATGCTCCCTGATCTTCTGCTCATCCGTGAGCATACCGATTTGGTTGATCAGTCGTTTGGTTTCCCACATAGCCTGAGCACTGTTATTGGGCAGTTCTTTGAGCAGGATGTCCAGTTCGGTGTCCAGTTTTTCCTGGTCTCCAATTGCATTAACCAGACCGTTGCGAAGGGCCTCTTCCCCCCTGAATGCCTTTCCTGAGAGCATGTAGTATTTGGCGGCCTGGGGTCCCATACGGTGAATGACAAAAGGAGCGATTGTGGCCGGGATCAGACCCAGCCGCACTTCGCTGAACCGAAACTGGGTTTGTTCTTCGGCCAGCACAATATCTGATGCCGCGGCCAGGCCATTGGCACCTCCGATGCAGGCACCGTGTAGGATGGTAATGGCAGGTGGCCCGATGTGGAAGAAGGCTTCAAAGAGTTCCTGCAGCTGGCTGCTGTCTGTCCGGTTCTGTTCATAGGAGTTGTGCAGGGTGCTTTTCATCCAGTTCAGGTCGGCACCAGCGCTGAATACCGGTCCGTTACCTCTGAGAATCACCGCAATGAGCTCCCTGTTATCATTGACCAACGAGAAGGCCTCTCTCAGCTCACCCATCATCTGATCGTTGAAGGCATTGCGCACCTCAGGTCTGTTGAGGGTCAGGTAAGCAACCCGGTCCCGGATATGAAATTGTAGGGTACTGAAATGATTCATGACTGAAAGATTTACATTCTAAATATACCATTTCGTGGTTCTTCAAAGGGGGCATTCCTCGCCAGGGCGATTCCCATAGCCAGAACTTTCCGGGTATCGACCGGATCGATGATGCCGTCGTCCCATACACGGGAGGTGCTGTAATAAGCTGAACCCTCGTATTCATATCGCTCCAGCATCTTTTGTCTGAAATCCTGTATCTCCTTATCTTCAGGCGTTTTGCCGGCTTTTTTTAGCTGAGCTTCCCGGATGCTGGTCAGCACACTGGCCGCCTGTTCACCGCCCATGACCGATATTTTGGCATTGGGCCACATCAGCAACAACCGGGGATCATAAGCCCGGCCGGCCATGGCATAGTTGCCGGCACCGAATGAACCGCCAAAGATGACGGTGAACTTGGGGACATTGGCATTGGCCACGGCGTGGATCAGCTTGGCCCCATCGCGTGCGATCCCTTCCTGTTCATATTTTTTCCCTACTATAAAGCCGCTGATGTTTTGGAGAAAGATCAGCGGTATTTTCCTGTATTGGCACAACTCAATGAAATGGGCCCCCTTTCTGGCCGTCTCCCCGTGGATGACCCCATTGTTGGCCAGTATCCCGACGGGATAACCCATGATCCTGGAGAAAGCAGTGACAAGGGTGGTGCCGTAGTCTTTCTTGAATTCCTGAATGCTGCTGTCATCCACGATGCGCATAATGATCTCTCGGGCATCGATGGGCTTTTTCAGGTCGATGGGCGCCAGCCCGTAAAGCTCCCTGGCATCATAGCGGGGCTCCCTGGCTGGTTGGATGTCCATAGGCTCTTTGTAGGGCCGGGGGAGGCCCTTAAAGATGTCCCGGCATATGCGCAGGGCATCCTGATCATCTTCAGCCATATGATCGGCCACACCTGATATACGAGTATGTACTTCGGCACCTCCCAGCTCTTCGTCAGTCACTTCCTCCCCTGTGGCCGCCTTGACCAGTGGCGGACCCCCAATGAAAATGGTTCCCTGATTGCGCACGATGATCGTTTCATCACTCATGGCCGGGACATAGGCACCTCCTGCCGTACAGGATCCCATTACTATAGAGATCTGGGGTATACCCCGGGCCGACATCTGAGCCTGGTTGCGAAACAGCCTGCCAAAATCTTCCTTGTCAGGAAAAACCCTGGATTGTTCCGGCAGAAAGACCCCTCCACTGTCAACCATGTACACCACTGGCAGATGATTTTCCATGGCTACCTCCTGGGCTCTTACATGCTTGCGGATGGTTTCACGAATGTAGGTGCCGCCTTTGACCGTGGCGTCATTGGCCACGATCACTGCCTCGCGTCCCTCGATCAGGCCTATCCCGGTAACAATGCCCGCCGAAGGAAAAGCATCTTCATATTGATCATTGGCAGCCAGGGGCGACAGCTCCAGAAAGGGAGTCTGCTCATCCGTCAATTGTTCAATGCGCTCCCGCACCAAAAGCTTGCCCCTTTCCCGGTGCTTTTTTATTGCCTTTTCTCCACCTCCCGATAGAACGCGGTCCATCTTTCCGTGAAAGGTTTCCAGTATTTGGCGGTATTGATCCACTTGCTCCCCGAAGGAGTGCGATGTGGTGTCGATTTTTGATTCCAGTCTTTCCAAAATTTTCCTGTGTATTTGAATGTTGCTTGAATTTGTTTTGTTAAACGCTCATACAACCCTTTTTGTTTAAACTGTTTTATTCAAAATTTAAACAAAGCATGGAAGGGTAGATGATCTCTACAACCAATTAAGGCTTTGGATGTTTAAGATGGTCGTCGAAGTATTGAGTGATTTTTCGCATCAGGTGTACCCTGTCTTTGCCCCGAACATTGTGTTGATGCCTGGGATAGATAGAATAATCGACTTGTACGTTTTGTTTAACAGATTCGTGAATGAAGCTCAGACTGTGCTGTGGCACCACCACGTCGTCTATATAGCCTTGTATCAGCATGAGATCACCCTCCAGGTTGGAGACAAAATTTTTCAGGTTGGCATTCCGGTAGCCTTCAGGGTTATCCTGGGGGCTATCCATGTACCTTTCTCCGTACATCACCTCATAATATTTCCAGTCGATGACCGGTCCACCAGCGACCCCAACTTGAAAGACATCCGGTTTTTTGAGCATCATGGAGGCGGTCATAAAGCCTCCGTAGCTCCATCCGTGCACCCCGATCCTTGATGCGTCCACATAATCGAGGTCTTTGAGTAGGTCTACTCCTTTCATCTGATCCGCCAATTCGTGTTTTCCCAGTTGACGGTGTACCACGTTTTCGAATGCGAGGCCCCTGTTGGCCGATCCCCGGTTATCCAGGGTAAGCATTACATAGCCTTTCTGTGCCATATAGTATTGCCACAGGCGGGCTGCGCCCAGCCAACGGTTCTGAATGAGCTGAGCATGGGGTCCGCCATAGACATAAATGATGGCCGGATACTTTTTTTGCGGATCAAAATCGGCTGGTTTGATCAGGCGATAGTAGAGATCGGTCTTTCCATCGCCGGCTTGTAGGGTTGAGATTTCCGTTTCGCCCAGGTCATATTCCTTCAGAGGATCTTTCGATTCGAGCAGGATCCGCTGATTGCGGCCATCTTGATTCAGAACCTGAATGGTGTTGGGCTTGGTGCGGCTGGAAAAGCGATCCATCACCCAGGGTCCGTAAGGATTGACCTCGCACCGATGGTAACCGGGTTCCCGGGTAAGTTTGCTGATTTTTCCGGAAGAAAGACGCAGCCGGTATAGATGCCTCTCAAGTGGAGATACTTTGGTGGCAGTAAAAAACAGGTTCTTACCTTGCGAATCGAATCCTTCCATAGCCGTAACTTCCCATTTGCCTTGAGTTAACTGGCGCAAGAGTTCTCCTTCGGTATTGTATAAATAAATGTGGTTGTAGCCGTCGCGCCGGCTCATCCAGATGAAACGGTCTTTGTCTGCGGGCAGAAAAGTGACCGGATGGAGAGGTTCCACATATCTGTCATGGGTCTCCTCAAATAGGGTTTGGTCCAGATCACCAGTGGCAGCATCATAGCGGTTCAGCTTCATATGGTCCTGGTCCCGGTTCAGAAGAGCAATATAGATGTATTTTCCATCAGGTCCCCATTGTACATTGGTAAGATAATGATCACGAGGTGTTCCTGTTTTCAGATAAACGGTATCCCTGCTTCTCAGATCATAAATCCCCAGGCGCACGTGATGGCTTTTCATACCTGCCATGGGATATTTTACTGGTTTTTTTCCGGCTACCCTTTTATCGATGTTCACCAGGGGATAATCGCTAACCATCCTTTCATCCTTCCGGTAATAAGCCAGTTTCTTTCCCCCGGGCGACCAGAAAGTGCCGGTATGAATACCAAATTCCCGCCGGTGCACTTCCTGCCCGTTGACAATACCTTTGTCCTGATCGTGGGTGATCTGCACGGCATTTCCAGAGAAAGATTTTATAAAAAGGTTGTTATCAATTGTGTAAGCAATATGGCGGCTGGAATGGCAATAATCGCTGTTTGATGCAGCCTTATTCAGCCGCATCGACCCGATCATTTGTTTCTGGTAGGGATCGACCAAAAACCAATGGTGGTTGTGCTGAAAGAGCATCTTCTGGGTTCCGGCCCAGCTAAAACGCGGAAATTGTTTCATCGCCTCCATACTGTCGGGCAAAGCCTGGTTCAGTTGCTCGAGCGATGTGATGGTCTTTTTTTTGTCCTTTCGCGCTTGATTTTCTATCAATTGTTTGTTTTCAAGGAAAGAGAAACGGCCGGTCTTGGGTATCCATTTCAATTGCTGTATGTTCTCCGGTGCCAATGCCTGCCATCTTCCGATGACGGCCTGTTCAAGGGTGAGTTGTTTTTGCTGTGAATAGCTCCATGGCCCTGCAATAAGGGAAAGCAGGAGCAGGGTGAAGATCCTCTTCTTCATAATTTCAGTTTTTGAATTCTATGGTTACTTAATAGCTGGATTAATAAACGATTTGAACATTTAAACATATAAATTTTTTCTTAAAATTCAGAATGAAGGCCTGCTCTCATTAGAAGGTCTTTTGATTGGTTTGTGCGGGATTTTTGCATTTTGTAAGCTGAAATTTTTTAATTTCACTCCCTTTCAAGCAATGGTCAACATTCAAATCAACCCCTATGGAATTAACCTTCCTCGATTGGCTTATCATTCTCTTGTATATTGCCGTGGCCATATATATAGGTTTTCGTTACCGAAACCGTGCCAGCCGCAGTTTGTCTGATTTTTTTCTGGGGGGGCGCAAACTGCCCTGGTTTATAGCCGGCATATCCATGGTTGCCACCACCTTTGCGGCCGATACGCCCCTGGCGGTAACCGAGATGGTTAGTCAGCACGGAATATCAGGTAACTGGCTATGGTGGAATATGCTGATAGGGGGGATGTTGACTACCTTCTTTTTTGCCGATCTGTGGAGGCGGGCCAACGTATTGACCGAGCTGGAATTCATTGAGTTTCGCTATAGTGGCAAGGCAGCCGCTTTTTTACGGGGGTTCAAATCGGTGTACCTGGGACTTTTTCTGAATATTCTGATCATCAGCTGGGTGAACCTGGCCCTGGAGAGTATCCTGCAGGTCTTCTTTGATATACCTCAGGGATATCTGATATGGTACGTAGCAGGTGCCATGCTGGTAGCCTCGTTTTATTCAACGCTGGCCGGATTGCTGGGTGTAGCCATTACCGATGCCATTCAGTTTGTCATAGCCATGGCAGGGTCCATCATCCTGGCAATCATCGTGCTGTCCACAGAACAGGTGGGAGGTATCACCGGCCTGAAGGAGCAAGTGCCTTCCTGGGCTTTTCAGTTTTTCCCGCGCATCGGATCGGGGCAGGGAGAGGGGGATATAGCCTCCACATTAAGCATCAGCCTCGGGGCCTTCCTGGCTTACATCGGGGTGCAATGGTGGGCTAGCTGGTATCCGGGAGCCGAACCGGGAGGCGGTGGTTATGTAGCCCAGCGGATGATGAGCACCAAAAATGAGAAACACGCCACCGGTGCAACCCTCTTCTTCCAGATTGCCCATTATGCTATTCGTCCATGGCCCTGGATCCTGGTTGCCCTGGCTACGCTGGTGCTTTATCCGGGATTGGGAGAAGGAGAGGAGCGTCTGGGCTATGTGATGGCCATCCGCGATTACCTGCCACCCGGGCTGACGGGTCTGTTGCTCGTGGCCATGCTGGCAGCATACATGAGCACGATATCCACCCAGCTGAACTGGGGGGCTAGCTTCATTGTCAATGATTTTTATAAGCGGTTCCTGCATAAGCGAACCCGCTCCGGAAAAGAAGAAAGCCATTATGTGATGATCAGCCGGTTGGTCACGATTCTGATCATGCTGCTCTCGCTCTATGTGACTACCATCGTTACTTCTATCACCCAGGTGTGGCACTTCGTTCTGGAATGTGGGGCCGGCCTGGGCCTGGTTTTGATACTCCGGTGGTACTGGCAGCGTGTGAACGCCTGGAGTGAGATAACAGCTACCATCGTGCCCTTTATCGTTTTTGCCGTGGCTAAGTTTGGTTATGGCCTGCACTTCCCCGAAAGCTTCTTTATTACCGTTGGCATCACAACCATAGCCTGGCTGATGGTTACATGGATCACCCCACGTACCGATCCGCAGGTGTTACATGAATTCTACCGGCGGGTGCACCCACCGGGGCTCTGGACCATCGATCGACCCCTGACCAAAGAAAAGAATAAGCGCATACCCCTGCTGGTCACTTCCTGGCTTAGCTCAATCCTGTTTACCTATTCCATCCTTTTTATGATCGGTAAGATCATCTTTTTGGAATGGGGGTGGAGCCTGATGTGGTTTGCCCTGGCTCTGACCGGCTTTTTGATTTTCCGGCGCAACATCAAAAAATTGTTCTGATGTTCGACTGCGGACACCTATCAGCGCTTAGCGCAGCGCTAAGCGCTGGGCTAAGAGTGGAAAAAACTTTGATATCTCGTGAGTTTTTTATTAATTAGCAAAAGATAAATCGTTTTACATGAATCAACCTCCTCGTCTTGTATACTGCCTGTGGATATTTTTTCTTTTGCTGATCGTATGGGGATGCAAACAGGGAGATCAAAGCAGGGAGACGCAGCAGGAAGAGATGATGGAAAAGGATATTGATACCACCAGCCTTCTGCTAAAATACAACGACAACCTTTTTTCTCTTCCCTCTCCTTATCAGGCGGCTTATATCATCCGCAGACATGAGGTTTCGTTCAACAAAGATCTGCTGAATGATCCCGGTCGTTATACTCAATATAACACCAGCTTCAAGCAAGCCTTAAATATTGGAGTCTATGGGACAGATTTGGGTTATCTGAACATTTTCAACGGAGAGAAAGAGTCGCTTTCTTATTTCAACGTGATCAAAAACCTCACGGATGATCTGGGGCTGCATAATGCCCTGGCTCCAGAAGAGTTGGAGAGGTTCAAAAACAGTCTGGTTAAGCAGGATTCCATGCTTTATTATCTGACCCGTTCCTATCAACAATTTGATGCCTACCTGAAGGAAAACAACCGGAAAAAGATCGGGGCCCTGATCCTGGCCGGCGGTTGGATTGAAAGCAATTATATACTTGCCCAGACCGTGCTGCAATCACAAGAGCGTCCGCTTGTTAATCGCCTGGGGGAACAGAAACATGCCCTGGATAACCTCATTGAATTGCTCTCCTCTTACTATTATGAGGCGGAGAAATATACTCAGCTGATCGATGATCTGGTGGATATTGCCTATGAATTTGACGGCGTGATCTATAATTATTATTATGAAGAACCGGTGGTTAAAGAGAAACAAAAACTAACCATCATCCGTAGTAATTCAAACGTGGTAATATCCGAATACCATTTGCGCACGATAGCAGAAAAACTGAGTAAACTAAGAGACAAGATCATTTCATGATGCGGATGGCTCACAAAGCATTCTGGATTTTACTTTTAACAGGCCTTAGTCTGCCGGCCCATAGTTTTGGGCAAAAGGAGCCTAATAATAGCCTGAAGCAATGTGCTTCGCTGATGAGTGAAGGATATGTATCCGATGGTCAGACCTATAAGGCCCGCTTAAACAAGAACAACCGGGCCCGGTTCCATACCATTTTCTATGCGGATAATCGTTATTGCCTGGTGGCTTGCAGCAATATAGAAGATTCCCCGCTGATCATGAAAGTATATGATTCCGAGCGGAATCTTTTATTCGACAACACCAGGCATGGGTATACACCCAAGTGGCATTTGGATTTTGCCTCCACGGTGTCGTGCGTCGTTGAAATACAGGTGGATGCCCAGGAGCACATCGATGAACTGGTTAAACTGGTGATCGGTTTCAAGAAGCCTCATCCCACCCAACAAGTGCCTGAACAATGAGTGAACCCATCCTGAAAGCCCTCATGCAGCTTTTCGCGATTATTGCCTATCCTACCAGTTCAGGCGGGGATCGGAGGAAGATCGTTGAATACTTTTTACGCAGGCAGATCAATCAGCAGGCCGCCCAGGAATACCTCCGTGTTTTCGACCATTATTTTGCCCTACACCATGAGAAGCTAAAGGAAAAAAGCAAGCGCCAGAAGCGAACTTCTTCAAGCTCGGTGCGGGTATTGAAGATTTGCACAGAGATAAACGAGGAACTCACTCAGAAACAGAAAAACGTAGTACTGGTTCGGTTGTTGGAATTCGTGAAGTCTGGAGGGGACGTCACCGAGCAGCAGATGGCTTTTATCACAACGGTGGCAGATACCTTTCATATCCCTCAGGAGGAGTTTTCCCTGATCCGCAGTTTTGTTTTAAAGCCTTTCCCGGAGCTGCCCGACAGCAAGAACATACTCATCATAGACAACAAGAAGGATATTGCACTGTCCAATATCCGGCACATGCGTTCGTCCAATTTGGATGGTGAATTGCGCGTGATAGAGCTGGACTCGGCAAGCATGTATTTTATACGCTATATCGGTGGCAGCGAGATTTATCTCAACGGGCAGCTTCTGGAGCAGGATAAGGTTTATGTTCTGAACGTCGGGGCTTCTATCCGAAGCTCGAAGATACAGCCGATCTATTACGGTGACATCATTACCCGCTTTAACATCGACCGGATCGAATCGAGGATCACCTTTGAAGCCCGAAACATTGAATTCCATTTCAAAACCGGCGATGTCGGGCTTCGGCCCATGAGTTTTTATGGAGAGTCGGCCAAGCTTGTTGGTATCATGGGAGCCAGCGGGGCCGGTAAATCTACCCTGCTTAACGTATTAAACGGCTCCTATCAGCCAACGGACGGGGAGGTATTGATCAACGGCATCAACATCCATCAGGAAAAGGAAAAAGTAGAAGGGTTGATCGGGTATGTCTCCCAGGATGATCTGCTGATTGAAGAACTGACCGTTTTTCAAAACCTCTATTTTAATGCCCGGCTGTGTTTTGCCCACTATTCAAAACAAGAGCTGGTGCAGGTGGTCAACAACACCCTGGAGGATCTGGGGCTCTATGACATCAGGGACATGAACGTAGGTACTCCACTGGACAAGAAAATAAGCGGGGGACAAAGGAAAAGACTGAATATTGCCCTGGAGCTTATTCGGGAACCCGCCGTCCTTTTTCTGGATGAACCCACTTCTGGCCTTTCTTCCCGCGATTCGGAGAATATACTTGATTTGATGAAGGAGCTCACCCTCAAAGGAAAGGTGGTCTTTGCCGTGATCCACCAGCCTTCTTCCGATATCTTCAAAATGTTCGACAAATTATTGATACTGGATCAGGGAGGATATTTGATCTATGACGGAGAGCCCATCGAATCGCTTATATATTTCAAGTCCAGCATTCAGCATGCCAACTGGAATGAGAGTGAATGCCCGGTTTGTGGCAATGTAAATCCCGAACAGATCTTCAACATTGTGGAGACCAAGGTACTCGATGAGTATGGCAATTTCACCAATGAAAGAAAGATCTCGCCTCCGGAATGGCAGGAAAAGTTTGAGTATTCCCCGGTCAGGCAAAAGCAAAATCATCCCCAACCGGGCGATAAGCTGCCTAAGATCCATTTCAAAGTACCTCACAAACTCAAACAATTTTCCATTTTTCTTCAGCGGGATGTGCTCTCCAAGCTGGCCAACAGCCAGTACCTGTTTATTAACCTGGTGGAAGCTCCATTGCTGGCTTTTATCTTGTCATATATTGTCAAGTATTATGATATCAACAGCCCTTATGGATATACCCTGGCCTCTAATTCCAACCTGCCCGTATATATTTTCATTTCGGTCATTGTTGCCATGTTCATCGGACTAACGGTTAGTTCGGAGGAGATCATCAAAGACCGGAAAATCCTCAAACGCGAGGCTTTTCTTAATCTAAGCTGGAACAGTTACCTGTTTTCCAAGATCGGGGTGCAGTTTTTCATATCTGCCATACAAGCCTGGTTTTTTGTACTGATTGGCAATTCCATCATGGAGATCCAGGGCATGTACCTGCAATACTGGCTGATCCTGTTCAGTGCCTGGTGTTTTTCAAACATGCTGGGATTATTGATTTCCGACAGCTTCAATACGGTGATCACCATATATATTTTGATCCCCTTCCTGATCATTCCTCAGTTGATCCTTAGCGGAGTGATCGTTAAATATGAAAAGCTTAATCCCAGTATCTCCAATCCCAAAACCATCCCCTTCTATGGGGAGGTTATAACAGCGCGGTGGGCTTATGAGGCATTGGCCGTGTATCAATTCAAGAACAATGAGTACGAAAAGCCCCTCTACCCCTATGATAAAGCCATGAGCAGGGCCGATTTCAAGAAAAACTACTGGATTACCACCCTGCAAAATAAGGTGTCCTATTGTAAGCGGAACCTGGAGAATGAAAAGAAAAGCCGGCAGGTTAGGGAGAATCTGGCCCTGATCCGCAGGGAGCTCTCAGCAGAGATGCATACCGCCTCTTCCCGGTTGGTCAAATTCAAGAAACGGGATGAGCTTTATCCTGACAAGGTCGGAGAGGCTACCTTTAAAGCTCTTCATGATTATCTGTCTCTTCTGAAAAGATATTATATCAAACTATATAACAAAGCCAACAGCAAGAAGGACCAGATCATGACCGACATGCAGCAATCGCCTGAAGGTAAGCAACAATTGCTGGGTATTAGAAGAAATCATTACAATGAAAAACTGGAAGATTTTGTAAGAAACAGCAATGAGATTCACCGGATCATAGAATACAAGGGAGAGCTGGTTCAAAAGATCGATCCCGTTTTTAAAGATCCTGAACATTCATTTATCAAGGCCCATTTTTACGCCCCAAGAAAACAGTTGTTTGGAAAATACTACCCTACCTTCCTGGTTAACCTCTTGGTTATATGGGGCATGAGTATCATTCTTTATTTTATCCTGTACTTCAGGCTGTTGAGAAAACTGTTGGATTATTCAGAAGATAAGCGCTATGCCTCAAACAAAAAACCACGCTGAAAAGCATCAGCGTGGTTTTTTGTTTGGTTAGTTAGCTCCTGTTGAACAGTTTCGAGATGTATTTTTCAGTCTACAATTTCAATCATCTTGAAGGGTACACGGATAATGGATTCATAATCCTCACCCGATTCCAGCATGTCCTCATCATCCTCTTCATAATACCAGTTGATCATTACTTCGTTGCGGGCTTTTTTCAGGGATTCGAGTTTTTTGAAGATGTCCAGGATGCATTTGGAGGAGCTGGTGTTAAAATATTCCAATTGGACGTTGACGGTGGTTTTTTTATTCGGGTTTTTTGCATACTCATCCAACCATTCGATAATCGGTCTGTAAAATTCTATGGAATTCTCTGGTATCGAACGTCCCTTGATCTCAATAACCCCATTTTCCGGATTGAGCCTAACTTCCGGGGTTTTGGTCGTGCCTTCAATTGCAATAGATTCCATAATGGGTCGTTGTTTTTTTATTTTTTTTTTAAACGTAAATGTCCAGGTTAAAAAAAGAATACTCCTGGTTGTATTCGCTGAATTTATAATCCAACTGGCCGTCGGTACGCTTGGCCATGTCAATGAGGCCAAGGCCGACACCTCCCTTTTTGGTAAAATCCTGATTGTTTAATATTTGTTTGTAAAGGGTCTTCAATTCATCTTTCGACATCGATTTTACCCGGTCGAGCCGCTCCTGAAGGGGTTTGATTTTGTTGTTTTTAATGAAGTTGCCGGTCGAAACTTTATATCGTTCCCCTTCTTTAGTAATGACGAATATTCCGAAATGTACGTCGAATTTACCACTGGAGGTCTCGGGAAGGTCATCGATGTGATGATATAGATTCTGAAGGCTTTCGACCAGTACATTATAGAGTTTCTTTTTTATGCTTTTTTCAATGACCAGATCTTCCAGTTTGGCATCTAACACTTCCAGAACATTGGTTATCAGTTCCGAAGATATGCTACCCTTATAGGCCAGTATAACCTCACCTGAATTTAGCCTGGAATAATACTGGTCGATGTCAAAATGCATACAAGCCTTCAAATTATTAGGGATTTTTGACTACCTGCAGAGCAAATATAGGAATTTTGCACTACAAAATATGTAAGCGGACATAATTTTTCCACGAGCAGGGGATAAAGATACACAAAAAATTTCACAGGTTTACTTTTTCTTCAAGCTGCCTTTGTAGATGGAATATTTTTGGAATTTACACTCCAGGGGGCCGTTGTAGAGGGTGCACTTGCTGGAAGGATGCAGACCGATATTTTTCAGTGCCTTCATATGGTGGCTGAAAATCCATACATCATATCCCTCATACTTTTTTTTCAGGATATCCCCGATGCTTTTGTAGAAGGCAAGTATGTCTTTTTCCTTAAGTTTTTGGTCGTAGGGAGGGTTCATGATCACCACGCCCTTATCTGTGTTGGGCGGGGTATATTGAGCCAGTGATTGTTCGAAGAGCATGACTTGTTTGCTTAACCCGGCTTGCTGAAGGTTATTCTTTGATGTTTCAATGGCTTGCTGCGATATG
This sequence comes from Bacteroidales bacterium, assembly GCA_018334675.1. Lineage (GTDB taxonomy): Bacteria > Bacteroidota > Bacteroidia > Bacteroidales > UBA12077 > JAGXLC01. The sequence goes on along the minus strand of JAGXLL010000003.1, from coordinate 38,820 downwards.
TCGCATCCATGGATAGGGGGGTGTTTTCCGGGTTGGGGCCTGCTTTTGTTTTTCAATTCCTGAAAAAGCAGATGATCAAAATCGTGCCAGGTTTCAAAACCGAATTGTTGGCGGTACCATCCGGGGGCAATATTATGGGCCATCAGGGCGGCTTCAATGGGCAGTGTTCCGGATCCACACATAGGATCGACAAAAGATGAGGATTTGTCCCATCCGGAAAGCAAGATCAAGCCGGCTGCCAACACCTCGTTTAAGGGAGCTTTAACATTTTTTGCTTTATATCCCCTTTTGTGCAGGGATTCACCGGAGCTGTCGAGTGAGAGGGTGCATTGATCCCTGTAAATGTGGAGATTGATCCGAAAATCGGGTTTGTTTTTGTCGATGGAGGGTCTTTTGTTGTATTTATTCCTGAAGCGGTCAACAATGGCATCTTTGGCTTTCAGGGCGGCGTAATGCGAGTGTTTGAACAGGTGGGAATTAACCACCCCGTCAATCACGAAGGTGTTATAGAGGTTGAAAAGCTCTTCCCAGGGATGTTCATATAGGGCCTGATAGAGTTGATCTTCGTTTTCGCATGAAAATTTTTTTATGGGCACCAGCACTTTGAGTGCCGTGTGCAGATGGAGGTTCGAGCGATAAAGCATGGCTTTGTTGCCCCGAAACTTTACTGCACGTTTGAGCACTTCTGCCTGATCTGCTCCCAGCGCCCGGATCTCTCCAGCCAGCACTTCTTCCAGGCCCGGGAACGTCTTCGCTATATACTGATTATCTTCCGCCATGATCATGGATGGGTTGGGATGGAGTGTGACAATTTAGTGCAAAATTCGGGTAAAACCATATCAGGATCTTTTGGCAGCCATCTGTCGGATCATGCCTCTAAAGATGATCTGGTGCCAGGGGAGCAGGAAGTACCAGTACACGCGTCCCAGGATGCCTTGTGGACGAAAGGTAGCTATCTGATGGAGCCTGTAATGGTTATCTTCATGGTCAATCCTGAATTCGAGCCAGGCTTCTCCGGGCAGCTTCATCTCGGAGTAAAGCAGGAGTCTCATGGATTGTTTGTCGGCCAGCAGAACCCGCCAGAAATCCAGTGCATCGCCGGGATACAGATGATGCAGATGGGTTCGGCCCCTGCGCAACCCGGTACCTCCTACTAGTTTGTCTATAAAACCCCGGATTTTCCAGAGCAGATTGGCATAGTACCATCCCTGGCTTCCACCGATCGACCATATGTTTTCCAGGACAGTCGCAGGCGAATGGTGCAGTATCAGGCTGCGGTGATCGATCAGGCAGCCCTGGGTGGGCACATGAAAAGACCCATGCAGGTCATTCTGGTCCATACTTGAAATCAGAGAATCTTTCCAGCTCGATAAAACATGGTCGCTCTCCAGTTTGCTGAAGGACATCCTTACGGCTTCATCAAAGCCGATGAGCTCTACGTGAGAGATCTCCCTGACGGGTCTGTCATCAGCAATGACCTCGACTTTCATGCTGTCCACCAGGTTTACTGCCAGGTTGTAGGAAACAGAAGTTACAAAGTAGAGCCAGTAGGAGGATAAGCGGGGCGTCATCACAGGAAGGGTCCATATAGTCCTTTTTAAGTTTCGCACCCGGGCAAAGCGTAACAGCATCTCTTTGTAGCTGAGCACCTCAGGGCCGCCTATATCGAGGGAGCGGTTAAAGGCCTGCTCATTATGGAGTACCGCGATCAAATATTCGATGACATTTTGTATGGCTATGGGCTGCGCTCGCGTGTTCAGCCATCGCGGAGTGACCATCACCGGCAGTTTTTCCACCAGATCCCTCATGATCTCGAAGGAGGAACTGCCTGATCCAATGATGATGCCAGCTTTCAGGGTGGTCAGTTGAGCCTGGGATTGTGCCAGTATGCTTTCCACATTCTTACGGGAAGAGAGGTGCCGGGATAATTGGGGCTGGTTGGTGATGCCACTCAGGTAAATGATTTGCCGGGCCTGTGTTTGGTTGATAAAATCCACAAAATTCCTGGCCGTGGTGGCCTCACTTTCATAAAATCCGGTGATGGATGCCGACATGGAATGGATTAGAAAGTAGCTCGCATCGATTTGCCGGGGGAAGGATTCTCCTACGGGTTGCAGGAAATCATGCTCCCATACTTCAATGTCGGGATAGATGTCTTTCAGGGCGAAACGTTGACGGTCACGCACACAGCAGATCACGTGATGTCCCTCCTCCAGAAGAGCTGGCAACAGTCGTTTGCCAATGTAACCGTTGGCGCCGGTCAGTAGTATATTCAAGGTGATGGTTTTAGAGATAAAGACAAATCACGGACAGTATTGTTCAAGGCTGACTGGTTATTATGCTGTCTCTTTGGACAGGGCAGGCATCATGCAAAGCCGCCTTCACAAAGTAGGAAGATCGTGTAGCCCCGGATATTGCATCAAAGCGAACCGATTGCTTGACTTTGACACTATCGGTGATGGAGGACTTAACCTGATTCCAGGGAGATACCACCAACCTGGGAATGGAGAAATCTTTGACTTTGCCCCCGTCTATCCTGAATTTTACCTTTGCCAGGGATATGAGGTTAAATGGCTGGAATGTACCACTGTAACTTCCATTGGGCAGTTTATCCAGGTTAACCTTTGAAGTGCCGACATACCGGTAGGCCTGAATCCCGGCCTGTTTGAAGTATTGATATCCGGCAAAAAGCAATATCACGCTCAGAAGGATCAGCAGATATTTTAGGTTTCGGTTCATGTTCTTATTGTTTGGTTCATGCTTGTTCGCCGACAGGCTTATCCGTGTATTACTTTGGAACATAGTTGTTACCGCCCATGTGTGGGTTCACCTCATGAACTTCCATATTGCTGATGTTCCCATTATCCAGATCAAAACGAATCGCCGTGCGTACCCGGTGGAAACCGGTTTTTCCGGCTGCCCCGGGGTTGATGAAAAGCATATCGTATTGGGGATCGTGTTGTATTTTCAGTATATGTGAATGGCCGCATAAAAATAAATCGGGGTGGTGGTTATTCACGTGGCCCATGATGGATCGATCATAGCGACCGGGTTTGCCTCCTATATGGGTAATGGTGATTTGCAGGCCTTCATATTCAAACGCCTGAATTAGGGGCCAGCTGCTTCTGATGTCCCCACCGTCGATGTTTCCGTATACTGCCCTGACAGGCGCCATGATTTCAAGCTTATCGATGATGGCCGGATTACCAATGTCACCGGCATGCCATATCTCGTCGGTAAGGCTGAGAAAGTTCAGGGTCTTCTCATCAATATGTCCATGGGTGTCGGAGAGGGCTCCAATTTTCATCATGACCAAAATTCCTTACATTTGCTGCAAAAATAAACATATTATGCATTTATTCTATACCCCGAAGCTGAAAAACAATACACACCAATTATCGGAAGAAGAATCGAGGCATTGTATCACAGTACTGCGGCTGAAAAAGGGCGATCACATCCATCTGACCGATGGCAGAGGCGGATTATACCGGGCAGTCATTGTTGAAGAAGATGTTCGCCATTGTCGCGTAGAGGTCGCTGATCATCAGGAAGGTTATGGTAAGCGTCCTTTTTACCTTCACCTGGCCATTGCCCCACCCAAGAACATGAAACGGTTTGAATGGTTCCTGGAGAAAGCCACCGAGATAGGCGTCGATGAGATTACCCCGATCCTGTGTTTCCATTCGGAACGCAAATACATTAAAACCCAGCGGATGAACCGGGTTGTGATAGCTGCCATGAAACAATCCTTAAAAACATACCTGCCCCTGCTAAACGAGATGACTCCCTTTGCCGGGGTCATAAAGAAATCCTCACCCCGCAACCGTTATATCGCTTACCTGGATGAACAGCGGTCCCAACCTCTGAGGGAGATATATCCTGCAGGAGAAAATGCATTGATAGTCATTGGACCGGAAGGAGATTTCAGTGAAGAAGAAGTGGAACAGGCTGAAGAACAGAAATTTCAGTCTGTAAAATTGGGAGAAAACCGCTTACGCACTGAAACAGCCGGCATCGTGGCTTGTCACAGCATCAATCTGTTGAACGGTTATTGAGGTGGGGAAAAAGACAAGTTCGCCTCCATGGGAAAGAAAAGAGGCGAACTTGAACAAAATTAATTATTGCCCGGAATTGGAATACCTCTGTGCAAAATGGATGACTTCTCCTGCAATTTTGTCATCTACTTGAAAAAGACTTTTGTCGAGCATCTCAAAGATCTCGGAAAAATTTTCTATGCCGAGAAATTCATCTTTTTCCGGGCTGTAAACCAGTTGATTTGTTTCCTCCTGAGAGGCTGATGTAGAATGATGCTTCATAGGCGTAGGAATTATGCATTAAAAATCATATCACAAAACGATGCCCTTCTTTTAAATATTGTAAGAAGCATTAACATTTTTTAACAAACGGGAAGCAATCAGGGAATTGTATTAAATGGTGTTAAGATTGAGGTTTTTATCCTTGATCAGTTTTCTCAGGTTGATCAGGGCATATCGCATACGGCCCAATGCTGTGTTGATGGAAACATTGGTTTGGTCGGCGATCTCTTTAAAACTCAATCCACCATAGTGACGCAGAAGCACAACTTCCTTCTGCTCTTCAGGTAAGTAATCAATCAATTTGCGTACATCATCAATGATCTGATTCCGCACCATGTGGTCTTCAACAGTCTTTTCGGAAAATTTTTGTGAGTTGAATATATCCATCTCATAATCATCATTGGAATAAACCCGCGATTGTTTGCCTTTGCGGAAGTAATCGATGATCAGGTTATGAGCAATACGTATGACCCATGATACGAACTTCCCGCTTTCCTGATATTTTCCCTGGTGCAGTGATTTGATGACCTTTATGAAAGTTTCCTGGAAAATATCTTCAGCCAGATGTTCGTTCTTTACCATCAGCAGAATATATGTATAGACCTTATCTTTGTAACGGCCGATCAATCTTTCAATAGCCGTGTGGTTGCCATCCAGATATTCTTTGATGAGTTTTTGATCGGAATTCTCTTTTTTTGTCACTATCTCCTCCTTTTTTCAATAGATTGGGTATTGCTTTTCCTATACAACAAACCTGCCTTTCTTTGGGTTCAAAACTATGCAAATAAATAAAAAATCCCCAAATTTCAAAATTCTGCCAAAACATTTCTAATTTTGCCTGTTTAAAATCGATCAACAATCATGCCAGATAGCCATCAGCGAGATACCCATCAAATCAAGGTTAAGGGTGCCCGGGTACACAACTTGAAGAACATCAGCCTGAATATTCCCCGGGACCGTTTTGTTGTTCTCACCGGTGTATCTGGTTCTGGCAAATCTTCCCTGGCATTTGATACCCTTTATGCAGAAGGGCAAAGACGTTATGTAGAGAGCCTATCCTCCTATGCCCGTCAGTTTCTGGGGAGAATTGAAAAGCCTGATGTGGATTTCATACATGGTCTGCCCCCTGCCATAGCTATAGAGCAAAAGGTGAACATCCGCAATCCCCGTTCAACAGTAGGAACATCCACCGAGATATATGACTATCTTAAGCTGCTTTATGCGCGGATTGGAAAGACCTATTCCCCTTATTCGGGTACTAGGGTACAGCGTGATACGGTGACCGATGTGGTAAATTACCTGCTTTCATTGCCTCATGGACAGAAGGCTTTGATATCAGCCCCTTTCCAGCCTCCCAAAGAAGGCACCACCGAGCATTATCTCAGGCTGTTGGCCAATCAGGGGACAACCCGCCTGGAGAAGGATGGCAAGATCTTCCGCATTGAGGATGTTTTGGAGAACGGCACCCATCAACAGAAGGATTTTAAGGATCTGAACATCGTGATTGACCGCATAAAGATTGCTGATGATGAAGACTCCCGCTCGCGATATGCCGACTCCATTCAGATTGCTTTTTCTGAAGGCAATGGAGCCTGTCTCGTTCGTTCTTTTGAGGGCGAACAGATCCATACCCGCTCGTTTTCTAATCGCCACGAGGCCGATGGGATCCAGTTCGAGGAGCCCAGCGAGCATATGTTCAGCTTCAATAATCCCCTGGGTGCCTGTCCGAAATGCGAGGGTTACGGCCGCATTATCGGTATCGATGAAGACCTGGTGATACCCAATAAGAGTTTGTCCATCTATCAGGATGCCATTGCCTGCTGGAGAGGTGAGAAGATGCAGGAATGGAAAAATCAATTGATCCGGCATGCCGATAAGTTCCGTTTCCCCATACATAAACCCTATTATCAACTAAGTGATGAACAAAAGAAATTGCTGTGGACAGGCAATAAATATTTTCATGGGTTGGATGCCTTTTTTCGCTATTTGGAAAGAAAGAAGTACAAGATCCAGTACCGGGTGATGCTCTCACGTTATCGTGGAAAGACCGTTTGTACCGAATGCAATGGTACCCGCCTGAAGAAGGAAGCTACCTATGTGAAGGTTGGCGGCCGGGCCATCACAGAACTGGTATTGATGCCGGTGGAGCGGCTGTTCGGTTTTTTCGGTCAGATCTCCCTGGATGAGCACGATGCGGTTATTGCCGAACGAATTCTTCATGAGATTAGCAGCCGCCTTCATTTCCTGGTGGAAGTGGGACTGGGGTACCTTACTTTGAACCGCTTGTCGTCGACTCTTTCCGGAGGGGAATCGCAGCGGATCAACCTGGCTACTTCGCTGGGCAGCAGCCTGGTGGGTTCGATGTACATTCTGGATGAGCCCAGCATCGGGTTGCATCCCCGCGATAATGACCGGCTGATCCGGGTGCTCAGAAGACTGCAGCAAATAGGCAATACAGTGATTGTGGTCGAACACGATGAAGATATCATACGGGCAGCCGATCAGATCATCGATCTGGGCCCTCTGGCCGGTCGCCTGGGAGGTGAGGTGGTTTTTCAGGGCCATCATCAGGATATTCAAAGCCATCCTAAAAGCTATACCGGAGAATTCCTGCTTAAGGAAGAATTTATTCCGCTTCCCGCCCACCGTAGAAAATGGAACAATTACATTGTTTTGAAAGGAGCCCGGGAGAACAACCTCAAGGGCATTGATGTGCAATTTCCCCTGAATGTAATCACTGTTATAACGGGTGTGAGCGGATCAGGAAAATCCTCGCTGGTCAAAAATATTCTGGCTCCCGCCTTAAGCCGCTATTACAAAGGCAGCGGACAAAAAGCCGGAAGATATGACGCGTTGGAGGGCGATCTCAATCTCCTTTCTGATGTGGAATATGTCGATCAAAATCCCATCGGCAAATCTACCCGTTCGAACCCCGTTACCTATATCAAAGCTTATGATGAGATCCGAAAACTCTTTGCCAGTCAGCAAGCCGCCCGGATCAACAACTTCAAACCGGCCCATTTTTCCTTTAATACACCGGGAGGCAGGTGTGAAGAGTGTCAGGGAGAAGGAGTGATCAAGGTGGAAATGCAGTTTTTGCCCGATATCACACTGACCTGTGAGGCATGCGGTGGAAAGCGTTTCCGCGATGAAGTACTGGAGGTTCATTATAAAGGCAAAAACATTTATGAAGTACTGGAGATGACCATTAATGAAGCCATCGAGTTTTTTGGTGAGCGCCAAAACAGCCAGGAGGAAAAGGTAGAGAAAAAACTTACCATCCTCCAGGGTGTGGGGCTGGGTTATTTGAAACTTGGCCAGTCATCCAGTACCCTCAGCGGTGGCGAGAGCCAACGGGTGAAACTGGCTTCCTTCCTCGCGCATGAGAGTGACAAAGACCGCAAGCTGTTTATCTTTGATGAACCTACCACCGGTTTGCATTATTACGACATCTCCAAATTATTGGATTCCTTCCATGCCCTGATAAAAAAAGGCCATACCGTGATCGTGATTGAACACAATATGGAGGTGATCAAATCGGCCGATTGGATCGTCGATCTTGGGCCGGAAGGAGGAGAAGAAGGAGGAGATATTGTTTGTCAGGGCAGCCCGGAGGAAGTGGCCGGCTGTGAGTCATCCTATACCGCCTGGTACCTGAAGAATAAGCTGAAAAAAGACCAGATTGAGCATTAATCACGGGAACGGGCCCTAAACTCAGGGCGAAGAATCATTGCCGTTCTGCTTGATGCCAATCATTATAGCCACACAGCCGCTGATAGGGTCGCCGTCGCTGTCATTCTCTCCATCTTCCACCTCGAGTGAGATGATCAGCTGCTGACTGGACTCAGGCATGAAATCCCATTTCATCTTATAACCATTCTTCTTGTTGTCGTAGAGAACATTGCGGTTGATGTCCAGCACCTGAAAATGGATCCTGGGCATGGCGGAGGATTCACAAATATATAAGCGGTAATTCTGCCTGGAATAAAAGGTCTTATACATCTCTGCCGTTTCGCCCTCGGTGAGGATGGCAGCATTGTAGTTGCCATTGTGTATATAGGGAGTGAGTTCATTTTTACAAACCTGCTTGGCAAATTGCTTACATTGACCTTGACCCAAAAGAGGCATGATCATAAAAAGGGTCAGTAGAACGAGAGCATGGGAGGACAACTTGTTCATAACAGATACTATTTTAAGAGATGAATTTAGTTCTTATTACGTCGATTTTTTCTTTAAGTTGCTTATAAATTTCAGGAGTCATTGTGATGCTGGTCTCGGATTTCAATGTGGTGACTTGGGTGGAAGTGTCTTTAACCGGCACAGCCCTGGATGTTTCGATTTTTATCTGATCATATATCTTCTCCAGCTCTTGAATATCTGTCACCACCTGGTCCAAATGCTTATTGGCCTCATTCTTTTCCTGCAGTTTCATAATCGTATTCAGGGCCAGTTTTTGATCAGCAATACGGGCGATGAGCTCATTGGAATGGATATCCTCCTGGGTGGGGCTGTCTTGCACCAGGTTGGTGGCTATATAAAGTCCTTCAATCCAACCCCCAATCAACACAATGGTGGAAATGGCATCTCTTTCATTTTCTTTGAAAAAGGAACTGGAAGTCAGGATCGTCTCTGAGATAATATCCAGGATCACATCGCGGTTGTTCACATTGGCTTCCAGCCGCTGGATGGTGCTATTATCAATGGCATGCATGATGCCCAGCCCTTCAGCCATCTTCTTGGCTGCATTGATGTAATCAATGGTCGTTTGTGTTTGGTCGTACAAGCTGCTGTAGCTCAGGTCGGTGGTGTAAATGCCCAGGTTCAGGGCCTGGCTTTTGGTGGTAACATACCGGGTGGTGTGATTCAGGGGATTGAGTAATTCTTGATTGTAGGTTTCTCCGGCATCCTTGAGAATCATGGCCACTTCGAGTGGAGAAGGCATGGAGTAAAACATCTCCTTCACTGCTTTCACATCCTTGACCAGTTGCTGATCGATGGAATCTACGGTGACTGCTTCTTCAGAGCGCTTTTCATCTGCCTTCTCAGAGCCTTTTTTGCAGCCAGGGGAAACAATAATAAAAAGAACGGTAAGAGCGGCAAGAAACAAACTGAATCGAATATTCATGATGGTTTTGTTTTGTGTTAGTATTTCAGTAGCTAGACCGAATCACAATCTTTAAGAAGTACAAATTGCGGCATTATTTGTCGTTTCTAATCAATGTTCTAAAATAAAAACAATTTTTAGATTCCCCAAAATTATTCCCGGAAATTAGAAATATTCTACCTTTGTAGAAGAAGATAGCAGGAGGGATTATGGCAGATAATACGTGGAATATAAAGGAGATACGATCGGGTTTGTCGAGCATGGATTCGCAAATCGTGATCAATACCTTACAACAAGTCAAGAATTCAGGTAGCCCTGTGCTTATACCGGAGTTGATAGATCTTTTGAGAAAAACCCGGGGCAATGAGGTGCGCAACCATATTGTATCCATTCTCAACAACCTGAAGTACCAGTCGTCAGCGTCAGAACTCGTGAAAGCCATCCGGCAGGAGGACCAGCGCGAAATGGTATCGCTTTTGGTGGCAGCCTGCTGGAAGAACGGACTGGATTACAGTGAGTACATTGACGATTTCATCCATATTTTTCTCGAATATGATTACACCACGGCATTGGAGGCTTTAACCGTTATTGAAAATTCCATCAGGAACCTGGAGCTTGGGCCCACCCAAAGCCGGATCGACAAACTGAAATCTTATATGGATCAAACGGGTGCGGATAAAAGAATGTTGATGCTCGAACTCATTCACATACTCAATCACAAGATGCCCAATTAATATTGTTGCCTAACAACATTATATGTACGCGATCATAGATGTGGAAACAACCGGCTTGAAAGCGGCCACCCAGAAGATCATAGACATTGCCATTGTTCTGCATGACGGCCGTAAAGTGGTGGATGAATTTCAAAGCCTGATCAATCCGGAGCGAAATATCCCTGCCAATATCACCCGTTTAACCGGTATCACCAACCATATGGTCGAAGAAGCCCCAAAATTTTGGGAAGTGGCCAGGGATATTGTGCTGATGACCCGCGATAAGACCTTTGTGGCCCACAATGTGAATTTTGATTACAGTTTTGTGCGCAAGGAATTTTCTGAGCTGGGATACGCTTTTAAAAGACGGAAGCTATGTACTGTGCAGCTAAGCCGCAAATTGCTGCCTGGTAAAAAGTCATACAGCCTGGGGAATATATGCCAGGAACTTGGATGTGACATAGAAGACCGGCACCGGGCCTATGGCGATGCCCGGGCTACTGCCCTGCTTTTTACCCACCTGATGGCCCTGGATCAGCAGGAAAAAGAGTACATACCCCCCCAGGGCATGTCCGATCTGAGGATCATCCGGAACCTCCCCCCAAAAACAGGCGTGTATTATTTTCTCAATGATCAGGGCGATGTCATCTATATTGGAAAGAGTAAGAGCATCCGTTCCCGAGTTCTCAACCATTTCCAGGATGCCCGAACCCGCAGGAGCCGGAATATGCTCGAGCAGATCCACGACATCTCTTATGAAACCACCGGCAGCGAGTTGATCGCTCTGCTAAAGGAATCCCACGAGATCAAACAATACAAACCCATGTTCAACCGCCGCCAGCGAAGAGGTTCCACCGATTTTGGAGTATATTATTACCATGACTCCACGGGTTATATTCGGTTTCAGGTGAGCAGGAACAAGGATGATCAGGGTTTGCTGGCAGCCTTTTCTTCCTACCGGGAAGCCAGGGCTTACCTTTTTAACCTGTGTGGGCAATATAACCTCTGCCAGAAATTTTGCGGGTTATATGAATCGGCAGGAGCCTGTTTCTACTACCACGTTGACCAATGTGCCGGTGCCTGCGCAGGGGAGGAGTCGGCTGAGAACTACAACCGGCGTGCTCTCCAGGCTATTGAGAACCTCAATCTGGAACATGAAAATTTTTTTATCGTAGAATCGGGACGAAATGCTGAGGAATTGGCTGTCGTTCAGATCGAGAATAATCATTACAGAGGCTATGGCTATCTCTATGACCCCGCTTCTCAGGGGAATTTAGAACTGTTGCGTGATGTGATAAATCCTTTGCCTGATAATCAGGATATTCAGCGTATTCTCAGGCATTACCTGCGTACCGGCAACCATTTTCGTATCATCCCATACTGAGATATAAGAAAGAAGAAAAAGGCCTGCTGTTGATTTTCTTGTCATTATTAGGTATTTTTAGACGAATTTTTAATCCTATGACACACCAGATCAGGATCATCATATTCCTTAGCTGCCTGTTATTAGTGAAAGGTGCCATGAGCCAGGACTCCCTGCGGGTTGTGGGACAGGTGTTTGAGGGGGATAATGGGATGCCCGGGGTTACCATTGCTGTTCGTGATACTTCCTCCCCTGTAGCGGTTTATAAAACCAATCCCCAGGGCAAATTTGATTTTCAGCTGGGCTATGAGGATCAATTTACCGTCAAGTTTTCCAAAAAGAACCACATGCCTAAAACGGTGTCTGTGGATACCCGTATACCCCGTGATTTGAATCCAGTTCTCCAGCAGCTGGTGCTTATCCGGCTGGAATTATTGGAGAATCTCTCAGGATATAATACACCGGATGAATCCATGGGAAGGATATACTTCAGCAGGATTACAGAGGAATTTACCTATGAGACCAGATATTCAGGCAACCTGACCACCAATTTCGAGGTATCCGGTACCGACCTGCGGTTATCCCATTTTATCACTGAAGAGGATGCTACTATAGAAGAGGATGAGAACGAGGATATCAAGATCCGGGTAGAGGAGAATGAAACCCAAACTGGAGAGGAGCCCGCTATAATTAAACCGGAACCCGATCCTGAATGGAAGCTCCGATTTTACCGCACCATCGTAAATAAAAGAAAACAATTCCTGGGAGAGGATCCCGATCGTGTGGACCTGCATAAGGATTTGCCTTCCCTGAGGAACCTGGGTAAACGCCTGTCGTTTGATACCGCCATTAGCCACTATGCCCGCCAGGGAATGAAGGTTACGGAAGTGATCATCAATCAGAAGAAGCACCTGAAAGTATACCACCAGGTTCGCCACCAATGGGGAGCCGTGTTTTATTTCAGAAATTACCGACCGGTTTCAAAGTCGATTTATGAGCAGGGAACCATTCTATCTGATAAGCATGGGATAATCAATCCTTAATGGCTCTTCAACTCAATGGGGTGTCTTTTCCTGTTCAAGCATTAAATCATAAACATATGATGCGATTACTTTTTGTTTTTTTGATGGTCACGGCTATTTGTTTTCATGGCCGGGCCCAGGATAAAAGAGTGAGGGATTATGGCATTCAGATAGGGGTGATGTCCCCCGGTTCGATGAATGCCATCACCGATGTTGAAGGGGTGCGGGTGGGACATGTGACACTGAAAGAAACCGGCAGCATCCGCACAGGTGTTACAGCGATCCTGCCTCATGGCGGAAACATTTTCCAGCAGAAGGTTCCGGGCGCAGTTTATGTGGGCAATGGTTTCGGCAAGCTGGCAGGTATCACCCAGATCAGGGAGTTGGGAACGATTGAAACACCTGTTCTGCTGACCAATACCCTTTCGGTTCCTACGGTGGCGGATGCTCTGATAGGTTACACCCTTTCCATGGAGGGCAATGAGAAGGTGCAATCAGTCAATCCTATAGTGGGAGAGACCAACGATGGCAGGCTCAATGACATCAGGGGCAGGCATGTTCAACCTCGTCATGTGTGGGAAGCCATTGATCAGGCCGATGCCGGAGTGGTTGAAGAGGGAGCTGTAGGAGCAGGCACTGGAACGATCTGTTTTGGATACAAGGGAGGCATTGGCACCGCCTCCAGGGTGCTCCCGGAATCCTCGGGAGGATACACCGTGGGTGTTTTGGTGCAATCCAATTTTGGTGGTGTGCTGAAAGTGAATGGTGCGCCGGTGGGGCAGGAGCTGGGAAAATACTATATGAGTAATCACCTGAACGACACCCCGGATGGATCCTGTATGGTTGTTGTAGCCACCGATGCCCCGCTGGATTCACGCAATCTGGACCGAATGGCAAAAAGGGCCATGCTGGGGCTGGCGCATACCGGAGGCATTTCTTCCAATGGCAGCGGTGACTATGTGATTGCCTTCTCTGCCAACCAACGGGTGAGCGTTGCCTACCAAAGTGACCGCAGAACGCGAACCAGGGATGTTCTCAGGAACGATGCCATGTCGCCCCTTTTCATGGCAACCATTGAGGCCACCGAGGAGGCTATACTTAACTCCCTGTTTGTTGCCTCCTCTGTTACCGGCAAAGATGGTTATACCGTTTCTGAACTGCCGGAGGAGAAAGTGCTGCAGATCCTTGAGAGATATGGAAGAATCAAACCCGGGAGGCAGCAACGATGAAGTTGATTGGGATAGTAGGAGGTGTAGGGCCTTTTGCAGGCCTCGATCTGACCACAAAGATCTTTACCCAAACCCTGGCCGGGCGCGATCAGGAGCATCTGCCGGTTGCCCTGTTGTCTTTTCCGGGCCGGATCGCTGACCGGACCGAATACTTGCTGGGCCGGGTACAGGACAACCCCGCCTCTGCGGTCACCGAAATCATTCTTCAGCTGGAAAAGCTCGGAGCCACTGTGGTGGGTATACCATGCAACACCATGCATGCTGACCCCATTTTTGGTGTTATTGAACAGAACCTCCAGGAACAGGGCTCCAGCATACGCCTGTTGAATATGATTTCGGAGGTGGCTTCTTTTATCGTTACGGAGTTTCAGGGATTGGAGAAGATAGGGATATTGTCCACTACCGGAACCTGGGAAAAGGAAATCTATGGCAGGGTGCTGGAGGGAAACGGACTTATACCTGTCAGTCCCCTGCAGGATGCGCAGCAGCAGATTCATGCAGCTATTTATGATGGATCATATGGCATAAAAGCCCGTTCGCACCCGGTAACCCAACGGGCCAGGAATCAGCTGGTCCGCGGACTTCGTCATCTTAAGGACAGAGGCGCTCAGGCTATCGTTCTTGGATGCACGGAAATATCCTATGCGCTGCCCTACCATATGCTGGAAGATCTTCCATTATTTGATGCTACAGCTATTCTTGCCAGAAGCCTGATTGCTCAAAGCTATCCGGAAAAACTCAAGCCATTGAAAGAAAGCGGTTTTGATTTTAACTCTATTTCTGGTAGGTGATGCGATATATGGCATCACCATAATCATCAGAAACCAAAAGGGAGCCGTCGTGCAGCTGCACTATATCTACCGGTCGGCCCCAAACCTGTTCCCCCTGAAGCCAGCCTTCGGCAAAAGGCTGGTAGTTTTGTGCCTGGCCATTCTCCATGCTTACTTGCATGATGCGGTAACCGATCTTCTCTGAACGGTTCCAGCTCCCATGCTCGGCAATGAGGATCTGGTTTTTATAGGATTCCGGAAACATATCACCGGTATAGAAGATCATACCCAGGGCTGCTACATGAGGCCCAAGTTCCTGTTCAGGTTCGACATAGTTCTGGCAGCTCTTACCACTACCGAATTGGGGGTCAGAGATGTCTTTGCCATGACAATAGGGATATCCGAAATGCAATCCTTTTTCTGCTGCTTTATTGAGTTCGTCGGGGGGGCGGTTATCGCCCATGCGGTCCCGGCCATTATCGGTAAACCAGAGTTCACCGGTTTGCGGGTGCCAGGTAAAACCCACCGTGTTGCGTATGCCTTCTGCATATATCTCTATGTTGCTGCCGTCGCGATCCATCCGGGTGATGGTGGCATAGATATCCTTTTCGGAATCGCAGATGTTACAGGGAGCGCCCACCGGCACATATAGCTTTCCATCCGGACCGAAGGAGATGTACTTCCATCCGTGATGCCGGTCGGTGGGATACTCGTCGTAGATCACCTTAAAGGAAGGTTCCTGGCGATAATTGTTCATGATATCAGGAAATTTCAGTATCCTGTTGACTTCAGCCACGTATAGATCTCCCTGGTGATAGGCCACACCATTGGGCATATTCAGCCCGTCTACGAGCAGGTGCCTTTCATCAGCCCTGAAATCACCATTGGTGTCTCTGAGCAGATATACCTTATCTTCCGTTCTGTTGCCCACGAAGATGTTGCCCCGGGGCCCCTTTGCCATGGAGCGCGCATCATCCAGGTCGGTGGCATAGGTTTCGATGTGAAATCCTTCCGGCATATCAATCAGATCAAGGTAAAGCTTACCCTCGTCAATGTCGGCCGGCGCATTGACGATTTGTTCATTTTGCCCGTTGACACAGGAACCGATGATCAACATCAGCACCATGGTGGTTGGAATAAAGGTCTTTAACATATGCATTCTGGTATTTTTTTAGTTGATAATGGGTTTTATGCTTGTTTAACAAAAAAGTCCGGTGATCGTTCACAGCATCTGTCAGTGCTAAGCAAATACCAGCGTTTCTTCGAGCGCGCTATCAGATGCTAAGGATTAATCCTTAATTTTATATATCTTTGAAGATTTATCATTAAACGCGTTCTTTATGGAATCCTATATCAAAATACTGACCCTAGAAAACGAGATGGAAGCTCAGCGTCTCTCTTCCATGCTGGATGAAGAAAATATCCCTCATGTGGTGCGTTCCTATCATGACTCGGTATACGACGGTATCTTTCAGACGGTGAGGGGGTGGGGGCATTTGGAGGCTCCTGAAAATTACCGGGAAAAGATCCTGTCGCTCTACGATAATATGAAAGAGTAAGGCAGTACTGGGGTAAGATGCCCTATAGCGATAAATTCTTTTCAATATGCATCGCATCTGGAGGAACTCACTTGGCAATATAAGTCGTACCTTTCAATTCATCTATCATCATTCTCCACGGTGGACGATCCTGCATATCCTCACAGCCACTGTGATGGGTGTTATGCCACTGGGATTGATCTACCTGATCAAGCTGCTGGTCGATCAGGTAACGGCTGCCGTGGAAAAGGGAACAGAAGGGCACGGGCTGGAAGGAATCATCTGGATCATCATCGCCACCGGTATTGTGTTTTTTTTGAATTCAGCCATCGGTTCCTGGTTCAATTTCATCAAGGAGAAGCACACCCGGCAGATTGAAGATCTGATGTTCGAGAAGATCCAGAACAAGGCTTCTACCTTGGATCTGGAGTATTTTGAGGAACCGCATCATCACGATATCATCTTCCGGGCAGAACAGGAATCGCGTTATCGTCCGCAGCAGATCATTACCGGGTTGATCACGGTGATACAAAACACCATCTCTCTGCTCACGGTAGCGTTGATGCTTTCATTCCTGAACTGGCTCATCATCCTGGTTTTAGCTGTAGCCGTGTTGCCCGCCGTATACATCAAGTTTCGTTACAACGAACGCAATTATCGTCTTTTTCGAAGACACACCGAAGACTTGCGGAAGATCTTTTATTTTAACCGGATCCTCACCGAGAAAGGCTTCACCAAGGAACTACGACTTTTTGGACTGGCTCCTTATTGCAGAAGACAATTTGCTGGTTTGCGCGATAAGATCTGGAACAAGAAATACTACCTGCTGCGAAAGAAAACCCTGTACGAGACTGTGAGCCATATGTTGGCGGCAGTAGCCATTTTTGGGGCTTTTGCCTGGCTCACCCTCGATGCCATAGAGGGTGAGATAACCATTGGCTCGCTGGTGATGTATTTTTTGGTGATCCGCAGGGGGTTTACTTTTCTCAAGAGCTTGATGGACGGCTTCTCCAAGCTTTATGAACAGAACCTTTTTTTGGATAACCTTTTTGAATTCCTTCAGCTCAAGCCCCGCGTGGTAGCCCCTGCGCAAACTGCCCCCACCATCAAACAGCCTGTGGATATTACCCTGAATAATATAGACTTCCGCTATCCCAATACAGATAAGATGGTGCTTGAGAACCTAAATCTTCACATACCTGCTGGAAAAACGGTGGCTTTTGTAGGAGAGAACGGTGCAGGCAAGACCACACTGATCAAACTGCTTTGCAGATTTTATGATCCCACCAGGGGATCCGTGCTTTTTAACGGAGTGAATCTGCGGGATATGCCTAAAGAACAGGTTTTTGATAATGTGAGCGTAATGTTTCAGGATTTTATCCATTATCACCTGACGGCCGGTGAGAACATTTGGTTCGGTGATATCGGCAAGCCATACGACTATAACCACCTGGCACAATCGGCCCGCCAGGCCGGAGTAGAGAAGCGGATCCGTTCCCTTCCACAAGATTATGACACCTATCTCGGCAATCTGTTCAACAACAGTGCTGAATTAAGCATTGGTGAGTGGCAGAAGCTGGCCATCGCCCGGGCTTACTTTCGGGATGCAGGCTTGTACATCCTTGACGAGCCCTCAAGCTCGATGGATCCTGAAACTGAGCAGGAAGTATTCAGCCGGTTTAAGGAACTGATCCGGGGTAGAACGGCCATCGTCATTAGCCATCGCTTTACCACCATCAGCATGGTCGACTATATTTATGTGCTTGACCACAACACCATCCGCGAGGAAGGAACCCACCGGCAACTCATGGAGCAGGAGGGACGTTATGCCCAGCTATATCGCACGCAGGCCCAGCATTACCAGTGAAAAACCATCCCGATGAGAGTAAGTTCTTGTTTTAGTCCTTTCTCCTGGAGAAGCCGGGTATACATCTGGTTGTTACCCATGATATGCTTCAAAAGCCCGCCCTTTAAAAAGGTTGATCAGCCTGGCGGTGGGGTGCTGTTAGGAGTTGACTGGCAGGGTGTTGGCGTTAAAATCTAAAGCAAGTTGTATTGTTTGGTCATTATCCCAATCTAACGGCCATAACGGTGAGATCATCTACCTGTTCTTTTTCGCCTTTCCATTGCTGGAAGTTCTCTTCAAGGGTCTTTTTTTGTTCGGATAGGTCCTTGCTTCTTATGTGGCGGATGAGATCCTTAAAACGCTTCTTCCCGAATTTTTTGTCAATTTTCTCACCAAACTGATCTTTGTAGCCATCCGTAAAAAGGTATAGGATGTCGCCCGCTTGGTATTCCACCTTGCGGAGGGTGAAATCTTTTTCATCCCAATAGGGCCCAAGGGGCATGTTGTTTCCTTTGATCTCTACCATCTCTTTTTGGCGCACCAGCAAGGTCTGATTGTTGGCTCCGGCAATTTGAAGGGTTTTGCTCTTGGGATCGATAGAGCACAAGGAAATATCAATTCCGTCGAAATGATTGAGATTATCCGATTCATTGAGTTCTCCCACGATCAGACTGCGTAATTTGTTGAGAATAATATCGGGCTGGTATTCATCCTGATTTCTCACAATTTCATTTAGCGCATTGATGCCCAGCATGGTGATGAGGGCTCCGGTGATACCATGGCCGGTGCAGTCTGCTACGCTGACCAGGATGTGGTCTTTTTTTCGGGCCCCCCAGTAGAAGTCACCACCGATGATGTTCAGGGGTTTGTAAATCAGGAAATAGTCCCCCAGAAGCTTCTTCATATCTTTCTCATCGGGCAACAATGCCTTCTGAACCCGTTTGGCATAGCGGAAACTGCTTAAGGTTTCATCGCTGCTTTGGCTGAGCATTGGATTTTTTCTTTCTGTTTTATCCTTTACGTGTAAATCCGGATTTCGTTCCTTTTAAAACGAATGTATTTGAAAATATGGTGCAAATACTTAGGCATCCTGAAGGCAAAGATGGTTTTTATTTCTCTATTGGCAAGGGTTTGCGAGGGTTGCAATTTTTTTCTGTTACAGGATCTGCCATATTCAAAAGTGGGGAGATCGATTGATATAGTCAAGAATTATAGAAAAGAATTTGACAGATGGCTCATATGAGTCCTTATTCATTCATTTTGAAAAGATTAATGAATAATATCCGCATGGAGATACCTGGTCGTTCAGACTAACGTCAAACGCAATCCCTATTGCCTTAAATCCTTAGGTGATGAAGTCGTTGTTGAAAGAATTCTGTTATTTGGAATGTATGGGGGCTTTAACTAAATCAAAAAAAACGTCCGGCCGCTGCCGGACGGCGGGGTATGTGAACCAGGGGGGACTCGAACCCCCAACCTTCTGATCCGGAGTCAGATACTCTATCCAATTGAGCTACAGGTTCGTGTTCTTCTTATGATGCTGTTTAAGCTGCTTGAGCAGCGCCTCAAAGATACAAAAATATCCCTGCCGGACAAATATACGAAGCACTTCGATTCTTTGCCCTGGCAGTAAGCGGGTCAACCTTTTTCGAAATATTTGATTGTTTTGTTATCCCAATCAACGCCTCATTGGAGATGCAAAAAGAAATCCTCCTCCCGTTTAGAGTGGCGGTCATATTGTTGATCCTGAATTCATGGAGCAAAAGTAAAGTACAGGATGAAGGTCAATACAACTTCCAGCGGGCAATGATTATGAAGTCTCCTGGTTCAATCCCCGGGAAAGTGGTAAATGGGTACAAGGTAAATAAATTCATGGCAAGGGCAAAGAACCGGTCTCTGCAGAAAAGCCCCCTGATGATCAGGATAAGGATTGGGTGTGTTTGATCAAAATAAAAATAAAAAACCCCGCCGGCGGCGGGGGATAAGTGAACCTGGGAGGAGTCGAACCCCCAACCTTCTGATCCGTAGTCAGACGCTCTATCCAGTTGAGCTACAGGTCCAAATTAAAATTATAAAGGTTTTCGCGTTCCGGCTGTAACCGGAATGCAAATATATAAAATTTTCCCCATTCACCTGAAATTTTTTAAGGAAATACACCTGTCCATGCAAGAATTAAGATATTTTGCTCCCGCTCAGTTTTTCCTTACTGTTCCATTTCGGAATAAGATGCAAACCGGAGCGGGTGCTTCTGTCTGATCGGAATAGGTCAAAAGGCCTGTAGAGGGATCCCTTTTGAAAGATACCAGGTTGTTGCTGTGTCGATTGGCAACTATAAGGTATTTTCCTTCCGGTGAAAGCGAGAAGTTGCGGGGCCACTTCCCCTGAACAGATTGGTGACCCCGGGGATGAAGGCTCCCATCGTTTTCATCGACTTGGAAGATGGCGATGCTGTTGTGTCCGCGATTGGAAGCATATACAAATTTACCATCCCCCGAGATGCGGATATCTGCACATTTATTGGTCCCTTCATATCCTTCCGGGAGGGTGGATACCGAACCCGCCTTTTCGTAGCGGCCTGCAGATGTTCTGCGCACCAGTGTAACGGTTGCATTCAGTTCGTTGACCACATAAATCCAGGGGTTATGAGGGTGGAAGACCAGGTGACGCGGACCGGCACCTGGTGTCATACTAAGTTTTTGTTGATTGGACGGTTCCAGGATTTGCCGGGTGGCATCCATTTGGAAAAACCACAGTTCATTGGTGCCCAGATCGACTGATATTACACCGTTTCCCCCGGGCTCAAACCAGGCCGAATGGGCATGAGGCCCTTTTTGCCTCGGGGTGATGCCACTTCCCTGATGCTGCTTAAGATCCAGCAAGTCTGATAGTACTCCTTCCTCATCTATCTTGAGTAAACCTGTATTGCCTCCTGTATAGTTGGCCACAAGGACAAATCCAGCTTCATTGACCCCAACGAAACAGGGATGTGCTCCGCCGGAAGGGCTTTGACTAATCATATGAAGGGTGTCGTCTTTTATCCGATAGGAGTTGACCCTCCCCGTCCCGTTCCGGTTTATCTCGTTTACTGCCAAAAGATATCTTTTGTCCCTACTCATGGCCAGAAAGGATGGATTGTTGGATATGGCTGCTAAACCGGTAGGTTGAAGCGTCCCGTCCGGCTGAAGGATGTATTTATATATACCCTGGCTTTCCCCATCGGTATATGTACCTACATAAAAGGAATGGGTGTTCCTGTTTCTCTCCTCCGGTCCGCAGGAGAGACAAGCTCCCCAAAACAACAGGGCCACAAAAACATACCAAATTTTCATAATCGATCTTTTAAAGGGTTGTATTTCTGGTTCATATTAAACTGGCAACTCATGAACTGTTTGACAATATCGTGCCGGACATGGAATATGTCATTCAAATATCACGATATTTTTGATTAAAAAAAAATACCCTGCCTGATTTTCCTTTTCAAATCCTGAGGCAGAATAATGGCAGGATCTTCTCCCAGCAGATTTGCAGTCCTATAGAAGAAACCCATTGAAAAGGGCAGGAATCCAATGTGCCCTAGTTTTTTCCTGGAGCCGGCTGGCAGGTTTTTCATGCAGACATGATGCATGTAAACTTTTACAGCGGCCTGTGTGTTATTCGGACATAATTATTATTTTTGAATATCTTGTCTCATCAAATCCAACAGCAATGAAAAAGTTTTTTAGGATCATCCTTGGGATCATTGTGGCTTCAATAGCTCTGATGATTGTCGTTCCTTATGTATTCAAGGACCAGTTGCTCAATAAAACCCAGCAGGTCATCAACGAAAACGTTGAAGCCCGGGTAAGCTTTGATGATGTGAGTGTTTCCTTATTCAGGCGTTTCCCCGACCTCAACGTGGGGATAGAGGGTTTAACTCTGTCGGGGAAGGGTGCTTTTGAGAAGGACACCCTGGTACAATTCAAGACTTTCCATGCTGAAGTGGATTTGTTGAGCATGTTTAAAAAACGGATGGTTCTGGAAGGGGTTTACCTGGAGGAACCACGTGTCCATGCCAAAATCGCCGCTGACAGTACTGTTAACTGGGACATTATGAAAACCGCAGAGGAGGCGCCGGAGCCAGAAGCCCCCGATAGTACTGCGGCACCAAGCGATTATCGGGTTGATCTGGAAACGTTTCAGATCACACAGGGACATGTCATTTTCGAGGATGTCCCCGGCAATATGCATTTTTCTGCAGAAGATTTGAGTTTTGGTATGAATGGCGACCTGGGTGCCGATTCATCTGCTATCGCCTTGAAGATGCATGTGGCACCAGTGAATTTCACCATGGGGGCCATCCGTTATGTAAATCAGGCAGATGTGCAGTTCAGTGCCGAAATTGGAGCCAATATCCAAGCGGGTCGTTACCACATTCGCGACAATCGTTTTGCCATTAACGGACTGGAGCTGAATTTCGACGGACTGGTCTCGATGGAAGAATCCGGCCGCATCAATACCGACATCACCTTTGCCACCAGTAAAACCGATTTCAAGAGTCTGCTGTCGCTGGTGCCTGCTATCTATATGCAGGATTTTCAGGAATTGGAAACCGCCGGTGAGCTGGCTATCAATGGCAAGGTCTCGGGATATTACCAGGAGGAGGTATGGCCTTCTTTGGATGTGAATCTTCAGGTGGAGGAGGCCATGTTCAGTTATCCCGATTTGCCCGGGAAGGCCGAAAATATTCAGATTTCTTTGCAAACCTATTTCGATGGGCAGGCACCCGACCGTACAAGGCTCAACCTGGAAGACTTTCATATTGAGATGGCCGGCAGTCCCTTTGATGCTTACCTGTCCCTGCGTAAACCCATCAGCAATCCGACGGTGGAGGGTGCTGTAAAAGGACAGATCGTACTGAATAACCTTTCCGATGTGGTTCCGATGGAGGAGACCCAGCTTCGCGGGGTGATTGATTCCGACCTGAAATTTGCCGGCAGTATGGATATGATGGAGCAAGAGCGGTACAATGAGTTTCAGGCTGAAGGCAGGCTGAATGTCAGCGACCTGTATTTTTCCTCGCCCGATCTTCCAGATGCCGTCACGGTGAATGCTGAGATGGTTTTTACCCCTCAGTTTCTGGACCTGAAAAATTTGACCGCGAAGATAGGTGAAAGCGATCTGCAATTCACCGGCAAAATGACCGATTATATTGCCTATGCATTGGAAGATGGTGTCTTGCGGGGCGATTTCAACCTGAGTTCGCAGTATTTGAATGTGAATCAGTTTTTAACTGAAGACCAGGAGGAAGTCAGCCCGGATACTGCTGCCCCGGCAGAGATGGTGTTTTTTGAAGTTCCCGCACGAATGGATTTTAAGATGCAGGCCAACATGGACCGGATCCTTTACGACCGCATGCAGATCAATGATGCCACGGGTACGGTGATGATCAGGGATCGCGCTATATACCTGGATGGCTTTGCAATGGATCTGTTTGAGGGTCGTTTGATGGCCGACGGGGAATACAACACCCAGGATACCGCCCGGCCCTATGTAAATTTCAATATGGGCCTGAAAGACCTCCAGGTTAAAAATGCCTTGAAAACATTCCGCATGATGGATACCCTGGCACCCATATTGAAAAAGGCAGAAGGGGATCTATCGATGGACCTGCAATATATGTCGGAGCTGCAGAAGAATATGATGCCTGATATGCCTACTGTCGATGGTTTTGGTGAACTCAGAAGCAAAAAGATCTCGGTGAAAGGCTCCCGGTCCCTAGGTAAGGTACTGAGTGCCCTGGAAATGAGCCAATCGGCCGATCAGAGCTTCAAGGATCTGAAAATCAATTTTCTTATGCGACAGGGCGAGTTGATTGTCAAACCCTTTGATGTGAGCATTGCTGATATAGGCATGACCATTAGCGGCTCACAGCGTTATGATCAGACCATGGACTATGATATCGCCATGGGCATACCCCGTTCAAAGTTTGGAGGGGCTGCCAATCAAGTGATTGATAACCTGGTGGCCCGGGCGGCCTCAAAAGGACTGGACCTCAATCCTGGCGAAACGGTGAATGTACAGGCCAACCTCACCGGCACTTTCTCTGATCCCAAGGTGGGTCTTGATTTTGGCAAAGCAACCGGTTCCGGCACCCAGGATGTTAAGGAGCAGGTGAAAGAACAGATTGAACAGGCCATAGATCAGAAGAAAGAGGAGGCCGAACAGAAGGTGCGGGAGGAAGCCTCGAAGGAAGCCAGGCAGATCATTCAGAAAGCCGAGGAAAGAGCCGAACGCATCCAGGCCGAAGCACAAAAGGCTGCGAAGAAGGTAAGGCAGGAAGCTGATAAACGCGCCAAACAAGTCGAAGAAGAGGCCAAGGATAAGAATTTTTTGGTCCGTAAAGCGGCCGAGGAATCCGCTAAAAAGATCCGTCAGGAAGCGGATAAACGAGCCAGGCAGTTGACCAGGGAGGCAGAACGGCGTGCAGACTCCATCATTGAACAGGCCAAAAGAAAAGCAGCAGAAATTGAAGAACAATAACGGCTAAAGGGAGCGGTAAGAATAAGAAAATCCCGGAGTCTGAAAGATCCGGGATTTCATATCTTTGTTTCCCAAAATGGAACGTAGCAATGTGTTATACCCTGCGCTCCTTAATTTTGGCTTTGGCTTTCTTACCCGTAAGTCCACGAAGATAGAAAATCTTGGATTTTCTTACTTTACCGTGTTTATTGATATCTACACTGTCGATGTTGGGTGAGTTTACAGGGAAGATGCGTTCAACGCCTACACTACCCGACATCTTTCTGACGGTGAAAGTCTCGGAGAGGCCTTCTCCTCTTTTCTGGATGACAATGCCCTGGAAGTTCTGGATCCTTTCCTTACTGCCTTCCTTAATTTTATAATGTACGGTAACCGTATCGCCTGCTCTGAAGTTTGGCATCTTGTGATCCGTGGCGAATTCTTTTTCTACTGCTTTCATTAAGTCCATGCCGGTATCGTGTTTTTTGAGTTACTATTGTCATTAACAGGGCGCAATATTACAAATAATTTTTCAGATACCATAACAAATCGGGAAAATATTATCATATATTAAAACTTCACAATCAGCTTGTATTTTCAGCCATTATAAAGTCTTTTACTGACCCGGCTAAGAGATCAGCCTTTGCCGCCGGATATTCTCTACAGATGCTATTCTGCCTCATCTTCCATGATCCTCCGCCTTTGTTTTGGCATCCGGCCTGGTTCTGATCCACGGGTCCCTTTGAGCACGGTTTTGTGAATCCAGGGCATGCAAATAGATTGTTTCCGGTAATTTCCGATCGTGGTGCCATTCAGTCCACAAAAAAAAGACCGGCCGATGCACCGGTCTTTTTTTATGGATGAATTTCCCTGGGTGGTATTGCCCCCGGTGATTCTAAATGCAAAAGTAATTCTTAATGGCTGTCGTCTTCAGGAACCTTGAACTTATCGCCTGTTTCTTCGATCAGTTTTTTATACCAGTCTTTGCTGTATCCGGGTTGTTTGAGCTTAACCACACCCGTTCCGTTGCTTTGGAAATCGCGGCCGTTGGTGAGCTTCACGTTGCCATCCATAAATTTCATGAACAGGAACCGGTAGAAGCGCTCCCATTTATGAACCAGGGTATTGGCATTATCCACGGAAAAATCGGAAACCAGTTTAACGGCTTTGTCCTGATCTTCTTTATAGAGTTCTTCAGCCTGCCCATCGATCATTTGAGTGTATTGAACGAAGCGTTTTTCCAGCTCTTGCTGAAGGTCGTGAACATAAGGATGAATCAGGTCGTAGCGGCTATATGCCAGGTTAGAAACCTGGTTAAAGATCCAGAAAGCTGAGTTGTCGGACCAGCTCATCATGGAACCGTTGCCTTCTTTATAGGTTGCAGGTGCTTTCTGCAATCCGGCATAAAGGGGAGTGTAAACGGTGCTGGCGGCATCATCCACACTGAACCAGATGATACCACCGACCG
Organism: Bacteroidales bacterium; assembly: GCA_018334675.1. Lineage (GTDB taxonomy): Bacteria > Bacteroidota > Bacteroidia > Bacteroidales > UBA12077 > JAGXLC01. The sequence continues at coordinate 12,953 of JAGXLL010000003.1, read as the reverse complement.
GATCGGGAAGCCAGTCTCTGGCTTGCGCAACAAAAGAAAAGCCGGTCTGCTGGGTAGCTGTAGCTCTTTCATTGCAGAAGGTCTCACCTTCCACTTTCCAGGTGAGCGGTCTCCAGCGGTAAGGGCGGTCAAATGGACCGGCACCGAAATCCTTGCGCATATCGAGTTCGGTGTCCTCGTAATGGTCGCGCATGAAGTTCATCATGTCCCGGGCAGAGATCTTCCTGTTGGGTTTGATCCACAGAGGCATGCGGTTGTCCAGGTCATGGCCCCTGGCATAATCCAGGTACTGATCCATGTTGTCATGTACATCCCTGAAGAAAGACCATACCCGGGCTTCGCAGAAGCGTGCCCCACCAAAGGTCATGGGAGCATAGGTGTCGGAGAAACTGAAATCCTCGTTTTTTCCTTCATAGAATCCTTTTTCTTTGGCAAAGGAGATCACATCATCGGCATACACCGTTGTCACTTCCTCGTTGAAGATCTTATCGATGTTGCTGAATTGGATGCTTTCTTCCTGGTCGGCCAGAGGGAAGGTGCGGATGCGGGCCTGGTTGGCATGAGCCGACACATAACCGTCGGGGATCTTTCTGGCTACCCAAACGGCACCTTTGTCTTCGGGTCCCTTGCCAATCATCTCCAGGATCCATACTTCATTGGGATCAGAAATGGAGAAAGACTCGCCGGTGCTGTAATAACCGTATTTGTCAACCAGTGTGGTCATTACCTTGATGGCTTCCCGGGCGTTCCTGGCGCGCTGAAGGGTTACATACATCAGGCTGCCATAGTCCATGATGGCATTGGTGTCTTTAACACCTACTTCTTCTCTTCCGCCATAGGTGGTTTCTCCAATGGAAACCTGGTGCTGATTCATGTTGCCGACTACACGATAAGTGTGACGAACCTGGGGTATTTCACCCAGGAGTTTGCCGGTGTCCCATTCATGGATGTCCATCATGGTTCCAGCCGGATGGTCGGCGGCCGGCCAGTAATACAACTCGCCATAAAGCACGTGCGAATCAGCTGCATAAGTGATCATCGTTGATCCGTCTGTCGAGGCTCCATTGGTCACCAAAAAATTGGTACAGGCAGGGGAGGAGAAATGCCCGATCAATATGGAAGCAAAAAGTAGGGTAACAAATTTGATAGCTTTGGTTTTCATAGATTTGTATTTATTGGTTTGACTTGCATGGTTGGTATCCTTAGGGGCCATTTGAAGAGAATAATACATTGATGTCTGAAATAGCAAAAATAGGATTTTTTATATAATTGTATTTATGACCCTCTGAATAATACACGGTTTAAATTTGATAAATCACACCCGCCGAACTATCTCTGGATGCACCGGTGGCCGAGGCCAGAGAATTGATCCGGTTGAGGCTCCTGAGGGCTCCCATCAGGGCGAAGACCAGGGCTTCCTTATAATCGATCAACAACTCGGAGGGCTTGATGATTTGTACCTTGCTGTTTTTCCGGATGATCTCCATGAGCACAGTATTGTGGGCTCCACCGCCCGTTACCAGCATTTTTTCGCCCGGCTGACGGGAGGTGCTGGCGGCTATTTGTTGTGCAATATGTTCATAGAGGGTTCTGAGCTTATCCTGAACCGGAAGATCGTTGCGCTGTTGTATCACAGGCATGAAGTGGCTGTTGAACCACTGATCGCCAAGGCTTTTGGGAGCAGACCACCGATAATAATTCAGTTTGTTCAACGCCTCGAGCAAGGATTCATCTGACTCGCCTTTTGACGCTATTGTGCCGTTGTGGTCCATCTCCTGGCCACTTTGCCCGGCCAGCGTGTTGATGGCCTTGTTCACCGGACAGATGTCGAAGGCAAGGCGTTCGTTTTTCTTCCGGTAGGATATATTGCTGTATCCTCCCAGATTCAAACAATACTCGTATTCTGGAAAAAGCAGTTCATCGCCAATGGGTACCAGTGGTGCACCTTGTCCCCCCAGAGCAACATCCAGTGATCTGAAGTCGGCTATTACTGGTATGCCAGTCCCTGCGGCTATGGTTGCTCCATGCCCGATCTGCAGGGAATAGCCCCCGGAAGGATTGTGAAAAGCCGTATGGCCATGCGAGGCAATATAGTGAACATTTTTAAGGGCATGTTTTTCCACAAATGCAAGGATCGACTGAGCAATGAACACGCCAAGATCCGCGTCCAGCTGAGCTACCTCCTCTGCATCCAGGCGGGAGAGGCCCATGAGCCGGCGATGCATGGTGGCGGAATAAGGAACGGTTTCTGCCTGCAAGATGGAATAAGACCATTTTGAGGACTGAGGAGTGAGCTGACAGTAAGCCAGATCCAGGCCATCAAGCGATGAGCCCGACATCACACCAATGATCCTTAGGTTAGAACCTGTAATTCGTGTATTATTCATCCAGATAGCTGTTGATCATATCCATCACAGCTTGCTGGTGAAGTACCGACAGGTCCTCTTGGGTGCTGTCGGAAGGCAAATTGCGGGGGTCGATGAAATCACCAAACAAATTTTTGTCTGCTTGAATGGGCCCGTGGGCTGATGCCTCACCATGCCAGTGATCCACGGGTATAATGCCTTCGTCATTGTATATGGTGATGTCAATGGTATATTGCGGGAAGATGATGCTATCAGGCAAACCGGGATCTTTCTCCCTTTTTTCTTCGGTTTGGCTGTCCAGGTTGATCTCAACCTTAAAATAGAAGGGAGAGTCTCCTTTTCGCATTGCTTTGCTGATGCTTGCCCTGGGATAACCATATTCATCGTATTTGATGCGCCGCATGAATGAGTTGATCGGCAGAATGCTGATCTCAAGGTTGCGCTCCAGCACCGGCTTCATGTTATAGTACAGGTGGTGTATAAGTATGGCCTTGAGGCGATCATCGGCATCTTCGTTATGTACCTCAACCGACTCCAGAAAGGCGTCAAGATGCTGTATGTCTTCCCGGAAAACATCGGTAATCTTCAAATCATAATCGATCAGGGCAAATTGTTTGTTGGTATAGTTCTGTGCGAAAACACCAGCAGCAATGGCCATGCATGCCGCTGTCAGCAGGAGTTTTTTCATGACATACCGGATTGGTCTGAGGCAAAAATAATAATTATATAGATTATATAAATGTTTTAGAGTTACATGTTGGATGTTAAAAAGTTGACAGTTTGACGTTGTTGTGCCGTGAAAGCCCGGGGCAACCCGGGGGATGCCTTAAATCGGAACTGCTGGGAGAGTTTAAAAGCGGCAGGGAGGAGGAGTTCAAAGAAGTAAGCTTTAAAGGCACAACCTTCAACTGTTCAACCGTTTATGCTACATAACATGATAATTTATTACATTTATTTGCATGGAGCAGGTTTATGTATTACATTTGACTAAATGGTTAAACTAATTGGTTGAATCTTTTGGTTACATGAAGAGGTTGAAAACATGACAGATCAAGAAAAAAATACGGAACAAAAGATCCTGGAAGCTGCCAGCCGTGTGTTCCTCAGAAAAGGCATGGCCGGGGCCAGGATGCAGGAGATAGCAGACGAAGCCGGTATCAACAAATCCCTGTTGCACTATTACTATCGCAATAAGGACAAACTGTTCATCTCGGTCTTCCGCCTGGCTATTCAGGATTTTCTTCCCGGGATATTGCACATTCTCAATTCCGGGATTCCCATTTTTCAAAAGCTGGAGCGGTTTATTCATGAGTACATGCGGGTGCTTATTGACAATCCATTTGTACCGATGTTCATCCTGCATGAGTTGCAACGTGATCCGGACCGGCTTTTCCAGGTTTTTAAAGATGCGGGTATCGAACCTTCCCGGTTCATAAAGGAATTTGAAGCATCCGTTAAGAAGGGGGAAGTCAGGAATATAGATCCCAGGCATCTGATCGTCAATGTGCTTTCGCTTTGTATTTTTCCCATTGCAGCCCGGCCCATGATGCAGCGCGTGCTTTTTGACAACGATGCCCGGGCCTATGAGGCCTTTTTGAAGGAAAGAGAAGCTGTTGTATCTGAATTTGTTATAAACGCCATCCAACCATGAAAAAACTTGCGATCATCATGATGTTGCTTGCTCAGGCCTCCTATGCACAAGAAGATACATTGGATCTGTTCGGTTGCCTGGAAGCGGTTGAGGAGCATCATCCCACAACAGAGCAAAAACCCCTGATTCATCAACAAACCCAGCTCAAGTTGAAGAACCTGAAGTCTGGATGGTATCCTTCGCTCAATCTGAACGCCCAGGTGAGCTATCAGAGTGATATTGTGAAGATTGACATGGATCTGCCTTTTGATGCCGATTTTCCTTCACCATCTAAGGATCAGTATCAAGCCACCCTCGATGTGAAACAGATGATCTATGATGGGGGGATCACACAGGCTTCCAGGGAAACGGAGAAGGCAGGTGAGCGTTTAAAGAAGCAGTCGGTGGAAGTCGACCTTTACCAGATCAAGGATCAGGTGATGGAGGTATACTTTGGTATTTTGCTTTTGAATAAGCAACAGGCTATCCTGGAGACCACCGGAAAGGAGCTGGATAAAAAACGCCAAACTGTGCAGGCTGCCGTTGACCACGGGGCTTTGCTGCCTTCTGACCTGAAGACTTTACAGGCCGAACAGCTAAAGCTTCGTCAGAATTTGGACCAGGTGGAAGCACAAATTAAATCGAGCTATCAGATCCTTGGACAGTTGACCGGTCTGAAGGTTGAACCAGGCACACCCCTGAAACTGCCCGCTGTTAAGGCCAATGATCCCGTTGAATACCAAAGGCCGGAAAATAAGCTGTATGACCTGAAGGCTCAACATCTGAAGGCCAGCCAGGAAGTGGTCCGCTCGCAGAAGATGCCGAAGGTTTCTGTCTTTGGGCAGTTTGGCTATGGCAAACCCGGCTTGAACCTGCTCAACGACGAGTTCGATACCTTTTACTATGGGGGTGCCCGTTTAAGCTGGAACATATGGGATTGGAATCAGAATAAGCGGGAACGTCAGATCAAGCGGCTTGAACGCCGGAAGCTGGCTGCACAGGAGCAGTCTTTTAATAAACAGGTGGACGTACAGTTATCTGGGATCAAAGCTACGATAGCGCATTACAAAAAGGCTCTGGAAAGAGATGCCCGGATCATTCAGCTGCGAGAGGATGTCACCAGGAGTGCCAAATCCAAGCTTAAAAACGGGGTGATCACCTCTTCGGACTATATCTCCGGTCTGAATCAGCTCACTCAGGCTCAAATCACCCATGAAAGACATAAGATCGAGCTCTTAAAAGCCCGTGTCAATCATTTATTTACTAAAGGAGCACTTCAATAAAAAGATATACTCATGAAGCGAACAATCATACACATCATCATGGCTGCAGGCCTGATCGGGATTTCATCCTGCACCGGTCAGAATGAAAAATCGGATGCCTACGGGAATTTTGAAGCCCGGGAGATCATCGTCTCGGCCCAGTCGCAAGGAGAGTTGCTGAGGCTAGACCTCCAGGAGGGCGAAACGCTTAAGCCCGGCATGACAGTGGGATGGATCGATACCTCCACCCTTGCCGTGAGGCGAGAGCAAGTGAAAGCAAAACAAAACTCCCTGGATGCTAAAATATCCAATATCGAGGCTCAGGCGGATGTACAGCAGGAACAGATCAACACCCTGCTTACAGAAAAAAGAAGGATAGAGCGGTTATTGAAAGAGGAAGCTGCTACCGAAAGGCAGTGGGACAATATTACCGGTCAGCTCAATGTCGCCCGCAAGAAGCTGAAGTCGATCCGCACACAAAAACAGTCGGTCTATTCTGAGCGCCAGGTGCTGGATAAGCAGCTTCAGGAGTTGAAGACCCAAATCAACCATTGCCGGATTGTCAACCCCATCCGGGGAACAGTGCTGGAAAAATACCTGGAGCCCTTTGAAATAGCGGCACCCGGCAAAGCCATCTATAAAATAGCCGACCTATCCCAGATGACCCTGCGGGTTTATGTGAGCGGAGCCCAGCTTCCGGATGTAAAAATCGGTCAGCAGGTGGAAGTACTGGTGGATAAGAACCAAAAAGAGAATCAGCATTTTAGTGGTACCGTTACCTGGATATCTCCCGAAGCAGAGTTTACACCCAAGATCATCCAAACCAAGGAGGAGCGGGTAGATCTGGTTTATGCTGTGAAGGTCCGGGTCAACAACGATGGCACCATTAAAATCGGCATGCCGGGGGAGGTCAACTTCACAAATAAAGAAAGCCATGCCAGCAGTAACAGTTGATCAGTTGCGCAAATCCTATCAGGATACGGTAGCACTGAAGAAGGAATCATTCCGCGTGGAACCGGGGGAGCTCTTCGGGGTGATCGGACCCGATGGGGCAGGAAAGACCACCCTATTCCGGATCCTCACTACCCTGCTCGTTCCCGACCAGGGGCAGGCCCGGGTAGAAGGCTTTGATGTGGTGAAGGATTATCGCCAGATACGACATATAACCGGATATATGCCTGGTGAATTCTCCCTTTACATGGATCTGACCGTAGCCGAGAACCTGAGGTTTTTTGCCACCATCTTCGATACCACCATCGAAGAGAACTATCACCTCATACGCGATATTTATCAGCAGATTGAGCCTTTTAAACACCGCCTTGCAAGAAACCTCTCGGGTGGCATGAAGCAGAAGCTGGCCCTGAGCTGTGCACTGATCCATAAACCCCGCGTTTTGATTCTGGATGAGCCCACCACCGGAGTGGATGCGGTTTCCAGAAAAGAGTTCTGGGAGATGCTGATCCAGCTCAAAAAACAAGACATCACCATTTTGGTCTCTACCCCATATATGGACGAGGCGGGATTGTGCGACCGGGTAGCCCTCATACAACAGGGAAGCATCATGAAGATTGATTCCCCGGCCCGAATACTGGAGGATTTTCCCAGGAAGCTCTGGGCTGCCAGGTCCAACCAGCCCTATAAGTTGCTTCAGGATCTGCGGGAGTATATAGATTTGGCCAGTGTATATCCTTTTGGCGATTCAATACACATCACCCATAAGAGGGATGAGATGGACAAACAGCAACTGGAGGATTTTCTTCAGCAAAGGGGACACCCAGATATTGAAGTAGCACCGGCCCGTCCAACCATTGAGGATTGTTTTATGGATCTGATGAATCAAGGAACATGAATAGGCAGAGTCAATATATGATCACTGTGAAGGACATGGTCAAGAAATTCGGGCAATTCACTGCCAATGACCATTTGACCTTCAACGTCAAAAGGGGGGAGATCTTTGGTTTCCTGGGCGCCAACGGAGCCGGCAAAACCACAGCGATGCGCATCCTTTGCGGACTCTCTTCTCCCACTTCGGGAGAGATCTATGTGGCGGGATACAATGTATACCGGGAAACTGAAAAGATCAAACGGAGCATCGGCTATATGAGCCAGAAGTTCTCCCTGTATGAGGACCTGACAGTAAAGGAGAACTTTAGGTTTTATGGTGGGATATATGGTCTGAAGCGGCGAAAGATCCGGGAGCGGACCGGGTATTTGCTGGATAAGCTGAATTTTTCCCATGCCATGAACCAGAAAATCTCTGATATCCCCCTGGGATGGAAGCAGAAGCTGGCCTTTTCCATTGCCATCATGCATGAGCCGCGCATCGTGTTTCTAGATGAGCCCACCAGTGGGGTGGATCCCATCACACGCCGTCAATTCTGGGAGATGATTTATGAAACAGCTTCACAGGAGGTAACCGTGTTTGTAACCACCCACTATATGGATGAAGCGGAGTATTGCAGCCGGGTCTCCATAATGGACCGGGGTAAGATAAAAGCCCTCGATACCCCGGCCAATCTTAAACAAACCTATCGGGTCGCTAACATGAACGAGGTTTTTGTGCAGATAGCCCGATGAACCCATCAATATTAAAACCACCAGGTATGAAACGTTTTGTGGGATTTGTCAGAAAAGAATTCATCCACATCTTTCGGGACCGCAGAACCCTGTTGATCCTCTTCGGCATGCCTGTCGCCCAGATCCTGATCTTTGGCTATGTGGTGACCAACGAGATCAAAGAGGCCAGGATCGCCATATACGACCAATCGAAAGATGCAGTGACCCGGGAGATAACAGACAAGATCCTTTCCTCCGGCTATTTCCGCCTGGCCAAGCGCATCGAAGATGAAAGCCAAATAGAGGAGACCTTTCAGAAGGGAGAGATCAAAGAGATCATTGTCTTTGAACCCCATTTTGACGAGAAGCTCAGCCAGGAGAAGTCGGCTCAGGTGCAGATCCTCCTCGATGCCACCGATGCCAACATGGCCAACCTGCTTCAGAGCTATACCGCAGGTATCATCAGCGATTATTCAAAAAACATCCGGTTCGATAACGGACAAATGCCCGTGATTCAAACCAGGCCCCGCATGCTTTTTAATAATGAGCTAAAAGGGGTGTATATGTTCGTGCCCGGCACCATGGCCCTGATCCTCATGCTGGTAACGGCCATGATGACTTCCATATCGATTACCAGGGAGAAGGAGATGGGCACCATGGAAGTATTGCTGGTCTCACCCCTCAAATCCATCCAGATCATTGCCGGAAAGGTTATGCCGTATGTCTCGCTGGCTTTTCTTAATGGTGTGGTAATCCTGGCCCTGGGGTATTTTGTTTTTGATATGCCGGTACACGGAAATATCATTCTGTTGCTGTCGGAGACCCTGCTGTACATTGTTATGGCCCTGTCCCTGGGCATCTTCATCTCCACTGTGAGCCCCACCCAGCAGGTGGCTATGTTTGTTTCCATGTTTGCCCTGTTGCTTCCTACTATGCTGCTTTCAGGGTTTATTTTTCCCATTGAGAATATGCCCTGGCCCCTGCAATGGCTTAGTACGATCATACCGGCCAGGTATTTTATCGTTTTGATTAAAAATATTATGATCAAAGGAACCGGACTGCTTTTTATCTGGAAGGAGACCCTTATACTGCTGCTGATGACCGTGATCTTTATAGGATTGAGTATTCGCAATTTTAAAATCAGACTGGAATAGAACCTACTGACCCATGAAGACCATCCTTTTCATATTGCAAAAAGAATTTATACAGGTCCTTCGCAACCGGACCATGCTGCTACTGATCATCCTCCTGCCCTTTATTCAGCTTTTGATCCTGGTCAATGCAGCTACTTTCGACATGAAGGATATCGATGTATATGTGGTGGACAAGGATTTGTCAACAACATCCCGCGAATTGGTCAGTAAGTTTGAAGCCTCGCCTTTTTACAATCTGGTGAATAAGTCCTTCAATATGGAAGATGGACACGATAAATTATTAAGGGACCAGGCGGAATTGATTGTACATATTCCAAGCCACTTCGAACATGACTTGCGCAATGAGCATCATGCCCCAGTCCAGCTTTTGATCCATGCGATTAACGGCACCGCGGCCGGTTTGATCCATGCTTATTCGGCTACCATCATTTCCGGATTCAATCAGCAGATAGCCGTTGAATGGTCACAGGGCAAGCTCGCTAAGGCTAACCAGCCGCTGGAAGTGGTGTATTCATATTGGTACAACCCCGAGATGAACTATAAAATCTATATGGTGCCCGGTATATTGGTTATTCTGGTGACGATTATCAGCCTGTTCTTAACGGCTATGAATATTGTCCGGGAGAAGGAGATGGGTACCATTGAGCAGATCAATGTAACACCCATCCGCAAATATCAATTCATAGTGGGCAAACTGTTGCCTTTTCTGGTGATCGCTCTCTTTGAACTGGCTTTTGGTTTATTTCTTGGAAGGATGATCTTTGATGTCCCTGTTGTGGGTAACCTGGGAGTGCTCTTTGGGTTTACCCTGGTTTATTTGTTGGTTATACTGGGTTTTGGGCTTTTTCTCTCGGTCATCTCCGAGTCGCAGCAACAGGTGATGTTCGTGACTTTTTTCTTTATGCTGGTGTTTATTTTGATGAGCGGCATTTTTACCCCTACAGAAAGCATGCCCGACTGGGCCAAAAAGGTCAATGTGATCAATCCCATCGCCTATCTGATGAAGGTGATCCGCATGATCCTGCTTAAGGGTTCTGGTTTTATGGATATCTTAAAGGAATTTTACAGCCTGTTGATTTATGCCGTCCTGAGTCTTGGATTGGCCGTTTGGAGGTACAGAAAGACTGTTTAAGCTATATGCCGGGTGGAGGCCTGAATAGGGTAATCAGACATTTGGTTTGTGTTGAATAATTGTTTACATTTATCGGTTTAATCTAGCATCTGCAGGAATACCCGTAACAATATCTCCGGTGTATATGCAAGCAATCCGTTTTTCCCTGCTTTGTTTTCTTGTAATTTCTTTAGGTGCAGGCTGTACCAAGGAAGACAAAGCCACCATCAATAAAGCTGCCTGGTCGAGCAGGGATCCTTTTAATATTCCCCTTAAAAGAAGACTTAGCGAAAAGAATGAAGGCAACAAGGCACTGAATCCTTCCTTTGAAAGGGGGCGTTTTTTTAATGACCGCCTGAACACTTTTGAGCTGGTAGGCTGGACGGAGGTAGGAAATGCCACGGATTGGACGGATATTAGAAAAGATGAATATCACACCGATGAAGCAGTTGCCGGCCATCATGCCATTCGAATCACCCGCGGAAAGGTTGATGAGGTGGTGGAAGAGGGGGCAGGTGTGCTCAGTGATTTCATCAAAGTCATCCCTGGCAACTATAGCCTCTCTTATTCTGTTCGTATGAAGGATCTGGCCCCTTATAAGGAAAGGCTGGGTACCCGCCTTGGAGATGCGGTGGATGTCAGGCTGTATTATTACAACAAGAATAAAATACGAATAGACGGTTCTACGGAGAATCCCCAATCCGGCAGGCGATTCGACAATGAGTTCAAGGCGCTTCCCTTCTATGGTTACTGGAACATTGACAGCCTGGGCTGGATGCATGCAAGGGGCATCAGTCACAAGTTCCCTGTATCCGACGGCGATTTGCCGGAAAACACCCGTTATGTACGGTTGTTTTTTGGGTTGAAAGGATCCGGTACCATGTGGGTCGACGACGTAGATTTCTCTTATACCCGCCGCAATTTTTCTCTTCTGGAGCGCCTGCAGCCATGGAGCGGGAGACCATTTAACCCCTATGAACTTGTTATTCCCCAACCCAAGAAGATTCAACCGGGAAGGGACTATGCCCTGTTCGGATCCACAGATTCCCAATCGGCTCCGGCTATTGTCATTCCTGATGAGGCCCCCCAGGTGATTCGACGGGCCGCCAACCTGCTGCAGGAAAAATTGTTGGCTGTAAAAGATGGCTCCCAGATCGGCCGCCCTGTTGATATACCCATACTCAAGGGCATCGCACCACAAGAAATGCAGTCTGCATCGGTGGTTTTTTCTTTAGGCAAGACAATCTTGAATCAAAAGCACTATGACAGTTTGCCCTATAATGGATTGGATGATCATCCTCAGGCCTATTTTGTGCATGCTCCCCGGAAAGATGGAAATGTCATTTGCATTGATGGCAACCGGCAGGTAGGCATCTATTACGGGGTATCCACCCTTATTCAGCTGTTTGATGAGGGGAAGGGCTCGTATTATCACGCCGACATCCTTGATTATCCGGATACGGACCGCAGAGGGGTTTATAGCCGTTATAGCTTAAAGGGGCCTGAAGGATTGGATTTTCTGACGCGTTATAAATTTAACCGGATTCATCTGCGAATTGCTGAACCTGGCAGCGATACCTTACATCGGCATATCCGCCAAATGGGGAAAGCCTCCATAAAGGGAGAGTTATTCGGAGCGGGCTTGTCGGTGCGTCCCCATAGAGCCTATGGTTCTCCGGAAGAAAACCTGTCGATGAGCAGAGAGCAGGAACAAAACCTTCATGAGCTGGTTCTTTTTGCTCAAAAAAATCACTTCAGAAGGGTCGTGCTCAGGATGGACCAAATCCTCGCCGGAACAGGAAAAGGGAATTGTGTATTGAAAAACAGACCAAATGCTTCCTATGCCCACTACCGCAACCTGCTGGATATTCACTCACAATTGATTCGTGAAATAGCCCAGCGTACGAATGATGAGGTTGAGGTTGGTTATATGCCCATCTGGCACAATACCCAATGCATTCTTAGAAGCCATGGAAGGGGGGAACTTTTTCTGAAGGAGCTGTTCCGCAAAGTACCTCCCGAGGTGGAGTTTTTATGGTCGGGTAGCGTTGCCCATCCCCTGATCGTGGACCCCTCGGAGCTGCATTATATCCGCAAAAGCATCGGCAAGGATCCGGTGTTTTTTAGCCTCGATATTCATCCCTACTCGAGGCAGGAGTTTCTGAGGGCTTATCCCGGTAAAGCCCGTATGAGCAGCTTGTTTGGGCATTTTAGTCTTGAGTTGCCCGGCAACCTGTTTTTAGGGGAGGGGAAAGGTTTCTATGCCGATCTGGACCCCGGCAGTGCCCTGGACCGGATCAGCCTCCGCACCCTGGCAGCCTGTATGTGGAATGCCTCGGCCTGCGACCCCGATCGTACATTGATCAGGGTATTGACTTCCCTTTATGGACATCAAACAGCCATCAAACTTGTCAGGTTGAATGAGGCTTATTATGGACTTTATGAGATGTACGGTAAGATCCGTTCTAAGGAGACCAAAGCCAAATATGTGCGCTCAGCCGAAAATTTCAAGCGCCAGGTGGATACCTTGATGAGCAGTCTGGGAAAAAATCTGCAGGATTCGGATATCTGGAAGGATCTGACTGGCTTCCAGATAAAGGCTCATAGTCATTTCGACAGCATCATGTCCCGATAACAGCGTGTTGACAAAACGTGAATAAGGTTTCCGCAGTTGTGGCTTGTGGGTAGCAAAATTATTTATAGATTTACAGCGATTTAAAACCGTTTTTATGGAAGGAAGTCATCCACATAACTATTTCGACGACAATCAGTTTGACGACTTGCTGTCCAGATACGAAAGGATGATTGGACAGGGAGAGCATTATTACTTTGATGTGGAGGATTTTGAACAGATCATTGATCATTACCTGGATG
>JAGXLL010000021.1 GCA_018334675.1 Bacteroidales bacterium | reverse complement strand
TTTCCACCTCCACATCGGGGTGCACCCCTTCGTTTTCGATGATCCATTCCCCGTCTTTGGAGAAGATGCCGAACCGCGGGGCAGTCACATAGCCGCCGTCCATCAGGGTGGGGTATCCATAGATGCCCACCAGGATGCCCAGGGTGGTCTGACCCACCAGCGGTCCCAGCTCTTTTTGTTTGAACAGGAAAGGCATCAGGTCGCCGCCGGAGGCAGCATATTCATTGATGATCATCGCCTTGGGCCCGAAAATTCCGGCACCGGGTGTGCTAGAGACTTTGCCGTCGCGTGACCCCCAATAGTTCGTTATCTGCCGGTCGAGCAGGTTGATCACATAATCGGCTGCCGAACCGCCCCCATTGAATCGTTCATCGATGATCACCGCCTCCTTGTCCAGTTGAGAGAAATAGTACCGGTTGAAGAAGGTATAACCGCCCTGGCCTGTATTGGGCATATATACATAGGCTACCCGGCCATCGGTCATTTCATTGACCTTTTTTCGGTTGCCCTCGACCCAGTTCATGTTGCGCAGGTTCCGCTCGCTTTCTACCGGTACCACCGTTACCTGACGGGCCCCTTCCAGGGTCGGTTCAGAATGGACTTTCAGGTTTACCTGTTTGCCTACGGTATGTTGGAAAAGGCTGTAGATGTTCTTTTCTGCTGTCAGGGGTTCACCATCCACTTCCAGAATATAGTCTCCCTCGGAAACATCCACGCCAGGCTGGGTGAGTGGTGCCTTGAACGAGGGGTTCCAGTTGAGGCCTGAATAGATCTTTTTGATGCGGTAGCGGTTGTTGACCACTTCATAATCCGCCCCCAGCAGGCCGGTTTGAACACCCTCCTGTTCAGGCATATCACCCCCGCCAACGTAGTTGTGCCCCACCACCATCTCGCCCATCATCATAGCAAACAGGTAATTCAAATCTTCCCGGTGACCAACATGGGGAAGGAACTTGCCATATTTTGCCTTTACAGCCTTCCAGTCGACCCCATGCATGTTTTCGACATAGAAATAATCGCGTTCAATTCTCCATAGCTCGTCAAACATCTGCTGCCATTCCTTTTCCGGAACGACATGGACCTTCATACCGGAGAGGTTGAGGGTGCCCTTGCCTGGTTCGGGTTGGGCAGTGGCATCGACAATAGCATAATCGCCGGAAAGGGAGGCATAGATCATCTTTTTACCGTTGGCACTGAGGGAGTAACCGCGTATCCCATCCAGGTAAATCTCATCTTCTTTTTTTTCCATGTCGAAGGCATGGAGCACATATCCGGGCTTATCGGGCACATCCTCCCGGTAAAGCAATTTGCCGCTTACAGCACCTTCCAGCTCGGAATAGGATCGGGTAGGAACAGGCAATGAAACAATGCGTTGGTCGAGGTGCTGAAAATCGATCTGAACTTTTTTATCTTCAGGGTTGTCGTTTTCTTGTTTTTCTTTCTCCTCTTTTTTCTTCTCAGGTTCTTCTTCGTCGCTTTCGGGGGCAAAAGGGGAAGGCTCGTCTTTCTGAAGCACGGCAGCATACAAGCTGCTGGTGACCCGGTGTGGGTAGTTGCTCATATCGAGCCAGCTGGCGTTCAACCCAAAGTCCGTGCTGGCAGCAAAGAAAAGATATTTGCCCTCGGCACCGAAGGTGGGATAAGTAGCCTCGCTCATGCCATCGGTGACCTGGTGGCGCCGGCCGGTTTCCACATTATAGACAAAGACCGCACTCAGCTGGTTTTCCAGACGCCGGGTATAGGTGATCCACTTGCTGTCGGGTGACCAGTCGGGGGTGAACTTGGGCATGGGATTGGCATAGATGTCCCGGTCGATTTGAACCGGTTGCTTCTCATTCAGATCCAGGTAATAAAGGTTCAGATGTTTGTCATAGAATACCAGTTTCTTGCTGTCGGGCGACCACCATGGGCCATGGTAGAAGGAAGGGTCCTCGAAGGCAATGCTGGATGGTTCGCCCGCTCCCTTCTGGTCATTGATCATCAGGCGGTATTCACCTGTGGCATCACAGAACCAGGCTATCTTTTGCCCGTCGGGCGACCAGGCGGGAAAACGATCGTGGGTCCCCGGTGATTCGGTGATGTTGCGTATGTCACCTTTCTCTGCCGGAATGGTGAAAATATCGCCACGAACGCCCATCACGGCCCTTACACCCGTGGGAGAAAGGTCAAACTGACGGATGTAATCCCTGCCTTCCTCATAATGGGCCCGTTTATAGGGTATGTCTGGATTGACCTTGATGTGCAGGGTGTTGACCGATTGCTGCTTCACATCATACAGGTGAACCCTTCCGCCTTGCTCAAAGGCAAGGGTTGGCCCGTTGGCGTATAGATTTTTTACCGGGAAATCCTCGAAGCTCGTTATTTGGCTGACCTGCCCGCTTTGCCGGTCGTAACGGAAAATGTTGCTGTATCCGTTGCGGTCGGAAAGAAACCATACCGTTTGCTCATCTGTCCATACCGGATGGGTATTGTTGGAGCCGGCAGGAGGTATCTCTTCTATCTCATAGGTCGCGTTGTTGAAGATCCATATCTTCGGTGTGTTGCCACCCCGGTAATGCTTGAAGGGACGGTAGGTCCCAATGCCTTCGGAGGGATCGGGGTTTTTGATATAGGCGGTGTAGCCTCCCTGTGGCGAGACCTTGCCCTGATGAGCCTCGGGAATGGGCATGGCCTGTGGCAGGCTGCCTTCCCGCTCTACAGTGAACAATTTGGTATACCTGCCGCTGTTCGATTCCCTGGAGGAGGCAAAGATCAGTTCACCATTGCCCTTCCACCCCCGGAGGATGTCCGTGGAGGGATGATAAGTAATGCGTTTGGGCATCCCTCCTTCAGTGGGAACTACGTAAACATCGGTGTTGCCTTCATAACTGCCGGAAAAAGCTACCCACTTGCCATCGGGAGAAAACATGGGTCTGCTTTCTACACCCGGATGGACGGTGAGTCGCTGAACATAATTGCCATTTTTGTCAGCTGTCCAGATGTCACCGCCATAGGCAAAGCATACCCCGGATGGGCTGACTGAGGGACTTCTCAGTAATAGCGTTTCTTCAGCGGTCTGACCCAGGACCATCATCCCGCCTAAAAACAAAGTGGTAAGAAGAAAGATTTTTTTCATGGTGGTTGATTTTTTTATGATTGGCTTTTGTTTGTTGATGAAAATTCCAACTCTTTTGCGGCCAAAAGGGTCTGCTTATTGGTGTTGATGATTGTAAAATTTCAATAAAGATAATAAATATATGTTGACCTTTATATCTGCAAAGTTTATCAATGATCGGGATGATTTTGTCTAAAAGGCTATAACTTCTTTACGGAAAGTCCTTATATATAGATAATGAGCGTTAACGCATGAATCAATTACGGATAATGGATGTGCATCAAGAATTGATCAAGTTTAGGCAGGAAGAAAAGAGACTGCGCAAGAAGGAGGTGTTCAACAAGAAGGTAACATACCCTGAACAGACCAACCGGGATGGGAAAATTTATTCCATGACACCAGATTCAGATCATCAAGGAACAAAGGGTCAGGAGGAAAATGCCTCTGAAAGCCAAAGAGAAAATAAAAATGACAGACCCAGGCGTATCCTGATTGTGGAAGACGACCGCGTCAGCATACTTTATATTAAGGAACTCATCAGCATGATGGATACTCCCGGATTAAACATTCAGGTCAAACACGTATTTACCGGAGAAAGGGCCCTTGATCATATCAGAGAAGAACATTGCGATATGGTATTGATGGATCTCAAGCTTCCCGGTATAGATGGACTGGAAACGACACGCGAGATCAAGCGCATCAAACCGTTTCTTCCTGTTATTGCTCAAACTGCTTTTGCCTTGTCGGGAGATGAACAGAAAGCACTGGAAGCAGGTTGCGATGATTATATTTCCAAACCCATCTCTGAAAAGGATCTTACCGACATCATTAAAAGATTCCTGGCTCCCTCCTGATCTGCTGCATGTAATTATTTCCTCGCATTTTTGAGATCGGAAACAGGGTTTGAAATCTATTCAACCCGCGATGAATGCATCCGGAAAATTGGGTTGAAGTTCTTGTATTTGGCTAAAAAATATTACTTTTATCTTTCATTGACCAACCTCCTTTATACTAATTCAAAAACTGATCACCATGAACAAACGAATCGCTCCCGGTGTGCTTACTATGCTCATAGCAGCCCTGCTCTTTACATCAATAGCCTGCAAAAAGGATCGTAAAATGAAAGATATCCAACCACCAGATGCCAAAAAGCAACCCAAAGAACTTACCATACACGGTGATACAAGGGTTGACAATTATTACTGGCTGAACCAGCGGGATGATCAGCAGATGATTGACTATCTGAAGGCTGAGAATGAATATACAGAGGCGATGATGAAGCCCACCGAGGATTTACAGGAAGCTCTTTTTCAGGAGATGAAGGGCAGGATCAAAGAAGATGATCAGTCCGTACCCTATAAGAAGAATGGTTATTACTATTATTCCCGTTACGAGGAGGGCAAGCAGTATCCGATCTATTGCAGGAAGAAGGGTTCGCTGGAGGCCGAAGAGGAGATTATGCTGGATGTGAATCAAATGGCTGAAGGATACTCCTTTTATCGGGTCGCCGGGTTGAGCGTTAGTCCCAACAACAGGCTGCTCGCCTATGGGGTGGATACGGTGAGCCGTAGAAAATACATCATCCATATAAAAAACCTGGAAACAGGTGAGATTTATGAAGATGCCATCCCTATGACCACCGGCCGGGCCGTATGGGCCAATGACAACAAAACCCTTTTCTATACTCAAAAACAAGAAGGGACCTTGCGCTCCCATAAAATTTTCAGCCACAAGCTGGGAACGAGCTTTGAAAATGACAGGGAGATATTTCATGAGGATGATGAAACCTATAGCACCTCGGTGTATAAATCCAAATCGGATCAATACATCATGATCGCATCCGGAAGCACCATGTCTGATGAATACCGTTATTTGGATGCCGATGAGCCCGAAGGCGAATTCGCTATTGTTCAGCCTCGCGAAAGGGGCCTGGAATATTCGGTTTCTCATTTCGGCGATGATTTTTACATCGTCACCAACTGGAAGGCCAGGAATTTCCGTCTGATGAAGGCTCCTGTCGCGAACAGCCGCAAGGAATACTGGCAAGAAGTGATTCCCCACCGCGAAAATGTATTGCTCGACGGCATTGAGATCTTCAGTGATTACCTGGTAGTGGATGAACGCAAGGATGGACTCACCAGGCTGCGGGTAATCCCCTGGAAATGGGGAGAAGAATATTACATCGATTTCGATGAGGAGGTTTATGCAGCCTATATTTCCAACAACCCTGATTTTGATAGCAAGAAACTGCGCTTTACCTACAGTTCCATGACCACTCCCAATTCTACTTATGATTATAATATGAAAACCCGCGAGCGTGAGCTAAAGAAAAGGGATGAGGTGCTGGGAGATTTTGACCCCGACAACTATGAAGCCAGGCGTTTATGGGCTGAGGCCGATGACGGCAAAAAAATCCCCATCTCCATGGTTTACCGGAAGGGCATCGGGCTAAACAGCAGCAATCCCACCCTGCTCTATGGATATGGTTCCTATGGTTATACACGTGATGCCGGTTTCAGTTCCAACAGGTTAAGTCTGCTCGACCGGGGTTTTATTTTTGCCATAGCCCACGTCAGGGGCAGTCAGTACCTGGGCCGGGAATGGTATGAGGATGGTAAGCTCTTGAACAAGCGGAACACGTTTACCGATTTCAATGATTGTGCCGAGCACCTGATCAAAGAGGGCTATACCAGCCCCGATCATCTCTACGCCATGGGAGGGAGTGCCGGTGGCTTGCTGATGGGCGCCGTCGTCAACATGCAGCCCGAGCTCTACAACGGCATGGTTGCCGCTGTTCCTTTCGTGGATGTGGTCACCACCATGCTGGATGAAAGCATACCCCTTACCACCGGTGAGTTTGATGAGTGGGGCAATCCCAAGGAAGAAAAATACTACGAATATATGCTCTCCTATTCACCTTATGACAATGTGAAGGAACAGGAGTATCCCAATATGCTGGTGACCACCGGATTGCACGATTCACAGGTGCAGTACTGGGAGCCTGCCAAGTGGGTGGCTAAGCTGCGCGACCACAAAACCGGTGACAATCTGTTGCTGCTTCATACCAATATGGAAGCAGGGCATGGTGGTGCTTCGGGGCGTTTTGAAGCCCTCCGGGAGGTTGCCCGTGAATATGCTTTTTTCTTCTTCCTGGAAGGGATTGATGAATGAAGGTCTCCTGCCGGGTCTCGTGCGAAATGTTTCACCTGAAGACCCAACCCCGCTTCGACGGGTGTTGGGTCCTGAACTTTACAGGCCCAGCCGGTAGGTGAACTTAACCAGAAATACATTCCTGGGATAGATGCTGAACAGATCCTGAAAATCATTGCCAAAGGCAAACCGGCCGGTGGGATGGAAGCCGTTTCGGTTCTGCGACCACACCAGATACAGGGTTGACCCGGGGGAATATTCCCAGCGGGCTACCAGGTTCGATTTGAATTGCAAAACGTTGAAATTGGGATCCCTGATCGTATAGTCTATGACACCGTTGCGGTCTTCATCGATGCGGTAAACATTATCCCCTGGTGATATCTGTTCCTCACTGAAAGTGCTGAAACGCGCTCTGTAAACGGAAGCATCCGGATCGGTGATCCTCTTAAATTCGGAATAATCGCCGGAGGCGATAAAAGGTTGCCCCCAAAACTGCAGGGAGATATCAGGAGTAAGGCTGAAGTTTAAGCGCATGGAGAGACTGAATGTCTTCCGGTCGATTTGGGCCATCAGGTACTTCTTTTGACCCTCGTAATCCTTTATATCTACAAATTGCATGTTGTCGTGCTGAATATTCAGGGATGGACTTAAAGTTATCTCCAGGGTATGGTGCGGGCGGTAGGATATATCACTCCAGATGTTCTTGCTGTGGGCGTGCTGGTATTGGCTCCAGCTTTGGCTGTTGCCCAGTTTAAAAGACAATTTTTTCCTCGGATCGGTTTTCAGATTGATCCAGTAACTCAACGAAGCAGGCTCCTTGAGCATCGGGCCGCCCCGGAGTTCAGATTTAGAGAAAGAGGGGGTGTTGGCACTGATGTTGAGTGCCAGATCCCAATAATTGGTAAACTGACTGTGAAAATTGATGTTACCACCGGAAACCAGGTGCTGGCCGCTGTAATCCCATAATCTCCATTGATTGAGGTTTATTTGCATGTTTCTGAATAGGGAAAAGGGTTCCCAGAGCCGGTATTGCACCCATCCCAGTTGGGCGATCTGATCGGCATCCCGCTGATATCCCATATCGTTCAGCTCCAGACCTGGTGATTTCCAGTTGAGAAACAACCCATAGCGGAAATGGCCCTTGCCGAATTTGGCCAGCATCATGCTGGCTCCGTGACCGGAAAGGGATGTTCTGGAGCTGTCAAGCTTCAGGTGGGAAGCATCCGGTCTTTGAAAATACCGGGCTGAGGAAGTCTGGGTGCGGATGATGGCATCCTGGCTTCCCCTTACGTGGCTGAATATGCCCCGGAAAGAAAACATGTAACTTCTGTCATCCCATCGATGTTTGAAATTGATGCCTCCTGTATAAGCCTGGTCATGTAAATAATCCAGATGACTTGCCTCTATCTTTCGGTTTGCTGCGGTGAAAATTCCCCCCAGCATGGATTGTCCCTGGTTGAAATCTTTCTGAGCCCGGCCCAGGAAATAGTTGGTCAGGGGTTCCACTGTTGAATGCTGCGTGTGGCTGCCATCTTTTATGGTAGCTTGTTCTCGTGCCGTCATGCTTTCCATTACGCCAAGCGACCATCCATTGCGGGTTTTGCCGGTGAGCTTCAAGGCTCCGAGGATGGAAGTGTTATCGGGTGTATAGGCATATTCACCGGCTTCGGTGGATGGCGAATGATGAGGGGCCCGTCCAATTCTGCGTGAATAAAACAGGTTGTCGTTCATGAAGTCACCCATTTGCATGAGCCGAAAATTCATGATGCTCTGCCCTTCTATAAAAAAGGGTCTTTTCTCTTTGAAGAATGTCTCATAAGCAGTGAGGTTTACCTGAGAAGGGTCGGCCTCTACCTGTCCAAAGTCCGGATTGATAGCCATGTCCAGAGTTAGGTTGTTGGTGATGCCAAATTTGCCGTTCACCCCGACATCCCAATGGCCCTGGCGACCCTCTGAAGCGAACGGATTGTCCGGCTGCTTTTTGAATCGTTCCATCCTGGCTACCGTGTAAGGTGTGATGGCCCTTTCCTTTTGAGGCTCAATATCATCCAGTCCCTTCATGGAGCCAAATTCACTTACCCAGCCCCCGGCATCCTGAGGGATCATGTTCCATAATACCTCTTCGTCATTGCGGTATATGGTTCTTTTGACCTGTAGCCCCCATTTCTGATCGCCCTTTTTGCTGAATCGCAGCTGTTCAAAAGGAATTTTCATCTCCGCTTTCCATCCCAATGAGTCGATACGGCTTTCTACATACCATATGGGATCCCAGTTATAATCCTTATTCATGCCATCATCGGTGATGATCCAATCGGTCTTGACACCCGCTGCACTGACAAAAAAACAAAAGGCGGTGCGGTCATCGTTATAACTGTCGATCTGCAGTCCCATCTGATCCCCCTCCAGGTTGTCCCTTCGGGATAGCCTGCGAACGATGCTGTCCGGATTGCTGTCATAAGCTCTCAGAGCAACATAGAGATAATCGTTGTCGTAGAGAATCTTAAAACGGGTATCCTGGGAGGGCATTTTTCCCTCATAGGGCGCTGTCTGAATGAAATGGTTGTGCCAGTTGATCGATTGCCAGGAGGCATCCGCGAAATTCCCGTCTATGTCCGGCGCTTGTTGGTCAATACGGGTGGCAAAGTATATTTTATCCCCTTCCCCGTCTGCCTGTGCCTGAAATAAACTTCCCAATATCAATAGAACCGCTGTAAATGTTTTCACAATCCTCATTTTTATGCTTTTTTATCCATGACAACAAATACAATGCCGTCTTTATTAGTAAATTGTTTTTCAGTGTTTTATAAAAAATCCGCATAGGAAGTTACCTGCTCATATTGTTCGATATTGAACAATACTGTTCGGTATTTTCAAATCCCATTCCAAGGGACGACATCACCGCGGCCTTTGATGCATGGGAAAAAATAAAATTTTGGGATTATTTCTGGAAGCTGGTACCAACTGGTGGGAAGGAAGATTAAGAAGGTAAGAAGATCCTCATTAGGTCTTTAAATCGTTATATTACAGCATGATAGATGTCTTAAAAATTGGAATCGGACAGGAACAATTTGATAAATTCACAATCTTACAATCCATTTCTCAATCAATAGGAACCATCCATTTCCCAACTTTGATTCCACTAAAAGAAATGGCAGCGTATTGATAAAACCTACAAAACTCAGACCTTCCACATCAGACCTTCCCACATTTTTATATCCCTTCCCCATTGGCAAAATTCATGGTTTGGGCTTTTTGCTGCATGATCCGGGAGCGGGGAGGGATACTCCGGGTAAGCCATACGTTGCCGCCGATAATGGAACCCCTGCCGATGGTTACACGTCCCAAAACGGTGGTTTCAGCATAAATGATCACATCATCTTCGACAATGGGATGCCGGGCAATGCCTTTAATGGGGTGGCCATTTTCGTCCAAAGGAAAGCTTTTGGCCCCCAGGGTAACGCCCTGGTAGAGCTTGACGTTTTTTCCGATTTGGCTGGTTGCTCCGATCACCACTCCCGTTCCGTGATCAATAACAAAACTCCGGTCGATGATGGCATGGGGATGGATGTCGATGCCTGTTTTTGAATGGGCCATCTCGGTTATGATACGGGGCAGCAGGGGCACCTCCAGTTCCAGTAGTGCGTGCGCGATGCGGTAATTGGTGATGGCATGGATGCCCGGGTAGCTGAAGATGATCTCTTCTGTGCTTTCAGCAGCCGGATCTCCATTATAGGTGGCCTGTATGTCATCTTCCAGATTATTTCTGAGCTCCGGAAGCTTTTCTATAAAATCGCCGGCCCGTATTGGAGCGCGATCCTTACATTTTTGGCATTGTTCATAGTTCTGGTTGGGGCAGCCGAAACAGATGCCCCTTCTGATCTGTTCACTCAGGTGCTCATACAACTCATCTATCCGCTTGCCAATATGATATGGAAGGGTATGGCTTTGCAGGCGGTTTTCGCCGAAAAATCCGGGAAAAAGGATGGCACGGATGTTTTCGATGATATCAGCCAATTGCCTGACTGATGGCAGAGGTTTGCCATGCCCGGGCATGTATACCATCCGGTACAGATTGGGATCGGAGAGGGTCTGTATGGTTTTTTCTATTTGTCGGGTTGGTCTGTTGTCCATCTCATTTTTTATCAGGGTTATACAATGGGGTGCTCAGGTAACGTTCACCGGTATCACAAACGATGGCTACTATATTTTTATTCCGGCTTGACTCTCTTTTTCCGATCTCCATAGCAGCATGGATGATGGCGCCGGAGGAGACCCCGCTGAATATACCTTCCTCTCTTGCCAGATACCGTGCCGTTTCTATAGCCTGTTCGTTTTCCACGGTGAACACCTCATCTATGACTTCCCGGTTCAGGATGTCGGGGATGAATCCCGCACCAATACCCTGTATCTTATGTTTCCCTGGTTCTCCACCTGAGAGAACAGGGGATCCCGCGGGTTCTACCGCTACTACCTGTACGTTTGGTTTCTTCTGCTTTAATATTTCACCTACTCCGGATATGGTGCCACCGGTACCTACTCCCGCCACAAAGATGTCTACCTGACCGTCGGTGTCGTTCCACACCTCCAGGGCAGTGGTACGTTTATGCATCTCTACATTGGCCTGATTCTTAAATTGCATGGGAATATAGGTGTGAGTATATTGATCGGCCAGTTGATGTGCCTTTTCAATAGAGCCCCTCATTCCCTCTTCTGCCGGGGTAAGCACGATCTCAGCTCCAAAGGCTTCAATCAGGGTGCGGCGTTCCATACTCATGCTTTCCGGCATGGTGACGACCAGGCGATAACCTTTCACGGCACACGCTATCGCCAATCCAATACCTGTGTTGCCGCTGGTGGGTTCGATCACCACCGAATTTTCCTGAAGCTTGCCCCTGCGCTCTGCATCATCGATCAGGGCAAACCCAAGCCGGTCCTTTACGGAACTCCCGGGATTGTAGTATTCCAGCTTTGCCAGGATATGGGCTGCATGCTGCTGCTTTGCCTTGTTCAAACGAACCAAAGGAGTGTTTCCGATCAGTTCCGTCACGTCTTTTGCAAATTTCATAGCTTCTGTTTTTATGGCGTTTTCTCGTGATTTTCTCTTCTGATGAACAGATTGGACCACTTTTTGTTTTTGCCGGAAAAAATATTGTGCATTGTAAATAGAAATAGGTAACTTGGGTGCAAGTTACTGCATCAAATCTGAAAGTCATGAGCCATAGAATTATCAAACTTAGCCTTTTTACCTTGACAGGCTTGCTTTTTGTTTTTATAATGATGATGGGCTGTAGCAATACAGTGCATAACATAAGCAGCAGCTATCAGCCCGAGGGCATTGTCGTGGATTCTTCACTGAATGAATGGTCCAATCAACTCACCTATGACAACCGAAGCCAATTGTTTTATGGTGTAACTCATGACCAACGTTATTTATATGTGGCCCTGCAGACCAAAGATCCGCTTGTTGAGCGGAAAATCATGGCTTTTGGTCTGACACTGTGGCTGGATACTACCGCCAAAAAGAAAAGGGAAAGGGGCATCCGTTATCCCATACCTAAAAAGGAGCGGTTACCTTTGCCCGAGAGGGAGGAAGATAAAGATCTACCCTTAAGGGCGAGACAGGCGAGGCCGGAAGATTCCAGGAGGTTCCTGCGAACCACCGATCGCAAGCACATGCTTTTGCTTGATTTTGATGGGAAGGACAGGCAGCAGGTGGATGTGAACAAATCGGAGGATATTCGGGTGGGCATCCGAGCCCAATCCTCTAGCGGTGTGAGTTATGAAGCACGTATTCCCTTTGCCAGGATCTTTGATACACCGTTGCGGGGGGAGAAAAAGCTGAGCATTGGTTTTGTTACCGGCCACCTGGATGCTCCGGACCGTCCATCGGGCATAGGAAGTCCCGGAGGGATGATACCCTATGGAGGAAACCGCAGAGGTGGAAGCCGTAAGGGCGGTGCCAACGAAGGTTTTGACCAGCTCAGGGAAAGCACTGAACTGTGGCTTAAGGGAGTTAAACTCACCCTTCGTTAAATTGTTTGACAATCGGCCGATCATCGGATCATCGGATCATCGGTTGGTCATCCAGCAACCGTTTTTCCCTGTTGCAGCCAAAGACAAAATTGAGCCCAAAACGCAGGTTGAAAGCGCGGGTGTTTTCGGGCCACAACCCGGCCGATAGCACATCGCTGACCGTGTAAACCTGGAAAGGACCCAACCGCAGGCCCAAGCCCAGTCCCAGGTTGTTGTAAGCCCGGTTCATCACAGAATAGCTGGCTGAAAAAGAAACACCACGGATGGGTCGCGTATTGGCCGAGAGGGTAAAACTCTGCTTTACTTCTCCGCCAAAAAACCGGGTCCTGGATACCAGGCCCAGATCTACCCGGTCACTTAAACTGTAGTTCCCGCCCACATAAATCCGGGGTCCAAGAAAATGCAGAAATTGATTTTCAGCGTAAGAAAACTGAATTTGTTCCTTCAGAGAATCTGCCATTTGTTGGGCCGGATCAAAGTTGTTTTCCCCGTCATCGAATTCCGAACTTACATCGACCCCGGTGAAGGCAATATCTTCTCCATGAATGGTGTAGTTGTGCACATCCTTATTGTAATTGATGAAGCCCAGATCGGTGACACTGGCCGAGATCTCCAGCTGGTCGGTCAGCTGGTAGGAAACGCCAAAATCCAAGGCTATTCCGGGATTGGCAAAAAGGTCGGATAGCGTAGGTTCTGTTTCTTCAGGAGGCTCACCCTCTTCAGGGATACTATGGAAGGGATCACTTACCTCTTCTATAAAACCCAGGCTGTCGGTAGCCACTTCCACAGGCACCGACCCCCGCATGTCAATATTGGTGTTTAAGGCAAGTGAATCCCCCGAAGCACTTGTGTACATCTGTAAGTCGAACTCCTCTGACTGGAGATTGGCAAGGCCGTTGAGGTATTTCAGCCGCACCCCGAATCCCAGTTTGTCGCCAACCTTACCCGCATAACCCAGGGAATACTCCAGGTGGTGGTTGGTGAACAGGTTAAAATGGTTAAAATCCATTGTCTGGCCTTGCATCTGCTGGTTGCCTTCCAGCAAAAAGGTCATGAAGTCTTTGGGATAGGAGAAATTGAGTTCCGAGCGTTCCTTGACGTGAAAAGTGAAGTAACCGGGTCCTGCCCGGAAGCCAAATCCGAAGATGTTGGTGGAGAATTCGGTGAACAGATCATTGGAGGGATTCAGCTGGCTGAGGAAATTGGACGGATCGGCCTGAGGGTGCAGAAACGTGATCAGCGAATCATTCACCGGGCTGTCAAAAATGACGTCATTGTAGGTAAGACTGTTGTTGCCCAGGTTAAGGTTAACCTCTGATACGCCCGGCAGACTCAGATAAAAATTGCATTCAGGCTGAAAAGCAGGGTTCATAAATGACATTTGCGGCAGCCTGGGCATAAAGTACATGGTGTTGGTTTCCTGGGCAGAAGAAACCAAAGGGATGGTCAGGGAAAAGAGGACGAATATCAGTAATCTTTTTGCTTTCTTTATCATGGGATGCGGGATTTTACAAGTCTAATGTCGTTGCTGCTTCATCGATACCGATACGGAAGTCGAGGGTATAGTCGGTGTAGAATTTCACCCCTTTATCTCCTGAAGTAGCAACTGAGGCTATAATGACCAGCTGATTGGTTTGTTTGAGCTGTTCTATCTCGTCTTCATGGATTCTGAAGTAGACCAGGTTTTCACTGGGAGCAGCAACCCGTCCGGAAGCATCTAATTGTGGTGCCTTCAGGGTTTGAACGGGGGTGCCGTCTTCATCGAGGGCTTCCAGCTGCAGCAGATCCTGGTTGGTGGTTGAATCGCGGCATATGAGTTGCAAGTCAATGCTAAAGGGAAATTCATTGGAAAACTTACCGAAGAGATTCACTGCTTCGTTAAAGTCTACATCTTCGTCGAAGTCTGCATCTATTTCGAAGGCGAAGCTGTCGCGGTATGTCATACCCGATGTTTTCAGTTCCAGGGGCAGGTCCATCTCCATTCCAACCTGTACTGTGGTTTGGGAAGTCAGGTAGTTATATGTGGTTGAGGGTTTGTTGTAATTGATGTATCCTGCTCCGTCAAAAAGAATGCGATGTGGGGGCAGCGATACGAATTGATCAATGTCGGAGTTGTTTTTATCAATAACCAGGGTGTCATTGAGCACCGTTCCCGGATCGAGCGGATGTCTGAATTCAAGTAATCCATCTGCACCGCCCTCATGTAGATCCTGCTGTTGGGTGCCCGATTCCGCCATTAGCTCCAGATCGGCAGTGAAGGGAATACCGATGGAATTTTGATAGAAAAGCCGGATGCTTGGGCTGGTCAAGGTGAAATCGCCTGTGAACTTATCGAACAGATCCAGGTCTGTTTCAAGCTCCTGTTGGGGGAAATCAATGGTTTCCTGACCGAAGAAGCCGCTGATGTATTCGGCGTCTTCACTCCCCAGATCGATGTTGTAGCTGAAACTTACCTGATCGCTGGAATGGAACTCCACAAAGTTTTGTGAGGCTTCCAGCTGCAGGTTGTATTGTATGGGAACCGAATCGGCTCCGTTTAGCAGGGTTTCAGTATTGGCCAGATCCAACCCGCTGTCGATGGTGGTGCGGGGTTGCAGATCCTGAGTGATCGTCAGGGGATTGCCGGTGGAAAGGTCGATGGTGCTGGGCAATACGAATTCCAGGGTAGCGGCCACATCGGTGTTGTTTTCGATGGTATAGCTGATCTCGCCACCCGCCAGCCTTACCGTATCCAGGCGTTTATCGCCTGAATAACCTGTGCCAACCCGGGTTGTTTGATTATTAAGGGACTGATCCTCGATCATCACCTCACCGTCGGAGATGACCAGGTCCCTGGCCTGGGCTTCCATACTGATATACTGACCGTCCAGATCGATGTACACCGGATCGGTGCTTCCCGGAGTACTGATTGCCAGTTCAGTGATGTAGAGTATCGATCCAAGCTTTTGCCCCGACAGATCAATGGTCTGTGTCTTACTGGCTTTGGAGGCTACATTTGAAAATTCAACCCTTTCTATGGCCAGATCCTCTTCAACATAAGATCCCGTTGGGTCCATAACCCTTGTCTTAAGCAGAAACTCGGCTGTCACTTCTACCGGAAGCTCATTAGTCATCTGAAGCTCTACCTCTCCGCTTTCCAGAACGGCATAGCGAAAATTGTCGATCTCTTCAGCCTCATATTCCCCTGATATGGCCATCGAGTCTTCTTCACTGATCTCCGGAAAAGTGATGGAACTGCCGTCAGCACTTTCGATCAATGTGGCCTCGTAGGATCGCGTAACTGCATGATCTACGATCTGCCGGAGGGTAACCGTATCCTCAACCGGCCCGAAATCGTCTATTTCAATGTTGCCCAGGGTGTAGGAATCGCTGCCCGATTCATTCACGCCAAAGAAGTCACTTCCGCTGTAAGAGAAAATGCTGTCTTCCCGGTAAACGAACTTCAGGAAAGGCCCCTGGGCATCAGACGAATCGTAAACGATGTTCTCGCCGTCACTATCCACCAGGTCTTCCAGCGAAATGGATCCCTTTACCAGGGGAGCCGAGAAAGTGGGGGATATTTCCATATCGGTGGATAGCCGGTTAAAGTCGAATTTATCTTCCAAACAACCACTCAATGCAAACAGGATCATGATGAACAAGAAAGAGGAAAGTCTTATAACAGGAGATGTTAAGCCATTCATAAAAAGGAAGTTAGGTAAGTTTATAAAGCACTGCTTACTTGCCTATTACGTTGTAATTGTACAAAAAGTTGTATTTATTTCCAACTATCAGGTGAAAATCCTTGCCTGCATCATCGAGATATCCAATGCTGAAGGGGGTGCTGCCTCTCAGGGGGAATCCTTCATAAAGTTCGCCATTTGGGTTAAACAGGTATATTTGATTTTGCTGGTCGGATACCAGACCAATTTTCCGGTCTTGATATGAGAAGTAGAAATGGATGGGAGGATCAGTTATTTCAGCCTCCAGCTCACTGGAGTAGATTTCCTCCCCGCTTCGGTCCTTCACTTCAAGGGTGTTATCATCCAGGAAGATGAAGTCCTTCAGGCCGTCGCTGTCAATATCCTGATAATCGAAGTAATGTCCGGGTGAATATTCACCCATATCCAGGGCGTTCACCTCTCCGTTGAATCTTATATATCTGACAGTGCCATTCCTGTCGGTAGTAGCCAACCGGGGTGGGTTTTCCGAAGACCTGGGCTCGAGCACGAACAGGTTGTTTTTAGAGCGGGCGAATTGCTCTTCCAGTCTCACTCTTATCTGTCCTCTGCGGTTCAGGATGTAGATGCGGTACTGATCGGCAAAAACGATATAATCCTTAGTCTTGACGCGGAAATGCTGAACTCTGTTGGTTACCCGGGTGTCTGTCTGGTCAAACTGCCAGCCGGGGATGATGTCTCCATCCTTGGAGAAGTCATAAATTTTCTTGTTCTCGCAGGGTATAAAGATCCGGTATTCCCTGTTGTTTTCATAATCGAACACAGCCACAGGAGCTGTAGCTGGCGAGGGCAGGCTCACCGGATACCTTTCCACGTAGTTGCCGTTGCGGTCGATCAGGTGGATCTTATTGCGGGTGTTGAACATCATTTGCAGCTTACCATTGCGGTAATAGTCGATCTGATATACATCGCTCATGATTTGCTCATCCAGTTGCTTTTCCCAAAGTATTCTTCCTACATTGTTGATCAGATAGATCTTGTTGTTCAGATCCTGCACAAATATCTCATTTTTTCCGGTATAGTGGTTGGTGACCAAAGCAGGTTTGAAATCGATGGCCGTATCCAGATGGGTCTCCCATACGGTTTTGGGCTCTTCCCTGATTCGGGGTATATATTTGACGAATAAATTGTTGTAGCACATATCTCCGCTTCCCATAAATTGATAGGCCAGCGCCTGAAATTTCCTGAAATGGTTGAGGTTTTCATCGATGCCTTTTTTGAGGTCGTCGTGCAGGTAGTGGGCAATCAGGTGGGGAGATCGATACATATTGGTATAGAAGTGGAAATTGGACTGATCGGATAGATACTCCGAAAATCTCTCGTAATTGGGGTTGTGATTGAGGGTTTTGTTCAGGATGTTCGAATAGATGAATTCCTTCAGCATCTCAGGGGAACTGCTAAAAACCACATAATTGTCGAGCAGCGTGAAGTGTTTGTTCCCAAATCCTTTAAAAAGGGTGCCGAATAACCTGGAAAACAGGTTCTCAACCGGCAGCTTATAAATGGGGTAATGGGTCTCCTGATCAATCCGGAGGCTGGTTTGATGGGGCTGATCACCGGCCTGCTCAGCAGCTTTCCTGCTGATCTGGCTCAGACTGGACTGTGCCTGTCGTTTGCCTTTGGTTTTAAGGATGATAAATGCATTTTGTCGGGGATTCGCTGCGTTGGCACTCAGGAATGCTATTCCTGCCTCTTCATGCAGCAGGTCGTAAAAGGTTTTTTCCGGGTCGAATCCATAATCCGACTGTATTTGCGTCTTCCATTGCCTGTAATCATTCAGCCTTCCATTTTGCCGGTAGAGCTCGTGTAATTGGTTTTTGTATTGTTCCTTGTCGCTTATGCCCAGGGATATGAATGTTGAAGTATTGGCCGGTAATACGTTTTCTATCTCCAGGTTTATCGGCTCTTGCTGTGTGAATAGGTCAAGTACATCTGTCCGCTCGGGATCATCCATTGAGAAGCCGTTCAACAAAAAGGCATCGGATTTGATGTTCATATCCAAAGCCGACCAGCTGCCGAAATGGGAGAGTTGTTCGATATAATCCCGAAATGCTTGCTCCAGTGGTAAAGCCAGGAGTTCGTACAAATGGTTGAAATTGATATACAGGTTACCTACTACGTTTTTGCCGGCGGTCTCTCTTATTTTCTTAAAGCTGCTATCGGTAGTTACCGGATTATCCACAGAGGACTGCCGTATGGCTTGTTCCACCAGGATCTCTGAACGGCTGGCGATCAGCACACCCTTTGTGGTTGCGAAGGACAACAGGGTTTCTTCTTTTTTCTTTAGGCTGTGAAGCTTGACTTTATTGTAGGTCCTGGTTTTCAACTGGTCCTGTCCTGGCTCACCCCATGTTTCCATGTAGTCCATTAATTTCTTTTGTTCTCTGATATTTCCGGTCTTGATGAAAAAAGTAAAACCCATGCGGTCTTTGCCCTGTTTTTCTGCGCTGATGATGAGTCTTTTGTCTTTTATGGCATTTCTCAGGGCGTCATCTTCACTCACAAGCGAATCGAGTGTGTTCAGTTGACGGGTGAACGATTGGATGGATTTAATCTGTGAGAGCTCATCCCATATTTTGTTTTCTTCCGTGATTTTGTCCAGGAATTCCACGGGATCGTGAACATCTATAAAGAAAGCGGCTTCGGAGGAAACCAGCCGGGATGTATTAAAATCCGGCACTTGTTGTTTCTGAAGATAGATAAAAGTACCCAGTCCCCCCAGAATTACTATGGCTACTATGATGGCGATTGTTTTTCTCATTTTGTCAGCATTGTGTCATGAACAAATTTTCCATGCTTTTTATTAATCCTTACTTATTTTTGATCATCTAATTTCCCGGCATGATCTTCGCATTGCACAAATATAATGAGATCTTAAGTTGAATGGGATAAATTTGGTGAAAGTTATGAAGATTTCTGTCAAAACTTTTCTTTGGTTGGGCATTCTGATGCTGGTTCCCTTGTCTTTATCCGCTCAGGAGTTGAAGGTATATGATTCCAAGACACTGGAGCCGGTTGAAGATGTAGCCATTTACAATAGCGATCGCACCCGTTCTGCCATCACCGGGCCCCAGGGGAAAGTAGATCTGGAACCCTTTTCTCCCGATGATTCCATTTATTTTCAACATCCCACCTATCAACCCATTGTTCGAACCAAACGGCAGATTGAGAAACTGAATTATTCAGTCGCTTTGGAAAAAAGGGTGATCCAGCTCCAGGGATTTGTGGTATCGGCTTATCGGTGGGAACAGAATAAGGAGGAGGTACCCAATAAGATCACCACCATTTCCAAACAGGAAGTGGAGTTCAAAAATCCCCAAACCGCGGCCGATTTGCTGGGCGCATCCAATGAGGTATATATACAGAAGAGCCAGCTGGGAGGCGGCAGTCCGATGATCAGGGGCTTCGCAACCAACTCGGTGCTGTTGGTGGTGGATGGGGTACGCATGAACAATGCCATATACCGTAGCGGCAATTTGCAGAATGTGATATCCCTGGATCCGCATTCCATAGCAAATTCCGAGGTCATATTCGGACCGGGTTCGGTTACCTATGGTTCGGATGCCCTGGGTGGGGTCATGGATTTTCACACCAAAAGTGTCAAACTCTCCACTTCGGGAGAGCCCCAGCAAAACGGCAATGCCCTGGTACGTTACGCATCGGCCAATGATGAGATGACCGGGCACATCGATGTCAATTACGGCCGGCAAAAATGGGGCCTGCTAACGAGCCTGACCTATAGCGACTACGGACATCAGATGATGGGCAGCTGGAAACATTCGGATTATAGACGGGAGCAATACGTTAAACGCATCAACGGTACCGACTCCATCGTGGACAATCCCCATCCCAATGAGCAGGTACCCTCCGGTTACGATCAGTTCAACTTCATGCAGAAGGTACGCTTTCGTCCGGGAAGTCATTTCAACCTGAGCTATGGTTTTCATTTCTCCACCACCTCTGATATTCCACGGTATGACCGTTTGATACAGCGAAGCGGGGAGACGCTCAAAAATGCCACCTGGTATTACGGACCCCAGCAATGGTCGATGCATGTCTTGAATGGCAATTTGAACCAGGCCAATCCATTTTTTGATAATATGCAGTTTACCCTGGCCCTGCAGAATTATGAAGAGAGCCGGCATGACCGGGGCTACAGGGAACAATGGCTTCGACATCGTACGGAAAAGATACAGGCAGGGTCGATGAATCTGGATTTTGACAAGGAGGTGGGGGACGATCTGCTTTATTACGGGCTGGAATACGTTTATAATTCCCTAAACTCCACTGCCAGCAGGAAGAACATCATCACCGGCGAGGAGCTCCCCACACAAACCCGCTACCCCAATGGCGACAACGATTATAATACCTTTGCAGCCTATTTGAGTTATAAAAACAACCTGGGCGATCAATGGACGATGATCACCGGCATTCGTTATAACCATTTCGACATATACTCGGGATTGGATACCACTGCCGGATATTATAACTTTCCGTTTGATCATATGAATCTAAGCACGGGTGCACTTAATGGCTCCATCGGTATGGTATACAGGCCGCAGGACGACTGGCAGTTTAACCTGAATGCTTCGTCCGGGTTTCACGCGCCCAACATCGATGATATGGCCAAGGTATTTGATTCGGAACCCGAAAGTGTCATCATGCCTAATGAGAACCTCAAACCGGAGTATGCCTATAACCTGGATCTGGCAGTAAAAAAGGACATAGGCAATTCAGCCCGGGTAGAGGTTACAGCCTTTCATACCTGGCTGAGGGATGCTATGGTGCGTCGCGAAGCCACCTTCAACGGCCGCGATTCGATCTTATATGACGATGTGCTGAGTCAGGTTCACAAAGTGGTCAATGCCGAGCAGGCTACAATATATGGCTTAAGCGTGGAGGGTCAATGGGAAATACGATCGGGACTCAGTTTCTCGACCAACCTTACCTATACGCACGGCGAGGATAACGATGGCACACCATTGCGGCATGTAGCTCCTACTTTCGGACAATCGGAGCTGGAGTACAGCAAGGACCCCTGGCAGTTGGCTGTATATGCCAAATACAACGGGGAGATATCCAATGAGGAGCTGGCTCCCAGTGAACAGTCCAAAACACACATGTATGCCCTCAACGAAATGGATGAGCCTTACTCACCGGCTTGGTGGACCCTTAACCTGAAGGGATCCTACCATATCAACGAATATCTGACCTTACAGGCTGGGGTGGAAAATATCCTGGATGTGCGTTATCGCCCCTACTCATCAGGTATAGCCGGCCAAGGAAGAAATTTCATGGCTGCTCTCCGGGCACGGTTTTAACGCCTGACACAGCCCGGCATAATGTTTGATAGAATGTTGAATAAGATCCCCTGTGGGATACCCTGACGTCCAATAGTAGGATCTGTCATTCCGGAGCTCGGTTTTATCGAACACCAGATTTCAAACCGGGACACGATGCATTCAAAAAAATGAAACGCATGCGCTGGTTGTTTTTTTTTGTTGGTTTTCAGTTGGTTGCTGCCATAGCCAGTTCCCAGGAAAATGCTGTTCGCAATGAGGTGGAGGGTGACTATGACCGCTTCAGGGAGATCATGGAGAAGGAGACCAGGGTAAAAGACAGCGCCTCTCTTCATCAATATTTTTTAATCCCTCAGCAGCTACCGGATTGGTTCTTTCATCCATCCCGGTATAGTCCATCGCCGGATTATTTTATAGGGGTCTCGGAGCCCGGCATGGACTCTTTGTCGGCCATCCGGCTGGCCATCCTCAGGGGGAAGGCTCTCGCCCTGCTGTCCCGTAAGGCTTCCATCGATAACATCTCCGACCACTTCAAGGTGGTTCGGGAAAGTATCAGTTTCTTCGAGCGGGGATCCCATTATCTGGATTTCAGCAAGATCTATGGGAAATATTCCATGTCAGCCGGGAGTTTTATTGTCCAGCGCACTTTATACACCAAATATGGTGAAGGGATTGCCCTGGTTGCATTTCAATCCGATCAACAGAGAGATACACTTTCCGTACAAGGGGAGATCATGCAACTCACCCATGAGGACGACCACTCGCTGGAAAAGACCCTGCTATGCCGTCTGGATATAAAACAGATCTCATCTCCGGAGGATGCCCCGGTGAAAGTTCTTCACCGTCCGGATGCTATGAATGTCATTCCCCCTAAATTGGTCAGCCGTTACAAATATGAAGGCCTGGACAACAACTATCAGGTGCGTTCCTTTTTTGCCGGGGATACCCTCTATGTTCCCGACCATCCTTATCGTTATTCCAGTACCGGCAAGGCCCCGGGCCCGGCAGAAAGCCCGGAGATAAGCGCTCCCCTGAGCACGGGTTTGTGGAATGGATTCATTCATCTGCTTTTTTCCCATCTAAATTACTACAACCGGCATTTGGAAAGCCGGGTTAAATCCAGCTATGATCAGTATAACCTTAAGCAGCAGCAAATACTCCGCACGGTATCAAGGAACGCGGTTCGCTTCCGCCTGGATTCCATAAGCATCTCAGGCCACAGCCTTATGATGGGCCTGGATGTCCGGCCCCATGATGCTGATTCCCAATAAAGTCACGAATCCTTCCTTCCCTCTAAAGGACCAATTCAGAATAAAAAAACAGGTGCGTTTTTCGATGGTCCATAATTTGTTTATCTTTACTTTCCTTTTTGCCGTTTTCTGCCATGTTGAATATCCTTTAATATCATCCTATGAGCAATAAGTACAAAATCGTTGAGGTGGACAGCCCCAAACGGGAGAGAGAATTTATCATGCTCCCGGTAAGGCTGTATAAGAATGAAAAGAATTTTATTCGTCCATTGGATCAGGATATAGAGGAGGTTTTCGATCCCAACAAGAATAAGTTTTTCCGCAACGGAGAAGCCATTCGTTGGTTGTTGCTCGATGACCAGGATCGTACAGCAGGAAGGGTGGCTGCCTTTATCGACCGCAAAACGGCCTTTAAGAACGATCAGCCTACCGGCGGGATGGGTTTTTTCGAATGCATCCAGGATCAGGAGGCAGCATTCATGCTGTTTGATCAATGTAAGAAATGGCTTGAAGATAGGGATATGGAGGCGATGGACGGCCCGATTAATTTTGGCGACCGTGATCGCTGGTGGGGCCTGCTGGTTGACGGATTCGACTATGAACCCAATTACTGTATGCCTTATAATTTTGCGTATTATCAAAATTTCTTTGAAGCATACGGATTTAAGAATTTTTTCAACCAGTATACCTATTACCGTGAGATTAAGAAGGAAGGCCTTCAGCCGGTGATAGAAGAAAAGGCTGAACGGATCCGCCGCAATCCCAAGTACCGGTTTGAGCACCTGGACAGAAAAAACCTGATCAAATACACCGAGGATTTCCGCGATATATATAACCGGGCCTGGTCAAAATATGCGGGAGTCAAAAAGATCACCCGCGCCCATGCCATGGCCCTGATGAAAAGCCTCAAGCCTATTCTGGATGAGAAGCTTATGTTATTCGCCTATTATGGCGATGATCCCATTGCTTTTTTCCTGATGGTGCCTGATGCCAATCAGATCATCAAGCATCTGAATGGCCGAATGCATTTGTTGGCCAAGTTGAAGTTCCTCTATTATAAGAAGTTTCAACCCCCCAAAAAGGTCCTGGGTTTGATTTTTGGAGTCGTACCCGAACACCAGGGAAAAGGTGTGGAAGGAGGATTGGTTATGGCTTTTGGTGATGTTGCCCTGACCGGTAACTTTCCCTATAAGCACCTTGAGCTTAACTGGATCGGGGATTTTAACCCCACCATGATGAAAGTGGCCGAACAGATCGGGGCCACTATCCTGAAAACCCATGTAACTTACCGTTATCTTTTTGACCGGAACAAGCCCTTCAAGAGAGAGAAGAAAGTGAGTTAGAGATCTCGTCCGGCCATGCTGTGGAAACCATGAAAGAAACCGGCAAAGACATACAGAGCGCTTACCGGGAAACAGGCATGGGCGGGTTGGCAAAGAAATGGAGACCTTTCTTCAATAGGTAAAAATAATGTGTTTATGAGAATAGCAGTGATTGACCTGGGCACCAACACCTTTAACCTCCGCCCCAAAGATCAGCCCTACCTGGAGATACCCTATTACGAGTTTGCACCGCTGCATAGTAGATTGCTGGGCTCTACCACTCAGGAAAGGGAGAAGATCAGGGGTCTGGAATTATTTCGTGTGGATATGATTGTTTTGGCCAGTATATTTGTTAACTTTATCATGCAAAAATATGGATTTGACCGGCTCCTGCAGAGCGATTATTCGATTAAGGAAGGCGTTGCCGAGATGTACCTGAACCCTTAAATAACTGATCATGCCTCGTATTCTTGCTATAGATGATGAGAAAAGCATCCTGGAAAGCCTCAAGGAGATCCTGGAATATGAAAACCACCAGGTGGATATAGCTTCCGAAGGGGAAGAGGGTATTGAGTTATACAAGAACAACAAATATGATGCGGTCTTTTTGGATATCAAGATGCCTAAGATGGACGGGCTGGAAGTGCTGGACCAGTTGAACCAGATATCCCCTGAAGTACCAGTGATCATGATCTCCGGACACGGCACCATCGACACCGCCGTGGAATCGATCAAAAAGGGTGCTTTCGATTTTATTGAAAAGCCCCTGGATCTAAACCGGATGCTGGTGACCCTGCGCAACGCCATGGAGCGGAAGGACCTGGTTAAGGAAACCAAAAGACTCAAGAAAAAGATCACCCAAGTCTATGACATTGTAGGAGCGTCAGAAGCCATTACCGAGGTGCGGGAGATGATCGACAAGGTGGCTCCCACCGATGCCCGGGTTTTGATCACCGGAGAGAATGGTACGGGTAAAGAACTGGTGGCCCGGTGGCTTCATGAGAAAAGTGCCCGGGCTGAAAACCCCTTTGTTGAGGTCAATTGTGCCGCCATTCCTTCTGAACTTATTGAGAGTGAGTTGTTCGGACATGAAAAGGGGGCCTTTACTTCTGCTCACAAACAGCGAAAAGGGAAGTTTGAACAGGCCCATGAAGGCACCATATTTCTGGATGAGATAGGTGATATGAGCCTGTCGGCCCAGTCGAAAGTGCTCAAGACCCTGGAAGAGAAAAAGATCTCCCGGGTGGGCAGCGATAAGATCATTCATGTGGATGTGCGTATACTGGCAGCTACCAATAAAAACCTGAAAGAGGAGATTGATAAGAACCGGTTCCGGGAGGATCTGTATCATCGGTTGAGTGTGATCCTGATCCATGTGCCTGGTTTGGATGAGCGCAAAGAAGATATTCCCATGCTGGCCGAACATTTTAACCGGTTGATTTGTCAGGACTATGGCATCTCACCACGAACCATTACCGATGATGCCATTGAGGAGCTGCAACAGATATCCTGGACCGGAAACATCAGGGAATTCAGGAATGTACTGGAGCGTCTGATCATATTGTGCGGTCAACAAATCACCGGAGAGGAAGTAAAGAAGTTTGCGCAGCCCATCTCCGGCTAATTTTTGATATGAGCCATCGTTATCATAGGCATTTGTGCCGGTATGTGCCGTTCATCTTCTTGTTTCTGCTCTTGCAGGCAACCGGCAGCCACGGCCAGATTCAGACCGGTGAGCGGCCCTTGAGCTGGCAGCTCAAAGGCCAACTGCCGGATGCTCCCCTGATGGAGATGCCGGATGTGGATCATCAGCAACTGCGTGAGCAGGCCCTGTCCAGTCACCGGCGCAAGAAGCTGCCCTTTGCCCGGATGGTTGATTATTCGCTGGACATCAAAAAGAAAGCCGACGCCAGGGATTGGGGTCGGGGCACCCTCTACCGGCTGGCCATCCGTTCCCGGGATGCCTATTCCCTGAACCTGATCTTTGGAGAATACAGGCTTCCCCCGGGCGCCAAATTGTTTGTCTACAACCGGGAACACAACCACGTGCGGGGCGCTTTTACCGCTTCCAACAACAAGTCCTCCGAAGTCCTCCCTGTTGCACCGGTAAAAGGCGAGCAGTTGGTGATCGAATATTATGAGCCCCATGCTGTTCCATTTCAGGGGGAGCTCACCCTGAGCAAGGTGGGACATGACTACCTGGGAATACTGGATCTGATGGAAAAAAGAACCCAGGGATTTGGTGATTCGGGCGATTGCAATGTGGATATCAATTGTCCTGCCGGCAACAACTGGCAGGATGTCAAGCATGCCGTAACAGCTGTATCTACAATAGAAGATTTGCAGGGAATTTTATGTACAGGAAGTTTGGTGAACAATACCCAAGGCAATGGACATCCCTATTTTCTAACTGCCAACCACTGCTTTAGTACACAAGATCAGGCAGATCAAACCATTTTTTATTTCAATTACGAAATTGATAATCCTGAATGTGATGCTGATGGGGGAGGACCCGAACCCAATTATAATGAGCAAACCATGGCAGGGGCTAACCTGGTAGCTACTTCTCCTGAGCCGGATCAGCTCGATTTTACCCTGTTGGATCTGAGCGACACCATCCCCCCGCATTATCGGCCGTTTTTTGCCGGCTGGAGCCTGGATACCTCAGGCATTACAAGTGCTACCTCCATTCATCATCCGGAAGGAGATGCTAAGAAAATTACCAAAGATGCAGATCCTCCCTTGCATGCCACCTGGCCCAACAATGAATACGATACCAACTCGCACTGGCTGGTGGAGGAATGGGATTTGGGCACCACTGAAGGCGGCTCGTCCGGAGGCCCTCTTTTCGACCAGAATAAACGGATCATAGGTGACCTTACCGGAGGGGAGGCGAATTGCGAAAATCCAGTCAACGATTACTTCGCCAAGCTCTCCCGCTCCTGGGATGATTTCGGTCCCGCCCAGTATCAGCTGGAAGCATGGCTTGATCCCCATCGCACCAACCTGACAGGCCTGGATGGCTATCAGCCTTATGACACCGTCGCGTCTCATCTCACAATCCATGAACCGGGCAACGGCCTGCAGCTGGAATGGAACCCACCCTATAATGAAGATGAAGTTCAGTATTACGTTATATCCAGAAACCAGCAGGTGGTGGACTCGGTACCGATCACCACGCATTCCGAACCCGACCTGCACATTGATTCCCTTTACCGTTACCGGGTAAGTGCCCGGCTCCAGTCGGGTGCGTATACCCCCTGGTCGGAACCTGCTTCTCATGTAATATGGGATACACAGACGTTGCCCTTTACAGAGGGCTTCCCTGAATCGGGTGACTTACCTTCGGGTTGGTATGAGCACTACCCCGATCAGGAGAGATATTGGTCCGTTAGTCAGGGAGGTTACGATGGCACCCCCCAGGATCCCGCCGGGGGAAACTATAATCTTTTATTCAAGGCCAGTCAGGCTGATTCTTCCAGGATAATCACCCCCAGGTTGAACTTGAAGGACATCGATTATCCTTATCTAACATTTTATTATGCTCTGCCTTCCCGCAACGGCTCAAACGATCATTTAAAAGTCTACATCCGTTTCGGGGATCGTTCCCCCTGGCTGCCCTTGAAAACCTACAACCAGCGCACCGAAAACTGGAAGAAGGATACCTTGTATCTGCCTAATCCCACATCCGGTTATCGCCTGGCTTTTGAAGGTTTGAGCCGTGGAGGAGGAGGGGTGGTCCTGGATCAGATCCGGGTGGAAGGAGATGATCAAGCCTTTACTCCCCGAATTGAGCAGGATAACAACCGGATATGTGCAAATGAAACCGTTTTTTTCAGACCGGATACTACCGACAGTTTTCAGAGCTATACCTGGGATTTTGGTTATGGTGCCGAATCCAGGTACGTTTCCGGCTTTGGCCCCCACGAGGTGACCTATCAGGTACCAGGTCCCAAAACCGTTTATCTGACCATCAACAGCATCTATAAGACGCGGGTCGAAGATGCCCTGATGGTGGATACCCTGCCTGAAATACCGCAGGTATGGAATACACGGGATACATTGGTTACCGATGCAGAAGGGATGATACAATGGTATTTGCAGGGAGAAGCAATTCCCGGTGCAGACGATGATACCCTGATCGCTCCGGAGACAGGAATATATAAGGTACAAACCACCAACGAATACGGATGCTCGGTTTTCTCAGATACCCTGGATGTATCCAGCTTTGATGCCGTCGATCCTGTGGACCGGGAAAAAGAACGGTTAAAGATATATCCTGTACCCTCGCAGGGGCGGTTTTACCTGGAAGTGGACTCCCGGACTCATCAGATGGCCCGTCTGCAGGTGATCAATACCCTGGGGGCGGTGGTCATGGAACAACGCTACCACCTGACTCCGGGGAAAAATACCAGAACACTGGAAGCACACAGCCTCTCAAACGGGTTGTATATGCTTCGCCTGTTGGCAGAGGGGGGTCGGGTGCTTCACGGCAAGCTGATCAAGGAATGATTATTTTCAGAGAATAGTCAAAAAATTACCCGCCCCACCTTCATGACAGGGGACGGGTAAGATCTCGGAAGCCATTGTTTATTTAACCTGATCGACGGCCTTCTTGAGGGCTTTTTCGAGCATGGAGGGGTCGGGTTTCTTGATGAAATTTTTCTCCATCATCATGTCGATGGTTTGCCTTGTTCGGCCAATATCTTCCAGGGTTCGGTTGTAGATGCTGTCCCAATCGCTTTCCACCCGGGCTACCCCGTCTTTGATGGCCTGCATAGCCACGTCGGCGGCTTCAAAGGCAAACATATCCGTTTCATCCATCTTGGGCATGATGTAATCGGGATGGATGCCTTTCTTCTCGGCGTAGTTGGCCATGGAGTAGGATGCGGCAACGGCCATGTTATCTGTCACGCTCCTGGAGCGGACCAACAGGGCTCCTTTCAGGATTCCGGGGAAGCCCAGGGAGTTGTTCACCTGGTTGGGGAAATCACCCCGACCGGTGGCGGTGATATAAGCTCCGGCTTCTTTTGCAGCATAGGGATAGATCTCGGGAACCGGATT
This sequence comes from Bacteroidales bacterium, assembly GCA_018334675.1. Classification (GTDB taxonomy): domain Bacteria; phylum Bacteroidota; class Bacteroidia; order Bacteroidales; family UBA12077; genus JAGXLC01. Next base: position 12,897 of record JAGXLL010000021.1, on the reverse strand, counting down.
GGCGCAGGTAAAGACAATGGGTTTGCTGCCCATCAAACGTATCCAGTCGGGCTTTACTACATCCGGTCCTGGCTTGCTGAGTGCGATCAGCACGTCGGCGCCCTTCATCGCTTCTTCAATGTCATTGATATGTTTGGGATTGGTTTGTTCACAAAGCTCCCATTTGCGATAGAAACGGGTGTCGGCCTTGATGTCATCCCGGCCCTTATGAAGCGCTCCTTTGGAGTCAAAGAGGATCATTTTTTCGGGATCACCCCCGGCCTGCAGGATCAGCCTGGCAATGGTAGCATTCGAGGCACCAGCCCCGTACAAGACGATACGCAAGTCCTGGATGTCTTTCTCAACGATCCGCAGGGCATTGATCAGGCCTGCTACGGTTACTGAACCGGTACCCTGGGCATCATCATGCCAAACCGGTATGTCCGATTCCTCTCGCAGGGTATCCAATACCTTGTAACAGTTGGGCTGGGAGATGTCTTCCAGGTTGACTGCTCCAAAGCTGGGCTCCAGCATCTTGACAAAATCGATGATCTTGTCGGGATCGTGTTCGTTCTTATCATTATAACTGTTCACACATAAGGGTACTGCATCAATACCTGCCAGGTATTTCATCAGATAAGCTTTCCCTTCCATAACACCCAGACCGCCGGGAGGAGTAACGTCACCGTCACCCAGTACCCGGGTCGAATCAGAGACAACAGCGACCATATTCCCGCGGTTGGAGATGTCGAAGGAAGTCAGGTTGTCATCGCGTATGGTGGTCGATATCTTCGATACACCAGGTGTATACCATACGTTGAACCAGTTGAAGCCGTAAACACCGGCCTTGGGAAGGGTTTGCATTTTACCCCCGTAGAATTTATGGGCCAGTAAAGCAAGCTCCTTGAGGAAAATGGTTTTGGCCTTAGCCATTTGTTCCTGGGAGAAGTCTTTGGGGAAAAGTTCATCAAGATTTTTTAGGGAAAGATCAAATTTTGCCATGGGCACCTCCTTGTAGTTTATAAATTTTAGGTCTGTAAACAAATATAAGAAATATTCACAGCCAAGAGGTGGGATTGATATATGAATTTGTTACCAGGGCTATGCTGTGGAACATATCTCCCAAGAGGTTTCATGTTTTTTTATTAAACAGACTTTTTGTATGGACTCAATTGTTGAATTGTCAAGTTGTTATGTGAGGCTAAGGCTGAGGCTAAGGCCGAGGCGAAGGAAAACATTCAAACCTTCAACCTTTTAACCTTTTAACCTTCAACTCTTTATGGTTTTTAGGCTTCGGTAAGGGTTACCACGATATTTCTGATTTGCCGGGGGCCGTCGAACTCACAAACAAAGATGTTCTGCCATGTGGATAAGCCCAGGCGTCCCTGGATGACAGGGATGGTTTCACCGGGACCGATCAGGCCCGCTTTCAGGTGAGCATCCCCGTTGTTGTCCTGAGCATCATGTTCCCAAACTCCATGGGGGATGAGTTTTTTCATCAGGGTCACCACATCGTTTTGCACAGATTGATCCCAGCTCTCCTGTATCATCATGGCAGCGGTGGCTCCCTGCACATATACGGATGCGGTACCCTGTTCAATCCCGCTTTTGTGAACGATGGCTTCCACTTTCCTTGTGATGTCGTATAATCCATTGTTTCTGTCGGTGCTGATCCTAATGATTTCCTGCATGGCTCAATTTTTTGTCTTAGTAAATATCATGTATCACAACTCTTCAACATTGAACACTCTTCAACTTTCAACTCTTACGTTCAAGATCAAACGTTCAACTCTTCAGCATTCAACCTTCAACCGTTTAACCTTCAACGTTTGTTTTCAACAACCGGGAACTATTTATATTCTGTTCTTCCGTCGGCATATTTGGCAAATCTGCCTGTTTCTAGGGGGTGTGCCTGATCGTATTTGGGCCATGGCCAGCCGCCGAATTGGGTTTTCCGGTAATCATCGAAGGCCTGCTTGATCTCCTCGATCTGGTTCATGACAAAAGGTCCGTGCTGCATGACCGGCTCATTGATCGGTTTTCCCTGCAAAAGAAGAAGCCAGGCTTCCTGATCGCCATTTTTGATGATGGCGGGCTGGTCAGCTGCCAGGTCAGCAGAACGATAGGGCTGTACATCTATTCCGGCTAGGTGGATGCGGGAGCCTCTATAAAAGTACAGGGAGCGGTTGACTTCAGGCGAGGCAACGGGTATGGTCCATTGAGCCCTGGCTTCCATCTTTATCAGCCATATAGCTACTTCATTGGCCGGATCGGCTGCCCAGGAATCGGGAGCAGGGGCGGGTGCCGTGGTTTCTCCTTTTTCTCCGGCAATAACGGTTATTTCCGTTGATTTTCCGTTCTGATCTTTTTCAGCATAGAGGGGAATGTCTTCTGCCCAGAGCATCTTATAGTGGGGCTTGCTAAACTTCCTGGCCTTGGGGAGGTTGAGCCATATCTGAAAAAGCTCAAGCGGATTGGGCTTATCCCGGCTGAGCAATGGGAACATCTCGGCATGTTGAAGGCCTGCGCCGGCTGTCATCCACTGAACATCACCGTTGCCATATCTGCCGGAGGCACCGTGTGAGTCGGAGTGATCCACGAAACCTTCCAGTACAATGGTTATCGTCTCAAATCCCCGGTGAGGGTGGGCCGGGAAACCCGGTATCGTTTCACCATGGTACATCCTCCATCCGTCCCGGGTGGTGAAATCCTGCCCAAGATTCCTTCCTTCCAGTGAAGCCGCAGGCCCCAGCTGATCATTGCCGGCAGGGTAGGCATCCAGGTGATGGACGCAGAACAGAAACGGATCACTCGTCTGCCAGTTAAATCCCAATGGTTTGATGTTGTAGATTAACTTATTATACATGAGGGCTTGTTTTTTTACTAAAATACGAAACTTTTAACTATTGCACCACAGTCCTTAACATGAATATTTCCTTTGGAACCTGTTCTATTTTCCTATAGATTTACATCGAATTAACCTGAATTGTTTGGCCCCGGTAAGTCCTGTTTCATGAGTTCGCTCAATCCTCCTCCCTTTTTATCGGCATCGGCTCCCCCCTGTTTCAGCATACCATATAAACAATTAAAAATCAACAATTCAACAATACGAACAATTTAACAATATTTTCCTCTTCCTTAGCCTTATTTGTTTCTTTTCCCGTCTCTATTTCAATAATTCCCGATCTTGTTTCTAGGATTGGAGAAGTTTTTCTATTTTCGCAGTTTTGAAGCAACAATTATCCCGACAAAAAAACATCAGCTATGGAATATAGTTTTCATGAGATAGAGAAGAAATGGCAGCGCTACTGGGAAGAGCAGCAGATCTACCGGGTAGAGGTAGATCCCGAAAAGCCTAAATATTATGTGTTGGATATGTTTCCTTATCCTTCCGGGGCTGGGTTACATGTGGGGCATCCTCTGGGATATATCGCCTCCGACATTTATGCCCGTTATAAGCGGATGGAAGGTTACAATGTGCTGCATCCCATGGGCTATGATGCGTTTGGTTTGCCGGCCGAACAATATGCGATCCAAACAGGTCAGCATCCGGCCAAAACCACCGATCATAACATCAGGCGCTATCGTGAACAGCTGAGCCAGATCGGATTCTCTTTCGATTGGAACCGGGAGTTGCGGACCTGTGATCCCAAATATTATAAGTGGACGCAATGGGCCTTTATTGAGATGTTTGAACACTGGTACGACAACCACCAGCAGAAGGCCAGGCCCATAGAGAAGCTGGAGGGGATCTTCAGCCGCGAAGGGAACGCTGAGGTAGATGCCGCCAACGATCCGTTGGACACCTTTTCGGCCGATCAGTGGAATAAGATGAGTCAGGAGCAACAGCAGCAAGTGCTGCTCAGCTACCGCATTGCGTATCTGGCGGACTCGATGGTCAATTGGTGTCCGGAGCTGGGCACTGTACTGGCCAATGATGAGGTGAAGGAGGGTGTTTCGGTACGAGGTGGATATCCGGTGATACAGAAGAAGATGAAGCAATGGTCGCTTCGGGTCACCGCTTATGCCAACCGATTGCTGGACGGACTGGATGATCTGGAATGGTCGGAATCGCTGAAGGAGATTCAGCGCAACTGGATAGGACGCTCGCGTGGGGCGGAGATCCGCTTTGATGTGGAGCATTCGCATACCTCCTTCGAGGTGTTCACTACGCGGCCGGATACATTGTTTGGTGTCACTTTTATGGTGCTGGCCCCCGAGAGTGATTTGACCCGGGAACTTACCACCAGCGAGAACCGTCAAGAAGTAGAGGAATATATTAAAAAAGCCACGGCCCGCTCTGAAAGGGACAGGATCACCGATACCCAAAGCGTCAGTGGGGTTTTCACCGGCAGCTATGCATTGCATCCGATAACCGGGGAACGACTCCCCATCTGGGTGAGCGATTATGTGCTGATCGGTTATGGTACGGGAGCCATCATGGCCGTACCAGCCCACGATGAGCGCGACAACGAATTTGCCCGTCACTTCAACCTGCCTATCATCCCTGTAATAGAAGGAGGCGACCCGATGAAGCAGGCTTATGACTCCCTGGAAGGGAAAGTGATCAATTCACAGTTCATCAATGGATATACCGCAGAGCAAGCCATACCTGTTATCATAGAAGAGATAGAGAAAAGGGGAATGGGCCGGGAAAAGGTCAATTACCGCCTGCGTGATGCCATATTCAGCCGTCAGCGCTATTGGGGCGAGCCTTTTCCCATCTATTACAAAAACGGTATGCCTTACCCGCTGGATAAGAGCAAACTACCCCTCGAGCTGCCTGAAGTGGACGCTTTCAAGCCGACTTCGGAAGGACGTCCGCCCCTGGCCCGGGCAAAAGACTGGAAGACAGAAGAAGGTTACCCCCTGGAGGAGAGTACCATGCCCGGCTTTGCAGGTTCCTCGGCTTACTATCTGAGGTTCATGGATCCTCACAACGAGGCGGCACTGGTATCCGAGGAAGCAAACCAGTACTGGAGAAACGTCGACCTCTACGTCGGAGGCATTGAGCATGCTACCGGACACCTGATATATTCCCGGTTCTGGAATAAATTCCTTTATGATATCGGATGGGTCTGTGAAGATGAACCCTTCAAGAAGCTGATCAACCAGGGTATGATCCAGGGAAGGTCCAACTTCGTCTATCGCATCAAAGGCACCAACAAGTTTGTCTCATATAACCTGAAGGACCACTACGATGTGACACCCCTGCATGTGGATGTGAATATCGTCGACAATGATGTGTTGGATATAGAAGCTTTCCGGGAGTGGAACCCCGATTTTAAGGATGCCGAGTTTATCCTGGAAGAGGGAAGATACATCTGTGGTTATGGCATCGAAAAGATGTCCAAATCCCTTTATAATGTCATCAATCCCGATGACATCATCCGTAAATACGGAGCCGATACCCTTCGCATGTATGAGATGTTCCTGGGGCCCATCGATATGTCGAAGCCCTGGGATACCAATGGTATTGACGGCATTTATAAATTCTTAAAGAAATTTTGGCGTCTCTTCCATGATGAACAGGGCAACTTTAGTCTTTCCGATGAAGAACCTTCTGATGAGGAGTTGAAAACCCTTCATAAAACCATCAGGAAGGTACGGGAGGATGTGGAACAGTTTAACTTCAATACAGCCATCAGCGCTATGATGATCGCTGTGAATGAATTGTCCTCTTCCCTGTGCAACAAAAGACAGATATTGATGCCTTTGCTTAGACTCCTCACACCCTTTGCCCCGCATATAGGTGAAGAGCTCTGGCACCGCGACGGCAACCAAAGCAGTGTGGTGGATGCTCCCGTACCTGAGCATCAGGAGAAATATCTGCAGGAGAATACATTTACCTATCCCGTTGCTTTTAACGGTAAGATGAGGTTTAAACTGGAACTTCCCGTAGATATCGAACAGGAAAAGGCAAAGGAGATTGTGTTGAATCATGAAAAGGCGCAAAAATGGCTGAACCAGAAACCTCCAAAGAAGGTTATTTTCGTGCCCAATAAGATAATCAATGTGGTGGTCTAGAATCCGAAAGCCCCGTATAAAACTCGAAAAGAAACAGATCTTCCCAACTTTGCGATCGTATGCGATCATAACATTCGGTCTCTTCGTCAATGCATTGGGTTGGACGGTTTTTTTAATTCCTGCCGAGATCACCTCCGGAGGCATGACCGGTGTTTCCTCCCTTTTATATTATGGCTTCAGGCTGCCTATGGGGCTGACTTACCTGGTGTTGAACATTTTTTTGATCATGCTGGGAGTCAGGGTATTGGGTCGCCACTTTGCCATAAAAACCGTCTATGCCACCGTTATGCTGTCCTTCTTCCTTTCCATTTTAGAAGGAGTGGTTGTCGAACCCATTGTGGATGAAGATTTTATGTCGGCTGTGGTGGGTGGCATCCTGGCCGGAGCAGGAGTGGGTTTGGCCATCAGTCAGGGGGGCAGCACCGGTGGAACGGACATCATCGCCATGATGATCAACAAGCACCGCAACATCAGCCCCGGCCGGATCCTGCTCTATCTGGACATCATCATCATTTCCTCTTCCTATTTAGTCTTTCAGTCGATAGAAATTATGGTGTATGGTTATGTGAGCATGGCTGTGGTTGCCTATACCATCGATATGGTGCTTACCGGTGCCAAACGAACCGTGCAGATGTTTATTCTCTCCAAACGCCATGAGATCATTGCCAACAGGATCAGCTCGGAGATCAACCGGGGCATCACCATCCTTCATGGTAAAGGTTGGTACACCCAGCAGGATACCAAAATATTGATGATCCTGGTAAGAAAGTATGAGTCCAACCATATCCTTCGTATCATCAAGGAAACAGACCCTGATGCTTTCATTTCCGTGAACAATGTGATGGGTGTTTTTGGCTATGGGTTTGATCCAATTAAGAAATGATGAGGAGGATCACCTTGTTATTTATTGTTAAAAACATTAGTTTTGTAAGAAAGAATTCAACCTCCTTCCACTCATGGCATACAGGAAATTGTTCAGTATTGGTACCGGTATTTTATTTATTCCCCTGTTTCTTTATATCCTTGGATCCATGGGTAAAGACAGGCAGGGCCACATCTATGCCACCGATATAGATCAGAACATTTTGATCTCCAATCCTGAATCGAAATATGGTATTGTAACCGATTCTTTTCATATGACCAGTGCCAAAATCCGCTGGCATCAGAATCTTTCCGAGCTGCTCCGAGGCCATGATCTGGGAGACCACACTGTTCATGAGGTTGCCCGTGAGATCGACCGGGTATTCGATGTCACCCGTTTTAAGGCGGGACGTCCCTGTCATTTCTTTTATAACCGGTATGATACCACGCGGAAGGTTAGCTATTTTGTCTATGAAAACACCCCTAAAGAATTTGTGCGGGTCAATCTGCAGGGCGACATACAGGTGCGCCTTATGGAGCGGGAGACGAGTTTGGTAGGTAAGGTTTGTGAAGACACCATTATGAATTCCCTGTGGGCCACGATGCAGGAAGCGGATGTCAATCCCAACCTGGCATTGGAGTTATCAGAGATTTATGCCTGGACCATCAACTTTTTTGGTCTCGACCGGGGAGATCACTTCAAGGTGATCTATGAGGAAGAATATGTTGACAGCACCTCAATTGGTATCAAAAATATTCAGACGGCTTATTTTGAGCACAAAGGGCAGAAGCACTATGCCATACCCTTTGAGCAGGACAGCACCCTTGATTTTTATGATTTGGAGGGTAACAGCCTGCGGCGGCAGTTTTTGAAGGCTCCCTTACGTTTTTCCCGGATCAGTTCGGGGTATAGCCACAGCCGGATGCATCCGATCCTAAATTATAGAAGGCCCCACCGGGGCGTTGACTATGCAGCGCCTGCCGGCACCCCCATCCATGCCATTGGCGACGGGCAGGTGATCGACAAGGGGTATACCCGGGCTGCCGGGTATTACATCAAGATCCGTCACAACAGCCTGTATGTCACGGGTTACAACCATCTCTCGAGGTATGCCAGGGGCATGGCCGAAGGTGTGCGGGTCAGCCAAGGTCAAACCATCGGTTATGTGGGAAGCACAGGCTACGCCACCGGGCCGCATCTGGATTTTCGTTTCTGGAAGAACGGTCATCCCATCAATCCTCTGAAGGTGGAAGCACCCCCTGTTAAACCGGTCAAAGAGGAGAACAAAGAGGCCTTCGCCAAGGTAAAAGAACGTTGGCTGAAACAGTTGAATGAGATATGAAATACCTGTTTGATCCTATTGAGAACCGACATATCACTTTTTGAGTTGCAATCGGCCTCCGGACAGATAACATTTACTCCGGGTTACATCATCCTAACAACTGAGCCTTATGAGAAACTTCAAACGTACCATTTTCGCTCTGGGTGCGGGTGTATGGGTTATGGTCATGTTTTCCTGCAGTCCGGAATACATCCCCAATATGGTCAATTCTCCTATGTTCAAAGAGAAAGGGGAGATACAAGGGAACCTGGCGGCTGGTGTCAGCGGCACGGATGTTCAACTGGCCTATGCCCTGGGTGAACATGTTGCCTTGATGGCCAACGGCAGTTTTTATGATGAGACGAGCGACACCACCGACGATTTCCATCACCACACCCTCTATGAGCTGGGAGGAGACCGCTGATCATCCCCGTTCGGCCAACAACTTTTCAATGACCCTGGGATATTCCCTGTATTCCAACTCGTGTGCCTTTTGTGCGATCTCATCCGGGCCCTCCCCCTTTTCAATGGGAAAACGGGCCTGATGTATGATTTGGCCTTCATCATAATGCTCGTTTACGTAGTGGATGGTGATGCCGCTTTCCGGCTCGCCATTCTCATAGACCTTTTGGTGGACCCGGTCACCATACATGCCTTTGCCTCCATACCCCGGCAACAAAGCCGGATGGATGTTGATAATGCGATTGGGCCAGGCCCGTATGATCGAGGATGGGATGAGCCATAAAAAGCCGGCCAGCACAATAAAATCAATGCCTTCGTTTAACAATCTTTCTTTCACGTTGTTGTCCTTGTAAAGGTCATCCCGGTTAAAGACGTAGACAGGTATACCAAGCTTTTCAGCTCTTTTCAACACATATGCCTGCGGGTTGTTGGAGAGCATCAGAGCAACTTTCAGAAATTTGTGGTTTTTAAAATAACGGGCAATGTTTTCAGCATTGGAACCGGAACCGGAAGCAAAAATGGCGATCTTTTTCATACATTGGCTTTTTAGGGATCGATGGGCCGAAGGGGACGATCACACAAAAATATTCAAATCAATTTATTTGGCCGCAAGCATCTTCGTTTTAAACACAAAAAAAATTATTTTTACATAAAAAATTCGCGTGTTTTTTTGTTATATGAAAGGGAATTATATTTCTTTGCACTGTTTAAATTTAAAATTATTAACTAAAACTTAAAAGTTATGGCAGATACCGCATCAAGAGTTAAATCGATCATCGTCGATAAGCTGGGCGTAGAGGAAAATGAAGTTACCAATGACGCCAGCTTCACAAATGATTTGGGTGCTGATTCTCTGGACACAGTTGAGCTGATCATGGAATTTGAAAAGGAATTCAATATCTCTATTCCTGACGATCAGGCAGAAAACATCAGCACGGTTGGGGAAGCAGTTAAGTACATCGAAGAGAATGCTCAATAACCATTATAAACTTGTTTTAAATTTTGATTGATATGGCATTAAGACGTGTTGTAGTAACAGGACTCGGAACATTAACCCCCATCGGGAATAACCTGGATGATTTTTGCAGGAACCTGTTTGAAGGGCTCAGTGGTTCCGACTGGATCACCCATTTTGATGCCTCAAAATTTAAGACAAGGTTTGCATGTGAGGTAAAAGACTTCAACCCCAAGGATCATTTTGACCGAAAGGAGATCCGCAAGCTGGATCTGTATTCACAGTACGCCCTGGTTGCTGTTAAGGAAGCGTTGGAGCATTCCGGGATCGACCTGGAATCCATCGACAAAAACCGGGCCGGTGTGATTTGGGGATCAGGCATTGGAGGGATCAATACCTTTCTCAATGAAGTAAAGGGCTTTATCGAGGGTGATGGAACGCCCCGGTTTAGCCCGTTTTTTATTCCCAAGATGATCTCGGACATCGCAGCAGGCCACATTTCCATGAAGTATGGCCTGACGGGTCCGAATTTCAGCACAGTTTCAGCCTGTGCCTCTTCTTCCCATGCCATCATTGATGCCTTGAATTATATCCGTTTAGGCAAAGCAGAAATGTTTATTACCGGCGGATCTGAAGCAGCCATCAACGAAGCAGGCATGGGTGGATTCAATGCCATGCAGGCCATCTCCACCAACAACGATGAGTACAAGACCGCTTCCCGGCCTTTCGATAAGAACCGCGACGGTTTTGTCATGGGGGAAGGTGGTGGTGCCCTGATCCTGGAGGAATATGAACATGCCAGGGAGCGCGGAGCTACCATCTATGCCGAAATATTGGGTGGTGGTATGTCGGCAGATGCCCATCACCTGACAGCCCCCCACCCTGAAGGCAAAGGTGCACGCCATGTGATGCTTAATGCCCTGAACGACTCAGGCATCAACCGTGAAGATGTTGACTATATCAATGTGCACGGAACATCTACTCCTGTTGGAGATGGAGCCGAAATTAAAGGCATCCGGGAGGTATTTGGTGACCATTCTTATGAGATGAATATTTCCGCCACCAAATCCATGACCGGACACCTTCTTGGAGCAGCCGGTGCTGTGGAACTGATTGCCGCTATCTGCTCGATCAATAAAAATGTAGTGCCTCCAACCATCAATCATCAGGAAGATGATCCCAACATTGACAATAAGATCAATTACACATTTAATGAAGCACAGGAACGCAACGTAGATATTGCCATCAGCAATACCTTCGGTTTCGGCGGCCACAACGCTTCAGTAGTGGTAAAAAAATTCAATGAATAAATTGGGTCTGGTACCTGTTTTGAAAACCCTGTTCACTCCACAACGGAATCAAGATCTCACTTTGCGGCAAGTGCTGAATTACAGGCCAAAAAATACCGGCCTGTTTCAGCTGGCCCTTACTCATAGATCCGCAGCCCCCCTGTCCGGACAACAAATCCTGAATAACGAACGCCTGGAATACCTGGGCGATTCGGTTTTGAATACCGTGGTGGCCGACTACCTGTACCATCTCTATCCCCATAAAAGAGAAGGGTTTCTTACTAAGATGCGATCCAAGATCGTGAGCAGGGAGACCTTGAACTACGTGGCCCTCCAAATGAACCTGGATAGCATCATCGTCTCCCGGCTCGAAGAACAACAGGGCTACAATGTATTGGGCAACACCCTGGAAGCAGTGGTGGGAGCCATCTTTCTGGATGCCGGATTCCGCAGGACAAAAAAATATATCCTTCGTTATCTCATCCAACCCCACATCGATGTCCGGAAATTTGAATGCCTGACTTTCGACTACAAAAGCCAGCTTATCGAATGGAGCCAGAAAAATGATATGGAGGTGGTTTTTGAGGATATCGAACAGGAGAAACAGAACTTCACCCAACCCCTGTTTGTTTCGGAAGTGAAGCTTCACGATGAAATACTTGGAAGAGGCACCGGCCATTCCAAGAAAGAGGCCCAGCAGATGGCCGCCAAAGAAGCTTTCGATATGTATATTGAATATTGAGGGTTTTCTTCTGCCATTTTTCTTCGTAATTTTATCGGGCCGATTCGGATCCCATGCAGAAAAAGGTTCATAAGCTAAAAGATTTTTATCCCGATGCGTATCAACTCATCGCCATCGCTTCCCATCAAAGTGATTACCGGTTGTCCTGGGCCCTGAATCAACAGTTTAACTGGCATCTGACACAGACCGGCGATCTCGTGGTGAAGCCCCCTAAGGATGGGAAGGATCAGCATTTTTCCAGGTTTTCATATAGCGACCCTCAGGACAATGCCTACCATCTGATTGCCAATAAGAGTCAGGACGGTTTTTGTATACCTTCGATGACCAATATCGACTTTCTGTTGAAGATCACCGGTAACTTCACCAAAGCGGATCTGCAGCCGGTTATAGAAAAGATCCGGAACATTGATTTCGTGATCACCGCCTTTATACTGGAAAACCTGAAGGAGAAAGACAAAAAGAAATTCATTTTTTAAACGCATCATCTATGAAAGATATCGATTTTAATTTGCTGAAACGCATAAGCGAAACACCCGGTGCACCCGGATTTGAAGCGCCCATCCGAAACCTGGTCATCCAGGAGGTGAAGCCCTGGGTGGATGAGATCAACGTGGATAACATGGGAAATGTCATTGCCTTCAGGAAAGGGAAAGGGGATAAAAAAGTGATGTTGGCCGCGCATATGGACGAGATCGGGTTTATTGTCAACCACATCGATGACCAGGGTTTTATCCGGTTCATTCCCCTGGGTGGTTTCGATCCGAAAACCCTTACTTCACAGCGGGTGGTGGTACATGGAAAGGAAGAACTGATTGGTGTGATGGGCACCAAGCCCGTTCACATGATGAGCGAGGAGGAGAAGAAGAAAAATGTAAAGATGGAGGATTTTTTTATCGATCTGGGTATGCCAAAGGAAGAGGTAGAGCAGTATGTTCAGGTGGGCGATCCGGTAACGCGTGAACGGGATCTGATCCGCATGGGCCATTGTGTGAACGGAAAATCACTGGACAACAGAATATCGGTGTACGTACTGATAGAGACCTTCAGGCAGCTTCATGATCAGCATGTACCCTTCGATGTATACGGGGTCTTTACCGTACAGGAAGAAGTAGGTATCCGCGGTGCACAAGTTTCCACCCAGGAGGTTCAACCCGATTTTGGTTTGGCCATTGACACCACCATTGCTTTCGATGTTCCCGGAAGCCAGCCTCATCAGCAGGTAACCCGGCTGGGCAACGGTGTGGCCATAAAAATGCTCGA
>JAGXLL010000020.1 GCA_018334675.1 Bacteroidales bacterium | reverse complement strand
TGCTTTTGCTGGTGGTCTGGTTCTACCACCAAACCGGTGCTTTGTTTTGGATTTTTGCCTGGGGGCTGATCACCGTTTTCACCGTTTTTCTGACCATGTTCTATACCCATTGGATTGTCCCCTTGTTTAACAAACTTAAACCACTGGGTGAGGGCAATCTAAAAACTGCCATATATGAGCTTTGCCACCGGGTTGGCTTCAGCCTCAAGGATGTGTTTGTGATGGATGGATCGAAACGCTCCACCAAAGCCAATGCATTTTTCAGTGGGTTGGGCCGTAAAAAACGCATCGTGCTTTTCGACACCCTGATCGATGAGTTGGGTGTTCGCGAGATACAGGCAGTACTGGCCCATGAGATGGGGCATTACAGAAAACGCCATACCCTGGTCAATCTGATTCTATCCATTCTGCAGACCGGTATCACCCTGTATGTTCTTTCGCTATTGGTGAATAGCCCGGCACTGTCCCGTGCACTGGGAGTGAGTGAACCCAGCTTCCATATTGCCCTGATTACTTTTAGCCTGCTATACAGCCCCATTTCCATGGTGCTGGGCATAGTAATGAATTTTGTTTCCCGTAGGTTTGAATATCAGGCCGATGCCTTCGCGCAGCATTATGGTTTAAGTGATGATTTAATTAATGGCCTGAAAAAATTATCAGTTAAAAATTTAAGTAACCTAACACCACATCCTGCCTATGTCAGGGTGCATTATTCCCATCCGCCTTTGCTGGAGAGAATTGAGCATCTCCGGGCCCACACAGCCCAAGGGCAGGGATAACCCCGGTATCAGCGGCATTATGCTTTGCGAGGGTTACAGAGAAAACATGAAAAAATATGAAACGTCCATGACAAAATAATCATTAATATCACAAAAGGAAATGATTATTTTGTCATGGTAAGTTACACAAGGCCAATTAAATAAATAAAAAATAATCTTGTGAAACCTGCATCCAAGAACTTACACAACAAGGACATGATTATTTCATGCAGGTTCCATACGGCCAAATCATTAAATAAAAGATAAGCGTATGAAAACGGAGATCATCACCATAGGAGATGAGTTGCTGATCGGACAGACAACCGACACCAATTCGCAATGGATGGCCCGGCATCTATCCAACCATGGGATACAGGTAACCCGCATCACCTCTTTACCCGACCAGCTGGAAGTGATTGTGGAGGCATTTAGCCAGGCAGCCGGGCGGTCGGATGTGGTTGTGATAACCGGAGGTCTGGGACCCACACAGGACGATGTAACCCGGCAGGCCATCACCCGTTTCTTTGAAGTGGAGTGGAGGATGAACGCCGATGTTTACCGGCGCCTGAAGAATTATTTGGCGCAAAGAGGTTACGAAGTCAGTAACCTGAACCGCGATCAGGCCAAAACACCAGATGGCGCCCGGGTCTTTGTCAATCGTGTGGGAACGGCTCCGGCAATGGGCCTGGAAAAGCAGGGATGCTGGTTCTATTTCTTGCCTGGAGTGCCACCGGAGATGCGCGCTTTGATAATGTCGTCGATCCTGCCCGAGCTGAGCAGCCGGGGAGAGTCAAAACATTATTTATATAATATGGTACTTACTCAGGGACTTCCGGAAGCTCACCTGGCTGAAAAGTTGAAGGATTATGAGCAGCAATTGCCCCAACATCTGATGCTGGCTTATTTGCCAGGTGAGGGCCTTGTCAGGCTCCGCCTCAGCGGACGGGATGCCGATCACAACCGGCTGAAGGGGGATCTGGAGCAATGGCTCTCGCGGCTAAAAGAGCTGATTCTTCCCTATATCGTATATGTGGGTGACGAACCACTGGAGCGGCTGATCGGTCGTCTGCTTGTCGAACGCCAACAGTCCCTGGCCACCGGTGAGAGTTGTACCGGCGGAATTATTGCCGGACTTATCACTTCGGTGGCAGGCAGTTCACGCTATTTTAAGGGGTCGGTAGTAGCCTACAGCAACCAGGTCAAAATGAGCATGCTCAAGGTATCGGCAAAGACCCTGGAACAGCATGGAGCGGTAAGCCAGCAGTTGGTGGAAGAGATGGCAAGGGGAACCCGAAAGACCTTCGGCAGCGATTATGCCGTGTCGGTTTCCGGTATCGCCGGCCCGGGGGGTGGTACAGCTCAGAAAGGTGTAGGTACCACCTGGATAGCAGTAGCCGGACCTGATGCGAAAATTCAAACCCGCCTGTATCACTTTGGCCACGACAGAGAACTGAATATCCGCAAAACGGCCAATACAGCCCTGGTGATGTTGAAAAGGCTGATTTCGGATGAGATTTGAAAAAACTGGGTGAAGAATTTGATAATTTGAAGAAAAATAACGTAATTTGCAAACCGTTAAAAAATGAAAACTTAAAGAACGATGTCAAGAATTTGTCAAATAACCGGAAGAAAAGGCCTTGTGGGCAATCATGTTTCGCACTCGAACAAGAAGATCAAACGGGTTTTCTATCCCAATCTGTTCAAAAAGAAGTTTTTTCTGGCCGACGAGGAGCGTTGGATTTCTCTCAATGTATCTGCTGCCGGAATGCGGATCATCACCAAGAAAGGCCTCAGAGCAGCCTTGAATGAGGCCAGGCAAAAAGGTTATATTCAAAAATATTAATAAAATACAGGCATTATGGCTAAGAAAAAAGGCGACAGGGTACAGGTCATACTGGAATGTACCGAGCAGAAAAAGACGGGTGTCCCTGGCATCTCCAGGTATATCACCACCAAGAACAAGAAGAATACCCCCAGTAAGCTGGAGCTGAAGAAATACAATCCGTATCTGAAAAAAGTTACTGTTCATAAAGAAATAAAATAAGATAAGCTATGGCTAAGAAAACCGTTGCAACACTAAAGACCGGAAGTGGAAAGGATTTTATTAAATGCATCAAGGCGGTGAAGGAAAAGGACAAGAAAGCTTATTCCTTTGAACAGCGCATGGTGCACAAGGACAAAGTAAGCCAGTTCTTTAAGAAGTAAGCACATATTGCTTAACGATTTCGATCATAAAAGCTTTCCCCTGTTGAGGAAAGCTTTTATTTTATTATTAATTTTATTGCCACCCATAATTTTTTAAACCTGCAGGAAAATGGCCGTATTTGGAATCTTTTCGAAGGACAAGAAAGAGACCCTCGATAAGGGCCTGGAGAAAACCAAGGAAAATGTCTTCAAGAAAATGGGACGGGCCGTTGTTGGCAAGTCGAAGGTCGACGACGAGGTGCTGGACAGCCTTGAGGAAGTGCTGATTACCTCCGATGTAGGAGTCAACACCACCCTGAAGATCATCGAACGTATTGAGGAGCGCGTGGCACGGGATAAATACATGAACATCTCCGAGCTCAACAAGATACTGAAACAGGAGATCATTGGACTGCTCCATGAGAACAAGCAGGAGGTGGATACCTCTTTTAAGGCTGAAAATGGTCCGTATGTGATCATGGTGGTAGGGGTCAACGGGGTCGGCAAGACCACCACGATCGCCAAGCTGGCCCACCAGTTCAAGACCAGCGGCAAAAAGGTACACCTGGGTGCCGCCGATACCTACCGGGCAGCGGCCATCGACCAGCTGAATATATGGGCCGAAAGGGTCGGAGTGCCTCTGGTCAAACAAAAAATGGGTTCGGATCCCGCTTCGGTGGCCTACGATACTCTGAGCAGCGCCAAAGCCAACGGTGCCGATGTGGCCATCATCGATACGGCCGGACGCCTGCACAATAAAACCAACCTGATGAACGAACTGGCCAAGATCAAAAAGGTCATGAAGAAGGTCATCCCTGAAGCACCCCATGAGGTGTTGCTGATCCTCGACGGTTCCACCGGCCAGAATGCCTTTGAGCAAGCCAAGCAGTTTACCCGCATCACCGAAGTCAATGCCCTGGCCCTGACCAAACTCGACGGTACAGCCAAGGGGGGTGTGGTGATCGGCGTATCGGATCAGTTCAATATCCCGGTTAAATATATCGGCATCGGCGAACGACTGGAAGACTTGCAGATATTCAACCGGGAAGAATTTGTTGATTCCCTCTTTAGCCAATGACATGACCACCGTGAATATCATCACCCTGGGCTGCGCCAAGAATCTGGTGGATTCGGAATACTTGTCGCGGCAGCTGACCCGCAACGGTTATCAGGTCACCCATGAAGGCGCTCTGCCCTGTGAGGCGATCATCATCAACACCTGCGGCTTCATTAACGATGCCAAACAGGAATCCGTCGAAACCATTTTGGAATATGCACAAAGAAAGAAACAGGGAGATATCTCCCGGCTCTATGTGATGGGGTGCCTCTCCGAACGATACCGGGAGGAGCTGAAAAAGGAGATCCCGGAGGTAGACGGGTTTTACGGTGTATATGAACAACACAGAATACTGGAGTCCCTGAAGGCGGTTGTTCATCAAGATGCCCGCCATCAGCGCCAGCTGGCCACACCCGCTCATTATGCCTACCTGAAGGTGGCCGAGGGCTGCAATAGAAAATGTTCGTTCTGTTCAATTCCTTTAATTAAAGGCAATTATAAGTCTAAGCCTATAGAAGAACTACAAAAAGAAGCTGACTACCTGGCCGGGATGGGTGTAAAAGAACTCAATCTTATCGCCCAAGACCTGAGCTATTACGGTAGAGACCTTCACCGCAAGAATATGCTGCCAGGTTTGCTGAAACAGTTGGAACAGATGCAGGCTTTCGACTGGATCCGGCTTCTTTATGCCTATCCGGCCGGTTTTCCCGTCCGGGTGCTGGATATGATGGGCGGGTCCTCTTCTATCTGTCATTATCTGGACATCCCCATTCAGCATATCAGCGACCGCATACTGAAAAAGATGCGGCGGGGACATGATCGCAGACAAACAGAACAGCTCATAACGCTGATTAAGAATAAAGTACCAGATGTAACCTTAAGATCTACTTTGTTAATTGGTTACCCCGGTGAAGATGACCGGGATTTTGCGGAGCTGTTGGAATTTGTAAGGGAGACGCGTTTCGACCGCCTGGGTGTGTTCACTTATTCTGAGGAGGAGGGCACCTATTCTGCACGCCAGGAGAAGGATGATGTACCCGAGCATGTGAAACGAGAGCGGGCCGATGAGTTGATGGCCCTGCAACAGGAGCTCTCTTTCAGTAAGAACCAGCAGATGGTGGGAAAACAAATGAGGGTTCTGGTGGATGAGGCCGACGGGCATTTTATCTACGCCAGGAGCGCAGCCGATGCCCCGGAAGTGGACAACGGGGTGATCATACCCCGGAAGGATGATGCCCACCTAAAGCCCGGCCGTTTTTATGATGTTACCATCACCGAAGCCAGCGACTACGACCTGTACGCCAAACCAATACATTAGTTTTCAACCTTCACCGTCAAAGGTAAATAAAAAAAGGGTATTCCAAATGCTGGAATACCCCTTTTTTATGATTGAAAATATTTAGGCTATCAGTTGTTTAACTGCTTTCAAAGCTGCCTCGTAATCGGGTTCCTGGCCGATCTCAGGTACATACTCCACGTAGCGGACAAGATCATTCTGGTCGACCACCACCACCCCGCGGGCCAGCAAGCGAAGTTCCTCGATCAGGAAACCGTACTTGGTGCCAAAATCCACATCCTTGTGGTCGGAAAGCGTCTCCATCTGATCGATGCCCTCAGCATCACAAAAACGATTCAGGGCAAAGGGCAGATCATTGGAGATGGCCAGAATGACCGTATTGCCCTTCAAATTGGCGGCTTCCTGATTGAAGCGTTTGTTCTGTTTGTTGCACACACTGGTATCTATTGATGGAAAGACCGAGAGGATCCGCACCTTTCCCTCGTAGTCCGAGAGTTTCTTTGGGTTGAGCCCGTTATCCAGGACAGTGAAATCCGGAGCTTTATCGCCCTCCTTGATGGGATTTCCCAGCAGGGTAACCGGGTTGCCCCCAAATGTTACCTTATCATTGGTTTTTTGCATGAAACTTAGTTTTTATTGTTTTTCGCCTCTTTTGACAAATCAGAGGAGGAGCCTTCCTCTTTGCTGGAAGAAGATTTTTCCTCAACCTTTGACTTATCGGAAGGCTTGTTGATGTTGATGGTGACCTGGTCATTCTTCTTGTCATAATCCACCTTCAATTGATCGCCTTCCTTGACGGAGTGCTTGATGATGGTCTCTGCCATCAGATCCTCCACATATTTCTGAATGGCTCGCTTGAGTGGTCGGGCACCGAACTGTTCGTCGTAGCCTTTATCGCATATATAGTCCTTGGCCCCACGGGAGATCTCGATGCGATAACCCAAGTTGTGCACGCGTTCGTAGAGTCCCTGGAGCTCAATGTCGATGATCTCGTAGATGTTCTCTTTGCTCAGGGCGTTGAATATGACCACATCATCGAGCCGGTTGAGAAACTCGGGAGCAAAGGAGCGCTTGAGAGCTTTCTGGATCACGCTCTTGGCCAGTTCATTGCCCGACTGATTCCGGCTTTGTGTTTCGAAGCCCACGCCTTTTCCAAAATCCTTCAACTGACGGCTTCCAATGTTGGAAGTCATGATAATGATGGTGTTCCTGAAGTCCACTCTTCTTCCAAGGCTGTCGGTGAGCTGTCCATCATCGAGTACCTGCAGCAAAAGATGGAAGACATCGGGGTGGGCCTTTTCGATCTCATCGAGCAGGATAACCGAATAGGGCTTTCTGCGTACTTTTTCGGTCAGCTGACCCCCTTCCTCATACCCGATGTATCCCGGAGGAGCACCAACCAGCCGCGAGACGCTGAATTTCTCCATGTATTCACTCATATCCATGCGGATCAGGTTGTCTGTGGACTGGAACAGATATTGCGTAAGGATCTTCGCCATTTGCGTCTTACCTACACCGGTGGGACCAAGGAATATGAACGAACCAATGGGTTTGTTCGGATCTTTCAGGCCTGCCCGGTTCCTGCGAATGGCCTTGACCACTTTCTCGATGGCCTCGTCCTGACCCACCACATTTTTCCGGAGTTCCTCGTTCATCTTCATCAGCCGGGTTCCTTCTGCCTCAGCGATGCGCTGTACGGGTACACCGGTCATCATGGCCACCACCTCGGCCACTTCTTCTTCGGTCACCATCTCCCGGTTCTTCTCCAGTTCCTTCTCCCACTTGTCCTTTTCTTCTTCCAGCTTGGCCAGCATCTTCTTCTCCGAGTCCCTGTAGTTGGCAGCCGACTCGAAATTCTGGTTCTTCACAGCCGAGATCTTTTGCTGCTTGATCTCTTCGATCTGCTTTTCCAGATCCAGGATGCGCTGGGGAACCACTATATTGGATATATGTACCCTTGAACCAGCCTCGTCCATGGCATCAATGGCCTTGTCCGGCAGGTAACGGTCGGTCAGGTAACGCTGTGTCAGATGAACACAAGCTTTCAATGCATCTTCCGTATAATTGACGTTGTGGTGGTCTTCGTAACGCTCCTTGATGTTCTTCAAAATATCGATGGTCTCTTCCGGAGTGGTGGGATCCACCATCACTTTCTGGAACCTTCTCTCCAGGGCACCGTCCTTCTCGATATGCTGGCGATATTCATCCAGGGTGGTGGCGCCAATGGTTTGTATTTCACCCCTTGAAAGGGCGGGTTTAAGCATGTTGGCAGCATCCAGTGAACCGGTGGCACCACCGGCACCTACGATGGTATGAATCTCATCGATGAAAAGGATGATGTTGGGATTTTTGGAAAGCTCATTGAGGATGGCTTTCATCCGTTCCTCAAATTGCCCGCGGTACTTGGTTCCGGCAACAATGGAAGCCAAATCCAGGGTGACAATCCTTTTATCAAAAAGCACCCTCGATACCTTTCTCTGAATGATCCGCATCGCCAATCCTTCTACAATGGCCGACTTACCCACGCCGGGTTCGCCTATCAAGACCGGGTTGTTTTTCTTGCGTCGGCTGAGAATCTGGGCCAGCCTTTCAATCTCGCGGTCGCGCCCCACAATGGGATCCAGTGAGTTCTCTTCGGCAGCCTTGGTCAGATCCATGCCGAAATTGTCCAACACCGGTGTATCAGATTTGGTTTGCCCTTCCGATTGGCCTCCTTTCTTACTGCCGCCGAAAGGAATGTCCTCTTCCTCTTCACCAAAATCAGCCTTGTTTTCAGTCTCTTTCTGCTTGGTCTCCATCTCGATGCGTACATCGTCATAGTCGATGTCGAACTCACTCAACAGTTGTGTGACCAGGCTGTTTTGATCCTTCAGTATGGCCAGGATCAGATGGCCGGTATTGATCGTACTGCTGTTGAAAGACTTAGCCTCCAAATAGACCAGCTTCAATGCGCGCTCGGCGGTTTTGTAAAGTGGGATGTTGTCGGTGTCGGTCAGTACTTTATCACTGGTTTGTATGCGATCTTCGATCATTCCTTTCAATTGTCCAAGATCCACCTCAAAGGATTCGAGGATGTCAATAGCCAGTCCTTCACCTTCCCTGAGCATCCCCAATAACAGATGCTCGGTGCCTATATATGCATTGCCAAGTCTGATGGCTTCTTCCTTGCTGTAAGTCAATACATCCTTGATTCGCTGTGAAAATTTTGCATCCATATTTATGCGTATTCTCCTTTCGTGTTTATGGTTTTTCAATATTCATTTTATCAACGAGAAAAACCCAACCGTATTACAAATTATGGGCATTCTTGTTCAACTGGGGTGAATATAATTCCCTCCTGCAAAAATACAAAATCTCACTGTAATATTTTAACATATGGATGTTAATAAACTTTGAAATTTATCAAGTCTTGCCTCTATAAAATGCTCCGATTTTAGTATCTTTGAAAGCTGGATTTAAAAACGCTAATTGATTTATTTTAAATAGGTTATAAAATTATGGCAGACGAAGAAAGGTTAATTAAGATCAACATTGAAGATGAGATGAAGTCCGCTTACATCGATTATTCGATGAGTGTGATCGTATCACGGGCATTGCCGGATGTCAGGGATGGCCTGAAGCCGGTTCAGAGAAGGGTGTTGTTCGGGATGTCGGAGTTGGGATTGTATCACAACAAATCTTATAAGAAGTCGGCCAGAATCGTAGGAGAGGTGTTGGGTAAGTACCATCCGCACGGTGATTCCTCTGTTTACGAGTCTATGGTTCGTATGGCCCAGCTCTGGTCACTGAGGTATCCCCTGGTTGACGGACAGGGCAATTTCGGATCGATGGACGGGGACGGACCTGCTGCCATGAGATATACGGAGGCCAGGCTGCAGAGGATCTCTGGCGAGACACTGAAAGACATCGATAAAGAAACGGTAGATTTTCAGCTCAATTTTGATGATACGCTGAAGGAACCCACCGTATTGCCCACCCGTATTCCCAACCTTCTGGTGAACGGGGCCTCGGGTATTGCCGTAGGGATGGCTACCAATATGCCTCCTCATAATCTGGGCGACACCATCAATGCCATTGTTAAATATATTGACGACCACGAGGTGGACGTGGAGGAGTTGGCCGATGCCATTCAGGCTCCTGATTTTCCCACCGGTGGGATCATATACGGTATGCAGGGCGTAAGAGAAGCTTACCGTACCGGGCGCGGCCGTGTTGATTTACGGGCCAGGGCTGAGATTGAAACCGATGACTCGGCACGCGAACGCATCGTGGTAACAGAAGTGCCTTATCTGGTTAACAAGGCAGAATTGATCAAGAAGACGGCCGACCTGGTGAATGCCAGGAAGATCGAGGGCATCTCCAATGTCAACGACGAGTCGGATCGCGAAGGCACCCGCATCGTCTATGAACTGAAAAGGGATGCTGTGGCCAACATCGTGCTGAATAAGCTTTACAAACATACCCAGCTGCAAACCGCCTTCAACGTGAACAACATTGCCCTGGTTAAGGGACGGCCCAAGCTGCTGAATCTGAAGGAGCTGATCCGCCGGTTCGTAGAGCACCGCCATGAGGTGGTTGTGCGCAGAACGCAGTATGAGCTTCGTCAGGCTGAGCAAAGGGCCCACATTCTGGAAGGACTGCTGGTGGCCCTGGATCACCTGGATGAGGTCATCTCCCTGATCCGCAATTCCGATACGCCCGAGACAGCTAAGAACGAGTTGATGGAGCGGTTTGAGCTCTCTGAGGCACAGGCCAAAGCCATCCTGGAGATGCGCCTGCAGAAGCTTACCGGCCTGGAAAGGAGCAAGGTCAAAGAAGAGCATGCGGAGCTGATGAAACAGATTGAGTACTACAAACAGGTGCTCTCCGATGAGGGGCTGCGTATGAAGATCATTAAGGATGAGTTGCTGGAGATCCAAACCCAGTATGGCGACCAGCGCCGCACCGCCATGGAATACGAAGCAGGGGAGTTCAACCCCGAGGATTTCTATGCCGACGAACCGGTGGTGGTGACCATCTCCCATATGGGATACATCAAGCGTACGGCAGTGAATGAATATAAAACCCAGAGCAGGGGAGGTGTGGGCACACGCGGCAGCACCACCCGGGGTCAGGACTTCCTGGAGCATATGTTCATCGCCTCGATGCACAATACCATTCTTTTCTTCACCGAGGAAGGCAGATGTTACTGGCTGAAGGTGTATCAGATCCCTGAAGGCACAAAGAACTCCAAAGGAAGAGCCATCCAGAACCTGATCAACATCAATCCTTCCGATAAGGTTAAGACCCACATCAACGTCAAGACCCTGCAGGATAAAGATTATGTAAACCATCATTTTATCATCCTGGCCACCAAACGTGGGGTGATCAAGAAAACCAAACTCGAGGCTTATTCCCGCCCCAGGCAGAAGGGTGTCAATGCCATCACCATTCGCGAAGGCGACCAATTGCTGGAAGCCAAGCTGACCAACGGCGAGAGCGACATCCTGCTAGCTTCCAAAGAAGGCAAGGCCATCCGGTTCAATGAAACCAACGTACGCTCGGTGGGCCGTACTGCTGCCGGTGTAAGGGGAATGAGACTGGCTGGCGACCACGATGAGGTGGTCGGAATGGTATGTGTGGAAGAAGGCGACGAAGACATTCTGGTTGTCAGTGAGAAGGGTTACGGCAAGCGTTCGAAAATCGAGGATTACCGGACCATCAACCGGGGTGGCAAAGGGGTGAAAACCATCAATATCACCTCGCGTACCGGTAAGCTGGTAGCCATTAAAGGAGTGGCCGACAAGAACGATCTGATGATCATCAACCGGTCCGGCATCACCATCCGCCTCCCGGTATCCGATATACGGGTTGCCGGCCGGGCCACACAGGGTGTGAAACTGATCAACCTGCGCAAAGGCGATTCTATTGCCGCAGTAAGTCAGGTACAGGTGGAGGAGGGCGAAGATGAAAACGGCCAGAGCAGTGGTTCAGACAACGGTTTGCGGGACCCCGGCGAGACACCGGCAGAGTCCTGACAGTGATGTTGCTGAACATAAATTTGATCATCAGCCATAAAAATTATATTTTTGTGCCAAGTTTAAAATGAAAATCCAAAACTCAAAAGCGTATAACATGAAAAAGCGAAAAATTTTATGGTCAACCCTGATTACCGGCTTAGTTGTATTGGTGATCAGCAGTTGCAGTGACAAGTTGTATGTTAACCGGGCCATGACCTGGGCAGAAAATGGAGAACGGCTTGATACGGCACTGAAATCCGTTGAACATGCCACCGAACTGGAAGAAACCAAGAACTGGCCTAAAACTTATTATGCCAAGGGATATGTGTATCAGAAGATCTATGAGTCCGAGAAAAATGAATTCAAGGATCTGACTGATAAACCACTTTTCGAGGCTTTCGAGAATTACCAGAAAGCATATGATATGGACGAGGAAGACAAGTACAAAGGCAGCATCGACGCCGCCATGTTCAAGCTGCATACCTATTTTATCAAGGAAGGAGTTAACTCTTTCCAAAACAGTAATTATGAGGATGCTTTTAAAAATTTCAAGTATTCCCTGCAAGTATCGGAGATGCCGATTTTCGAAAACCGTGTTGATACGGCCATCATGTTCAATGCCGGTATCGCAGCTCAGAACATGAAGAACTGGGAAGATGCAGCCAAATATTACAAGCAGGCAGCTGAGTATGGTTATGGTGAAGCCCGAACCTATATCCTCCTGAAAAACGCCTATTTCCAGGCCGGTGACACCACTAAGGCTGTTGAGGCCCTGAAGGAAGGCTTTAACAAGTATCCGGGTAATGAGAATATGATCGCCAGCCTGATCAACCATTACCTGTTGAATACCGATCATCCCGAGAAAGCCCTCGATTTTATCCAGGAAGCGAAAAACCAGCATCCTGAAAATGCTCAGTACTACTCGGCCGAGGCTCAGATTTACGATAAGCTGGATCAGAATGAAAAAGCCAAAGAAAGTTACAAGGCTGCTATTGAAAGAGATCCGGATCTGTTCATGGCCCTGTATAACCTGGGAGTGCTCTATTTCAACGAAGGGGTGGATATCGTCAGCAAGGCCAATCAAACCAAGGATGATGCGGAGTACAAAAAACTCCGGGATCAGGCCAATGAGAAGTTTAAACAAGCCATCCCATATATGGAGCGGGCTTTGGAGGTCAAGCCCGATGAAACCAATGTGCTCAATACCCTCAAAACACTGTATTACCGCCTGCGTACCGAAGACCCCAAATACTTGGAGAAATACAAAGAGGTCAATGCCAAGCTCAAGCAGCTGAACGAAGGCAGCGGCCAGGAAAGCGAGAACAAGTAAAAGACATTGCAGAATGTGAAATGAAAATGGAGAATTCTATAGGATTCTCCATTTTTTTGATTTGCTTACCAATCAGGCCGGAAGTTTTTCCTTTCTGTTCAGATGTTTATAGCTATAGGGGATAAAGAGATGGAAGGGATGAAGGGTATGGATGTACATTTGATTATTTAACATAATGTATATTATCAGACAAACTGCCATAAATAAAGTTGCCTGGGATGGGTTTGTTGAAATGATCCTTCGAGGATAAAGCCAGATATGAGTCAGTCCCACATGTTTTTATGAGAAAGGGCGTAGCGTCCTGATCCGGTGAAAATAATGGCCAGGGCACCAAAGAGATACAATCCCGAGAGTTCCAGTGCCCATGCGCCGAATTGATTTAGCGAGAGGATTTGACTGGGATGGGCAATGAAAATGATCACCAGCATGTTTATTGTCAACAGCAAGGCCGCTATTCTTGCTCTGAAGCCTATCACCAGCAACACAGGGGCTATCACCTCACCTATATAAACACCAAAGGCAAGAAAGGTGGGTATGCCTTTTGTTTCCAGCATATTTTCAATCCCCTCAATGCCATTCAATATTTTATCAACGCCATGAAATAGCATGAGGATCCCAATGGATAAGCGCAATATAAGCAAGCCTGTATTGTAGTTTTTCATATGGGTCTTTTTTTTATTCAATTAATTGGTTATATGGAACTTACCATGACAAAATAATCATTTCCTTTTGTGATATTAATGATTATTTTGTCATGGACGTTTCATTGGATTTGATTTAGATTTATAATATAGGATTTGTGTTCAATCGGTATTTGTTAATTTCCTATAGTATAACCTTTTCCGTATAGAAATGTTCAATTTAGGACATCTTAACATTGGCCCTGTAATTTTTTAATATACTTCTGCCAGAATTTCATTTTTCAATTATAGAACACACAAAAAGGCTGCCCCGGAAAACCGGGGCAGCCTTACTCCTGCCTTTCGCAATCGGGCATCTCCTCTATTTGCATCTCACTCCAGTACATTTGCCAGAGCATGATTCCTGATCGAACTCAGATAGATTGAGTTGTTATGGTGATCAACAACTTTCCGGTACCACTGGAGGGCCTTCTTTTCCCTGCCTGATTTTTGATAGGCAAGCCCCATAAAATACCATACCAGAGGGTTATCTCCGGATTTCTTCAGGTATTTTCTCGCTTTTCTGTAATTGCCATTGTTTATTTCAATCGTGGCACACATACGGTGATAGAGCTCCCACTGTTTAGGATCCTTTACCTGTGAAAGCATCTCTTTGCATTTACTTTTGACGGATTCCGGCTCTTCCATGTAACCATTCTGCGCCATAGCATGAAACGCTGATAGATGGGACCGGGTGATCAGTTTTTTTCTCAGCTTTGGGTGAAAATCGTTGGTTTTGGCTATCTTTCTTGCCTCATTGTATTGGTTGAGGCCTTTGTCAATTTTTCCTTGTTGGGTTAAAATATAGCCATAATAGACTTTCCCTTGAAACTGATGATACGGGCGATCCTTTTCCCTGGCAAGAAGATTGTAACGATCCATTACCCTCATGGCCTCCTCAAATTTATTTTCATGAAGGTATATAGAAGCTTCCAGGCGCAAGGCCCAGAATTTCCAGCCCAAAGAAGGTGCCTGCTTATAAAGATCCCGGTAATATTGCCTTGCCGACTGGATGTTGCCACTAAAAAAGGCAATGTCCCCCAGATCTTTGTATGCGAGAGCCAAATCAGGATCTAATTCGAGGGCCTTTTGATAATGATCAGCTGCCTCGTCATTTCTGCGTTCTGACTTTAAAAACCGGGCGTAGCTCATCCAGGAATCAGCATGGTTCGGCAATAGCTCCACATACTTTTTGAAGCATTGCTCAGCTTCTTCCCTCTTGCCCAATGACACCATGGATTTTCCCAACATTTTGAATGCCGGATGAAATTTGTCATTTTCTCTGGTAGCCCGCTTATAATAAAGAGCAGCATTTCTATAATCCCCATTCATATAATGATGCCACCCGACGCAGTTTAAAAATCTTTCATCATCCGGGCATAGCTGAAGCATGGCATCACAATGTTTTTTCATTGCACTTATATGCCCCGATTGATAGGCCCTGGCAAAAAGGATCATTTCTTTTTCCGGCTCCGAAACCAGGTCAGATAGCTTGCATGCCCGATCCAGAAATGTTTCACTGTATACTTTGCCGTGTCCGATGGCGTTCGCTTGATATAGATAGGCCATGGCAAAGAAAGGATCCAGCTTGATTGCTTTCTCCATCAACTGATTTGCCTTTTCCCATTGGAAATTTTCAAGTTGCTGTCTGCCTTTTAAAAATAAGGCCTTTGCTTCCTGAGAAGAAGTGGTGATGGGCATTTTCTCCTGCGACCAAAGCATAGCTGCTGAAAACAGCGACAAAAGAATCGTTGTAACCAGCACTTTCCCCTTCAGAATCTTTTGTTTTTTCATTTCATTTCAATTAAATGGTTAACACTCGGTGGACTGTAATTACAAAGGTAATAGGCAGGCAAAAAAAATACTTTGCCGGGTGTCTCAAATGTTTTTGAAATCGTCTCGGAAAATAATAATGATCCATTTAAAGGAGAGAGCTGGGTGAATATCCAAATTCATCCCGGAAGCTGGAACTAAAATGCGATAAGTTCTTGAAACCCGCCTCAAAGGCAGCTTCTGTAACATTCTTGCCTTGCTCCTCGATCATTATCTTCGCTTTTTGCAGTCGATACGACTTGATATATTGGCCGAGGGGCTGATTCGTTATTGCACCGAATTTCCGGTACATCTGGGGCCTACTCATATGGATGGAATGACAAATCTCTTTTATTCCGAAAAATTCATCATGCAGGTTCTTATCCAGCAGGGCATGAATCCTGGCAAGGAACCCCAGCTCACGTCTGTAATGTACTTTTTCCCTGCGACAAGTAAGGGGTAATGTTCCCAGTTGTTGTTGCATTTTACGCCTGGCTTCAAGCAGGTTTTTCATTGTCAGGAATAGTTCCTGTTGGCTGAAGGGTTTGACAAGATAATGATCCACACCAAGCTGGAGTCCTGTAATTTTGGAATGAAAATCTCCTCTGGCTGTAAGCACTACCACCGGTATATGATCGGTTCGGATGTCGTTTTTAAGATGGCGCAGCATCTGGTATCCGTCCATCTGTGGCATCATGATATCGGCCAGCATGATATCGGGGATGATCTCTACCGCCTTTTCAATACCTGCTTTACCATTGGAGGCCAATTTTATCATATATTGATCTTCCAGCGAGGCAACAAGAAGCTCAATCAAATCGAAGTTATCCTCTACTATCAGGAGGATGGGCTTATCGGGGTCCATGGCAGGATGTAACTTATTTATCTTATCGGATGGATTGTCTCGAATAATGGAGTCCAGATTACTGGTGTCTATCATTGAGATCCCATGATCTTCTTCCAGGTGTGCATTTCGACTGACAGGCAGGGAAACAGTAAATGCGGATCCTCTGCCCTCCTCACTTGCAACATGAATATTCCCCTTCATCAAAAAAACCAGCTGGCGGGTCAGGGCAAGTCCCAGGCCTGACCCTGATGATGTCTCATCGTGATCAGGAGCCTGAAAGAAACGGTCAAAAATGCGACCCAATGCCACCCTGGGAATACCCCTTCCGCTGTCTTTGATGTGGATCTTAACCATTTCCTGCCTTTTTTCCTTTTCTGAACAAATCCCTATGACGATGATGCCTCCTGAGGAGGTGTACTTAACAGCGTTCGATATCAGATTGGTCAGCACATGCATCAGTTTTTCAGGATCGTAATCGGTATAAAGTGGTTTGTCCTGATCCATATGAACCTTGAAATCAATGCCCTTGCTCTCTGCCAGGCTTTGAAAGTAGCCTGCCACATGCTGTACATATTTGTGGATATCTCCCTGAATCATTCTCACGTGGATGACCCCCGCCTCCAGTTTTGAGATATTCAGCATTTGGTCCACCAGGTGAAGAAGTATCCGGCTTTGTCTCTTAATGATTAAGGGATCCTTGCCTCCCCATTTTTTTTTCGGGTCTTGCTCCATTCGCTCGGCTATGCCCTGAATGACTGTTAGTGGAGTCCTGAATTCATGAGAAACATTGGTATAAAGCATGGTCTTTGCATCATCCAGCTTTCTGAGCCTTTCTGACTCGGCTTTTTCATACCTGGATTTGTCTTTCATATATAAAATAAGCAAAAGAACCATGGAAGCATTGCTCCATGCAGCGGTGTACACAAAAGATATGGTATTTACACGGGTTGTGATGTATTTTGGAGTTTGTAAATGGGGTTGGAACATGCCAAGAAGCGCAATGGTGAGACAATAGAACAGGAACATCCCGATGGTCCATCGCTGGTTTCCCGCTAATGCACTAACTATCATGCAGTTGATGCCTATATAGATGAACCCCATGGAAGTTCTTAATCCTCCGGTTTGCACCATGGCAAGGAATCCTAAAAGGATGAAAAAGGAGAAAATAACATTGATTACCAAATCGAACCTTTTGGCTCTGCGATAGATTATAAAACCTAAAAGAAAGACCAGTATCATGGTTGATCCGCACCACCAGAGAGGATGCAGTTTTAGGACAAGAAAATTCACTAAGCACGCAAAAAGCGTACCTGCAAAGGTGACCACCATCCAGGTCCATGCCCAACGTTTGCGAAGCAGTGCCTCAGGCTCCAGCCTTGAATCGGCCAAATAGCGGTCGATCCAGCCAACCACCCTTTTTTTTGTAAGGCCCTCCATGCTTTCCTTATTGCAAGTGATGAATTATCTACTGTGACCGACTAATTCTGCTTTTTTCAGCAGGGTGGATCTTCTAGAGTGGTTTAACGGCAATGTGTAAATGAGGGGGTCGTCCGGATATTTCCCCTTACCATAGGATTTCAGTCAGTTTCTGAGGTCCAGGTAACAGACTGAAGAATAAGTGATAATCACTACCTACTGTAACATGAATATTGGGTAAAAAATTATTCCTGGAGGCAATTTTTTTAATTTTTCTTGCTGTATGTTTTTACAGCAACTTGATATTTTTTTGGCACCAACAAACCCATGCCAGGCTCAGGCCAGAGTAATACCGGTTGTGCGGGGTTGCCCCGGTTTTCCGGGGCTGCCTTACTCCTGCCTGCACCATCAGCCCGATGTTCGGGTCTTTCAGCAAAGGCACCGCTTCTCTTTCCAGGTCACCGGCAGGGATGGAATAGCAGGTCCGGAATACAATTTCATTGCAGGGTTTGTTTATGGGTCTGCCTGAAGAATTATGCGCTCCCGGTATCAGGAATACATCCTGCCGGTAGTAAACCACACATAAAGGATGGTCAGGCCGCTGCGGATCTTACCCTGCAGCATCCTTCTGAGGGCACGCCAGGGGGAATAGAACCACTGCATGTTTTCTTTGACCGCTCTCTGGAAAGCTTTCTGGCTCATGTGGTGGGTGGGTATGACCGGGCACAAGAGGGTCCACTTATCCCAGTCGGGTAACCCGTTCCTGGTGGCGGTGAGTTTGGATTTGTATTTTTCCCAGTAAGGCGTACCAGGAAAGGGGGTTTCGATGGTCATATCGGCATAGGTTACTCCCTCTTCCCGGAGTTTTTTGAATTGTCGCCGGATGCTGTCCCGGTCATCAATCTCCGGCTTGGCCATCCCGAAGGCATATATGATCATTCCATGATTGTGCAACAGACGGATGGCCCGCTCGGAATCGGTTTTGCTATGGGTCTTGTGCAAAGCATGGAGCTTCTCATCGTCGAAGCTCTCTACTCCCAGCATCACCGTCCTGATGCCAGCCCTTCTCATTTTTTGCACATGTTCTTCACCTCCCCGCAGGATGCCGGGCACCTCATCCTGCACGATCATGCTCTCAAACCACCGGCCTTTTCCCTGCTCACGGATCATGGCATCCAGCATCGGGGACCTTTTTGAAGGCTGTACCGAAAAATTGTCGTCGGCAAAAAAGATGCGGCGGTAACCTTCTTCTGCCCTTTTTCTGAGCTCTTGCATGACAAGCTCTGTGGACCGGTGCCTTACCTTTTTGCCATGTATGTTGCTTACCGTGCAGAATTCACAGTTCCTTGGACATCCCCTGGTAGTGGTGATGGGGGTGAGCCTGAAGAAATCCTTCAGCTTGTGGTTGTTATCTGCCAGGATCGAAAGATCGGGAATGGGCAACTGGTCGAGATCTTCTATACGTGGCCCGTTGACAATGCCATTCAGCTGTCCCCCGATCACTTCTTCTATGATGCCTTCACCCTCTCTTTGTACCACGACATCCGCATAACGGGCAAACTCCTCTGCCTGCTCCCGCCCCAGCACATGGGGTCCGCCTACTCCCGTTCTGATCCGGGGGTTTTGACGGTCAATGGCCCGGAGCATACGAAGCCCCCTGTTGGCAGCCGGAGAGATGAGCGATAATCCTATGAAATCCGAATCCAACAAAGATGGAGCCACCTGTCCCTTTTTCTCATTAAAAATATGGCTCCTGGCTTCATCATACACAGTTACATCATAGCCTCTGTTTTTAAGTATCGTCCCCAGGTATATGATGCCTAACGGGGCAATACTGAAAATTCCATAGGAGCTGTGCCTGGGCCTAACCATGATCAATGAAACCTTCATAATGTAGCCTCTTTTTTCCGTTATAATATGTGGCTGTATCTACCCATAATATAACCAAATCGAGACAGAAAAACAAGCCTGGGGATAATAGACTTTTCCAGATAAGCTTCCAACCCATCAGAAATTGGTTCTGGTTTATATGTGTTATCCTGAAAATCCTTATATTGGAGCAGTAAATTTTTACTTATGAACCCCCATCCAGAAAATCCATGATAAGAACATGTATAAACATGGGGGTTCCATGGCGGGGTAACACAACATTCGAACTATGAAATTTTATTTAATTGAAAAACAAACCAATAATAAAACTTTACACAGATGAAGGCATTCTTTTCAGGTATCTTTTGTACTTTGCTCATCCTGGGATTTGGTTCCTCAGCAGATGCTCAACCACAAGCCGGCAATATTTTCACAGGTAACGGGGACGTTGGCAATACCCTGCGCAATGGAAGTTTTCGTTATCTTGCCGTTGAACAGGCTTATGAGATAACGGGAGCAGGTGAGAACATGTGGGGTGAGCGCGATGCTTTTCATTATGCCCGGCGCAGAATGAAGGGGGATTTTATCTTCCGCGCCAGGATACAATTCAAGGGAAGCGGAGGGCATCCCCACCGCAAAACAGGCTTGATGCTCAGATCTTCTTTGCGCGAAGATGCTGCCTATGTGGATGCAGTTAAGCACGGAGATGGTTTGTGCGCTGTGCAGTACAGATCAGCAGCAGGTGGGCAGACCCAGGAGATCCGCTTGCCTGTGAGCGATCCCAGCGTGCTTCAGATGGAGAGAAAGGGCAACCGCTTTGTGGTGGGAGCTGCTGCCGAGGGTGAACCGATGGTCTTTAGCGATACCCTGAACCTGGAGATGGATAAGAATCCGTATCTGGGACTTTTTGTCTGTTCTCATACCCCCGGGGTCCTGGAAAAGGCGGTTTTTTACAATGTAAGGCTTAGCGTTCCTGCCCCCGATGGCTTCGTTCCCTATGAAGACTATGGGGGAAGCCGGCTGGAGGTGATCGATGTTTACAACAAACACCGGCAGGTGATACATGCCTCTGAAAAGGCCCTGGAGGCACCCAACTGGGATCCGGTGACCCGTTCGCTCATCTGCAACAGCCAGGGACGAGTGTATGATTACCCCCTGGATGGAAGCCAACCCAGCGGGATTGAGACCGGACACGCTGATGCGCTCAATAACGACCACGGCCTCTCACCCGATAATAAGGAGCTTGCTATCAGCCATTTTTATGAAGGCAGGGAAAAATCGGGCTCGAGAATTTATATTGTACCTCGTGATGGGGGAAATCCAAGGCCTGTTACCGATAAGGTCCCCTCATACTGGCACGGATGGTCACCCGACGGACAACACCTGATCTATACGGGCCAAAGAAAAAATGCCTTCAATATATACCGCATCCCCGTTAACGGTGGCGCCGAAAAACAGCTTACGAACCATCCCATGCTGGATGATGGTTCAGAATACAGCCCCGATGGAAAATACATCTATTTTAACTCGGCACGCACCGGTACCATGCAGATATGGCGTATGAGAGCTGATGGTTCGGACCTACAGCAGATTACCTCGGATAATTATAACGATTGGTTTCCGCACCCTTCCCCCGACGGTAAATGGCTTGTTTTCCTGTCTTATCCGCCCTATATAGATGCTCAGGATCACCCGCATTACAGAAGGGTGATGCTCCGGATGCTACCTGTTGATGAGCTGAGCCGGGAACCGGAGGTACTTACCTATGTTTACGGCGGACAAGGAACCATTAATGTGCCCTCCTGGTCACCCGAGAGCAGGAAAATAGCTTTTGTCAGCTATTCTTTCTAAAAATAAAAAGTCCCTCCTGCTAGCGGCGGGAGGGACAAGGAATAGTAAGTTTCTGTTAAGCCTTAAACGGAGTTCTATTTATACTCGTTTAACATTGACAGCATTCATGCCTTTTCTTCCTTCTTTGAGCTCGAAGGTAACTTCGTCGTCCTCTTCAATGTTGTCGATCAAACCTGAGACGTGCACGAAGTATTCTTCGTCTGATTCTTTGTCCTTAATGAAACCGAATCCTCTGGATTCATTAAAAAATTTTACTTTGCCTTCTTTCATAAAAAATGATAATTATTGATTTTGTATTCAGTTACAAATTTAAAGCATATTCTCGATTAATAACAAAAAATCCGGTAAAAAGTTTTTATAATCGGCCTTTAAAAAAAATGCCCGTTTTTTAAATCATTGATTTTCAATTGAATAACATAACCCCCTTCCCTGTTATTTTGTTGATAAACAATCGACTGCCATCTGCCCAAAGATGAGGATGATCTTCATCACAAAATATTCCGGTGAACGCGCTTGTCTGGACAAAAAGCTTTGAATGCAGCCGGGGAACGAAAATATTTTATTGAATTAAAAAATGTTGTATATTGTATCAGGAACAAGTATAAACTCCCTGCGGTATGGATTTTGAGATGAAAACACAAAAATTTCGCTGTCCTTATTGCAGGGCTGAGATTACAGTCCTGCTGGATCCTTCTGTACCCAAACAAAGGTATTATGAGGATTGTGAAGTTTGTTGCAATGCCGTGGAAATCAGTTATGAATTTTCGGATGGGAAATTGATTGATTTCCACGCATCTGCCGAAGAATAAGCATGGCGCGACCTATCTGCTCCGTTTTTTTTTATGCCCATTTAACAAAAAAGCTTCTGAACTGTTGAAAAGGAAAAAGAATCGCTATGCGGGTTATTTCCTTTTTGCTGTTTTTTCTTATATCCCTGTTTGCAGTGGAAGTATCGGGTCAAAAAGACTGGAAGTTGCAAAAGCAGCAGGATGGGATACGCATTTATACAGCCCATCAGGAAGATACCCGAATATTGGCTTATCGCATTGAAGCATTAATTCATGGTGCATTAAAAGATGTTTATCATCAGGTGATCGATTTTCAGGGCAATAAAAAATACCTGGAAACGGTGAAACAAATCGATGTATTGAAAAAAGAACCCGACCAGCAGGTGTTATTTTATATGTTGTTTGATTTGCCCTGGCCTATCCGCGACCGCGATTTTGTTAACCGGATGGACATACGTATAGGAAGCGACACCATCGCTTTAAACTCTTCTCCGGCAAGTGGCTGGGTTGAACCTAATGAGCAAGTGGTTCGTATGCAGGAATTTTCCGAGCAATGGTTGTTGGTGCGCAAGAACTCGGGCAAAACATCACTCTCTCTCGAGGGATACGCCGATCCCGGAGGTAAATTCCCGGCCTGGGTGGTTAACCGATTTGTAGTGAAAGAGCCTCACGCCCTGGTGCGCGGAATTAAACAACAGGTAGAGAGTAAACGGGGATCATGATGTTTTGTTGCCAGACGCAAATCACCCCCTCTCCTTCCGAAAACCAATCGTAGAAGCCTCACCCGATCCCACTCAATTCAAAACGGATCAGTCATAGATGGTTTTGATGACGTATACCCCGTCCTTCTTCTCTACATCAAAACAGCATTCTCTGTGGCTTAACAGGTTGATGCCGGTCCGTTCACTTGCGTCATCAATTGTTTCTCCAGGTTTGAGCCGAACACCCTTTACTTCTACTTCTACCTTTGGCCGGATTTTTCTCTCATGGATCTCAAAGAGATCCGAAAACCGCATACGCATACTGGGAGCTTGTTTATTGATTTTGGATTGTTGCATAGTTACCCATTTTTGATGGTACAATAGATAAAAATACCTCCCTCTCTTGCGAAAGTCCGAAAGACTTCCAGTTCTATTTCACGGAAATATATTGAAAATTCCCTACAATTTCAAAAAAAACGAATGGTTTTATGTTTTTTCTTGTTTCCACATATTAGGGTCAAAGGTTTGATAAGGGGGATTGGTATCTTACCGGCCGGGTATAAAAAAGGCACAGACTCCTGGGCCTGTGCCTTTTTTGTTTGTGGGACTGCTAATTAGCCAGGGGATCTTTTAAATAGTCTTTGTGCCGGGGCCATCCCAATGGTTTTTGTTTGATTTGTTCCAATACTTGTTCAATGCCTTCTCTGAGCTGGGCATCTTTTCCGTTGGACATCTCCCGTGAATTGAGTTCCACCCGGGTATCGGGAGTCACGCCTTTATTTTCGATGATCCAGTTGCCTTGTTTGTCGTATATCCTGTAATCAGGAGCAGTTAGGATGCCTCCGTCTATCAGAGGTATAAACTGGGACACCCCTACCAGGCCACCCCAGGTGCGGGTTCCGATCACCGGACCCATACCCAGTTCACGGAATTCAAATGGCAGCATGTCGCCTCCTGAGCCGGCATATTTGTTGGTCAGGCATACCATATGGGCATTCACAGTGGTGGAAGGTATGGTTTGGTCATGGGAATAGCGGCGTGTCCAATATGCCAGTGGTTTGGTATTCAGTCTTTGCAGGAATATGTAGGGATCCAGTCCTCCGCCGTTGAAACGGCCATCGATGATCAGGCCATCCTTGCGCAGCTGACTGTAAAAGTACCTGGGGAAATGGGTGGCTGATCCCATGTAGGTGTCGGGGAAATGGATGTATCCGATCTTACCGTTGGAGAGCCTGTCCACTATTTTCCGGTTGCGCTCCACCCAATTGATGTATCGCAGGCTGCGTTCGCCTCGTATAGGTTCGACGGTTATCTCCCGGGCCCCTTCCATAGAGGGTTCCTCATGTACCGTTAAACGCACCTGTTCCCCTGACAGACCCTGGAAGTAGCTGAAGATGTTGCACTCACCGTTTACTTGTTCGCCATTGACCGCCAGCAGATAGTCGCCCTCTTCGATGTTCATCCCCGGACGATCCAGGGGAGCCATCACCGAGCGTGACCAGTCAGGTTTGCGCAGTATCCGGCTAAAGCGATAGCGGTTAGAGGCTTCATCCAGCTGGTAGTCGGCTCCCAGCATACCCACATCCACCGATTCGGCCTGGCGCTCTCTTTCTCCGCCGAAGATATAAGTATGGGAAGTGTTGAGCTCGCCGATCAATTCACCTATGATATACCTTACATCTTCCCTGGAGGTGGCACGGGGCAGCAGACGGGCATATTTTTTCCGCATCTGCTCCCAGTCTGCCCCATGCATACCGGGCTCATAGTAGAAATCCCTCTCCATGCGCCAGGCTTCATAAAATATTTGCTGCCACTCCTTGCGCGGATCCAGCTGCATCTCCAGGTTGGACAGGTCCAGCTCATGGCCTTGTGAATCGCTGGCATTCGATGAAATGATGCCCACCGATGATCCTTTTTTATAAGCTATGTGGCTGCCATCCTCAGAAAGGTTGTATTCATTGATGGATGCAATGACCTGGCGGGAGGAACGCTTGTCAAAATCGAAGGCATGCAGGTCCATGGTACCTACCTCCCGAAACTCAAAGCGATTGAAGTCGCCGTCTTCTTTGTCGAGATAAAACAAGCTGTGATCATTCACGGAGAGATACCGGTAGTTGGAAGCAGGTAAGGGCAATTCTTCCACCCTGCCGGATAAGCCCTCGAAGTCGATTTGCACCCTTGAGCCATCCTCCTTTTGGGCAGAGGCAGCCTGGCTGTCCGATGCCTCATCGTTTCTGAACGGCAGGAAGGGTTCGCCGTCTTTTTCCAGGTTCATACTGTAAAGCCTGGCTACATCTTTATAAACCATCTCCCATTCAAGATCACCGAAGGTGGGATCGAAGGTCCTGTTGGATATGAAGAGCAGGTGATTCCCGTCGGGGGTGAAGACAGGATGAAAATCAAAGAACAGATTTTGGCTTACGTTATGGGCCTTGTCTTCTTCCAGCGTGTAGATGAAGATCTGGAAAACCTGTTTTTCAGTCATTTTGGAATAGGCCAGGTAACGGCTGTCGGGCGACCAGTGGAAGTCGTAGATGGGCTTCTCATCGATGGGCACATCCACCGACTCATATTCAGCCTGGTCTACCTGGGTGATCTCCCTGGAATCGACATCCAGATAATATAAAGTCAGCTTTTGGTCGGTAAAGGCGATCTTGGATCCGTCGGGCGACCAGCGCAGGGTATGGCGATATCCCTGTTGGTGGTTCGTCAGTTGAACGGTTGATTCCTCTCCCCGGGCATCGATGATGTGTATTTCGTATTCACCGCTGACATCGGACAGGTAAGCAACCTTTTTGCCGTTGGGCGACCATGCCGGATCTTTGTCATGGGCCCCGGAGGATTGGGTAAGGTTGCGGATGGGTCCATTTTGGCGGGGAACGGTGAAGATCTCTCCCCGTGCTTCCACCAGCGCTCTTTCTCCATGCGGAGAGATGCCAAGGCCGGTGATGTGATCTTTGACGTTGACCAGCCGCGGCCGTGCTTCGGGTGCATCGGGGCCTACCTGGATGTCGATCTTTTCGTTTTGGCCGTTGCGCGTGTCATAATACCAGATGTCGCCGGCATGTTCATAGACTACCTTGTTGGGACCCGCATTGACCCGCCGTGCATCGTAGCGATCGTGGCTGGTTAGTTGCCTGGGTTGGGTCTCCCCACTGCCCGTCTCAACCGAGAACACGTTGAGATGTCCGTCCCGGTCGGAGGCGAAGTAAACCTTGTCGCCAACCCACATGGGCAGGCGGTCGGTGCCCTCGAAATGGGTCAGTTGCTGTTCTTTATTTTCCTCCAGGTCATACAGGTATAGCTCCTGCGCCCTTCCACCCCGGTACCTCTTCCAGGTGCGGTCCTCCCGGGCTGTCTTATTAAAAACGATCCGGTCCCCCCGGGGGGAATAACTTCCATGGGCCGCTTCTGCCAGGACAAGCGGCATAGCATGTCCTCCTTCCAGTCCTATCGTATAGAGGCGGGTGGTGGGAATGCCTGTGCCGGTCGACCGGCGGGCACTGAAGAGGACCTTGTTTTGAGTGGGATGCCATCCGACAACGGCATCAAATCCGGGATGGAAGGTGAGCCGGGTGATGTTGCCTCCTTCCGCATTCATCACATAGACATCGGCATTTCCGTCGTATTCGCCGGTAAAGGCAATGTGGCTGCCATCGGGTGAGAAGTTGGGATGGCGCTCTTCTCCGTCATGAATGGTCAGCCGTCGGGCCTTGGATTCGCCGGTGGTCGATGCCATCCATATGTCTCCGCCAGAGACGAAGACAACCTGGTTCTCATGGATGTCGGGATAGCGCATCATGGGCGGGTTGGATTGTGCCCATGATGTAAGTGTTGATCCGATGAACAGCAGAAATGTTATCACCGGAAATAGTTTTTTTTGTTTGCGCATGATTACCTCCTTATTTATGAATCGATTTGTGGATGGGTTTTTTTGACGATTCATAAAGGTAAGGGTTTATTCCGCTATAAACAATATGAAGGGTAAAAGCAGCTCCGGCCGGAAGCCGGCATCATTTTTCATCGGGATCCTTGTTTTTCTTGAGTTTGTCGATCAACCGCCTGAAAAAGCCTTCGTTGTTCTTACTTGTGTCCTTCCCTTTTTGTATTTTTTCCTTTTCTTTTTTCTTGCCGAACAGGTCGAAAATTTTTTCCAGAATGCCCGGTGCCTCCTCCCGGCTATCAGAGCAGTTGTAGGCGGCGGTGTCGATCGAGTGGTATCGGAAACGGCTCAGGTAGCTTGTTCCCGGATGTTCCGAATGCAGCTGATGAAGAAAATGACCGGCTATAGGAAGGGCCGTAGCGGCACCCTGTCCGTAGCTGAGGTCCCTGAAATGGATGGAGGGGTATTCGGCTCCTACCCAACCGGCCAATACCAGGTTGGGGTTGTATCCGATAAACCAGCCATCGGCCTGATCCTGCGTGGTACCCGTCTTTCCGGCAAAGTCGCCCTGGAAACGGAAATTTTTCTTCAGCGAGCTGGCTGTACCTCTGCTGACCACTCCCTGGAGCATCATGGTGATCTGTTCGCAAATCCGGCGGCTCAGCACCGGTCTTTCTTCGGAATCATCATCGAATTTTTCCAGCACCTGACCCTCCTGGTCCTCTATTTTGTGTAGGAGCTTGGTGCTCCTGGGAATGCCATTGGCGGCAAAGGTGGAGTATGCTTCGGCCATGTTCAGCACCGAGGCGTTCATGGTACCCAAAGCCAGCGAGGGAACCCTCGGAAACTTGCCTTCAATCCCTAATTGCCCGGCCAGATGAATGGTCGAGTCGATCCCCCCTTCCATAAGCAGTTGAACCGATACGGTGTTGACCGAATTAACCAGGGCCCCCTCTACAGAATAGAGCCCGCCATATTTGTGGTCGGCATTGGCCGGCGACCAGTCTGAATATTCCTTGTAAACGATGCTGTCGTTGGGATAATAGTCGCAGGGGTCGATGCCCTGCTTCAGGGCATTGGCATAAACAATGGGCTTGAAGGTGGAACCTACCTGTCTTTTGGATGTGACATGGTCGTACTTGAAATAGCGGTGGTCGATACCTCCTACCCACGCCAACACATTGCCGGTTTGTGGATCCAAGGCCAGAAAACCTGCCTGCAGCAGCGACATGTGATGCTTAACCGAATCCAGCGGTGACATCTTCACTTTTTTGGGTCCGTCCCAGGTGAAGATCTCCATGTTCTTTTCCTGATGAACCCGAGAATCGGACTCGTCCAACGAAGCATCGCTGTATGCCGGGATACCTTTGAGTATTCTTTCGGCCAAGGCCTCCGCCTCGTGGCCATTGTTGTTTCTTTGCTCCCGGTCCAGTTGCTTCTGAAGCCAGGGCATATGCTTTTCTACTGCCTTATCGGCATATCGCTGCAGATCGGCATCAATGGTGGTATATACCTTTAGTCCATCGGTGTAAAGGTTATAGGACCCGCCGTCTTCCTTTTTGTGGTTCTTGCACCACCGATCCAGTCGGGGCCGGAGATGCTCTCTCAAATAAGGAGCCAGGCCGTTGTTGTGGTCGATGGGATTGTACTCAGTGTTCAGGGGTGTGTCTTTGAGTTTTTCAGCCTCACCAGGCTGTATAAAACCGTATTTGGCCATTTGGGAGAGGACTATGTTACGGCGCGAGCGCGCCTGGCCAGGATTTTTGCAGGGATTGTAAAGGCTTGTGCCCTTGAGCATGCCCACCAGCGTTGCGCCCTGTTCAGGCGAGAGCTTTACGGGAAGCCTGGAGAAGTAAAGCTGACTGGCGTTTTTGATGCCATAGGTGTTCTCACCGAAGGGCACGGTGTTCAGATACATCTGGATCAGCTGTTCTTTGGGGTAGATCTCTTCCAGCCTCCATGCGATGATCATTTCCCGT
The DNA here is from genome assembly GCA_018334675.1 of Bacteroidales bacterium. GTDB lineage: Bacteria > Bacteroidota > Bacteroidia > Bacteroidales > UBA12077 > JAGXLC01. Next base: position 13,945 of record JAGXLL010000020.1, on the reverse strand, counting down.
ATCTTTGTTCCTATCAAAGCAATATGACCCTCACCTTTTCGGGGATAGAGGTTCTTGGCCAGCTGCTGGGTGATGGTGCTGCCTCCGCCTGAGCCTTCATCGCCCAGAAGTACCGTCTTAAAAAAAACCCGGAAGAGGCTGCGGGTGTCGATGCCGTGGTGCTCATAGAAACGGGCATCTTCAGTGGCTACCAGGGCCTGAATGATGTGGTCGGGTATCTGGTCAAAACGGATGCTGTTGCGGTTCTCCAGGTAATAGCGACCCATCAGGGTGCCATAGCGGGAATAAACTTCTGTGGCTTGCGCATGCTGGATCTTCTGAAGGCTTTTTGTTCCGGGTAGCGCACCATATGACCGCTGATAGATCCGGTGGCCAATATAAATACCCCCTATCAGAAACAGAGCCAGCAACAGGTAAACGATCCTGGTAAGAATCGTTGATATCAGCCTATTTTTCTTTCCCGGCTCTTTTGTTGAAGCCTGACCCCTGACCCGGGCTTTTTGTTTTTTCATAGCGGGAGTGGATGCCATACAAAAATTAGAAACGTGGCAAAGATAATGAAATTGTTGGTGCATAATTTCCAGCGCCAGGACTGGAATTTGCCGCTGGAATTTGCGGGATTTTTTGTGTTTATATGGTATTGCTCTTTTTCACACCGTAAAGCTCAACACCTTTTTTCTTGCCGTTGAGCTTGATGTTTCCTGCGTTTTTGAACTGGAAGCCCTTCCTGTCCCGGAGCCGGTTGTAGAGTTCGCCGGAGATCAATACCTCGTGGCCCCATCTCCCAGGTATTGATAAATCTCTCCGTGATAATTGTCGACCACTTCCAGATCGTTGAACACATCCTGGACCAGCCGGCTAAATTTTTTGTGGTCCAGTTTCTCGGCGATGGTGGTGGAGGATTTCATATCGATGAACATAAAGATACGTTCCTGTTCCAATGGTTCGTTGAGCATTCCAAATAACCAGCTCCGGAAATTTCTCCTGCCTACTTTGCTGATGGCCCCTTTTAGCAGGTGAATCAAAAATATGGAGAGGTAAAAGTAAACCCCCAAGCGGATCATCTCTATATCCATTGGCGGCATGCAGCTCACAACAGCCCGGTGATCCCCGCTGATCAGACTCCTGGTGGCGACCGGGTCGGCCATTATCATCAAAATAAAGATTCATCAGGCTCCAACTCAAAAAACAAGGCCAAAAGAAAAGACCTCAGCGAGCCGCGTCAGCTCAAGCTTTTCTAGCTGGCCATTTCCATTGACAACCCGATGGAACCTGAAACCATCCCTCACACTATTTCAGATACCGGCCAAACTGCTGTTGCATCTTTTCCATCTTCGGATCGATGTTGAAACGGCAATAAGGCTGATTGGGATTGTTCTTGTAAAAATCCTGGTGGTAATCTTCGGCTACATAAAAGTTTTTATAGGGCTCTATGGCCGTTACAATGGGATCATTGAAGGTACCCGACCGGTCCATTTTTTTCTTACTCTCTTCGGCAATCCTTTTTTGTTCCTGATCATGGTAAAAGATGACCGACCGGTACTGCGGCCCTATATCAGCCCCCTGGCGGTTTAATGTAGTGGGGTCATGGGTTTTCCAAAATACTTCCAGGATCTTTTCAAACCCAATCTCATCGGGGTCATATTGAATCTGTACCGATTCTGCATGGCCCGTGTTTCCCCTGGTTACTTCCTTGTAGGAGGGATTTTTAATCTGGCCGCCGGCATAACCGGAGGTCACTTTTTTTACCCCTTTAAGTTTCTGAAAGATGGCTTCCACACACCAAAAACAGCCCGCGCCCAGAGTAGCGGTTTTCATTCGTTCGTCTTCCATAGATTTGTTTTCCATAACTTCGCTGATTTGATCATTCTGGGTTAAACCTTCGCCCGCACCAATGGACATGGTTGCGGTCAACATGATGATTGCAACAAAATACTTCATGGCTTCCTCCATATCATATCTTTATCATTTAACAACGGCACCATGGAGTTTGTTCGCCTCTCAGTGTTTCGGGATCAATGAAGAAAAGTGCAACTTGACCCCGGCCCCTTTCCGGTAAAAAAAATATTTTCACCCAACCGCATTACACAACAAAATCCCCGGTTTAGAGGCTAACCGGGGATTTTGTTGCAGAATAAGCAGGCCGGATCAGGATGCTTTGGAGTCTGAGCGATCTACTTGCCGGAAGACACGCATGAAATTAGCACCCCATATTTTTTCTATTTCCTTCTGTGAATAGCCTCTTTTTACCAGTTCACGGGTGATATTGGGTACCTCACTCACGTCGTTGCATCCTTCTACACGGGCCCCGCCATCGAAGTCGGTACCTATTCCTACGTAATCGATGCCGATGGTTTTCACCACATAATCGATGTGATCGACAACATCCTTCACGCCAGCCAGTTTTTTGGGATATTTTTTTTGAAGCAGGCGCCATTCTTTTCTTGCTTTGGCCATTTCTTCCTGGGTCAGGTTATCGAAGCCGTTGTATTTTTTACGCAATGCAGCGAAAGCACTGTCTCTGGCCGGTTGGGGGTCAGGTTTCTTCAGGTAGTCGCTGACCAGGCATATCTGGATGACTCCGCCGTTTTCCTTGAGAGCATGAAGCATTTCATCGCTCAGGTTGCGGGGGTGATCGCGCAGGGCCCTTACACAGGAATGGGATGCGATGACGGGATCCCCGGATATTTTTAGTACATCATAAAAGGACTGATCCGATATATGGGAAACATCCACCATCATGCCCAGATCATTCATCTTTTCCACCACTTCTTTGCCGAAAGAGCTCAGACCGTTGTGCTCAGGGCCATCCGGATCGGTGGAGGAATCACACAGCTCGTTGTTGGAGGTATGGCAAAGGGTCATATAGCGAGCTCCCAGGTCATAGAAAGACTCCAGGGTTGCCAGTTCGCCGCCCAGGGCGTATCCATTTTCTACTCCTGTGTATATGGCCCTTTTATTTTCTTTCTCCAACCGGTAGGCATCGGAAGGGTGGGTGGCCAGCTTCGCCTGTCCGGGATATTTTTCTATAGCCGCTTTAATGTGTTCAAAAAGATCCAGGGCGCGTTTGCTGGCTTCCTTGTGGCCTTCCTTACTCCGCTCGCGCTGTCCGAGGTAGACGGCAAAAAAGGAGGCATCCATGTCTCCTTCCTCCATGCGCGGGAGATCGATCCGGCTGTAGCTGGAATCGGGATCATGTCTTTGGCCGATGTCGAATGAAGGATCTCCCAGGTTCAGGGGGGTATCGGTATGGGTGTCGACGGTAAGCACTTCCCGGTGGATTCTTTGGGCTTGGGTTGGGGATTGCTTTTGCCCGGCATTCTGGCAGCCTGCCATGGTCAAAAGCAGTCCTGCAGCAATGGCACTAAGGATAAGATGTTTCATGAATAAAGGGATTTTGATGTTGGATGAATGATCTTGGACATAAAAAAACCCCGGTCGTTTAATGCCGGAGTCATATAAGTGGGGTTGCTGAGGGACCTTTTAATGGCGGTCGCCTTCCTCATCTATCATAGGTACGAAGCGAACGGAAGTCACATCGGTCTGTTTGACCTTACCCTCTTTCTTACGCAGCAACAAGAGTTTCTGGAAGACAGGGCCTCCAACGGGTATCACCATCCGGCCGCCTTCGGCCAGCTGGTCCTTCAAGGGAGGGGGAATATCCGAGGGTGAGGCCGTCACAATGATTGCATCATAGGGGGCGTGTTCTTTCCATCCTTTATAACCATCGCCAATGCGGATATGCACATTATCGTAGTCCAGCTCATCAAGAGTTTTGCGGGCTCTGTGCGCCAGTTCTTCAACAATCTCCACGCTGTATACCTGGCCGACCAGCTCTGCGAGCACAGCGGCCTGATAACCCGAACCGGTTCCGATCTCCAGTACTTTCTCTCCCTCTTTCAGGTTCAGGTAATCGGTCATCAGGGCAACGATATAAGGTTGGGAGATGGTTTGTTGATGGCCTATGGGCAGGGGCCGGTCGGAGTAAGCCATATGCCGGTATTGTTCAGGCACGAAATGATGTCTTTCAACCGACCTCATAGCATCCAGCACTCTGGTATTTCTGATGCCGCGATTGAGGATCTGCTGATCCACCATGCTGCTTCTTTCGGCGTCATAATCCTGGCTCACCACTGCCACAGGGATCAGAACCATCAGCCAGATGAGGGTAAATATTTGGGCCATAGCGTGTGGTTTTCTAAAAAACGAATATATAACAATAATCTTATACAATCAAGCCCGAAAGAAAGGCAAAAAGATCATCGGAGGGCCTGGTAGAGTACTTCCACCGGGTGCAATGCCTTTCTTCCTGTGCCATCGCTGATTTGGTGTCGACAACTGGTTCCCGGAGCAACAACAATCGTCTCCTCCGGTGCTTTCCTGACGGCCGGAAAAAGTACCAGTTCCCCTACCTTCATGGACACCTCATAGTGTTCCTTTTCATAGCCAAAAGATCCTGCCATGCCGCAGCAACCCGAGGGTACCTCCTCTAGCTGATGGTTGACAGGGAAAGACAGGATGAAACGGGTTGGTTCGGTCGAGGCCACTGCTTTCTGCTGACAGTGACCATGCAGCAGGATACGGGCGGGTTGGTCAGTAAACGCATCGGGGGTGATCTGGCCCTTACGCATCTCTTGCTGCAGGAATTCCTCGATGGTCAGTGCCCTGTGGGCCAGCAGGCCGGCAGCCGACCGGTTTTCTTCGCTGGCCAGTTCGGGATATTCATCCCGGAAAGCCAGGATAGAAGAGGGCTCAATGCCTACTAAAGGGCTCTGCTGGGTGATAAGCCCTGAAAGGTATTCAATGTTGCGGTTGGCAATTTTTTTGGCTTTGCGGACCAGACCCTTGGAAAGGAATGTTCGTCCGCTTTCCACATGCCGGGGTATCACTACCTGATACCCCAAACGGGTAAGCAACTGCACGGCCTGGATGCCTATACCGGTATCGTTGTAGTTGGTGAATTCATCATTGAAAAGATAAACTTTTCCTTTTGCAGACTTCTCATTTTCAATGCGTTTTATGTACCTTTTCATCCAATGCTTTAAGGTTTGACCTTGAAGCAGGGGCATGCTGCGTTGGGGGGCAAAACCTACGGCCTGGTTGATCCAACGCGAAAGCAGGGGATGCTTCATGAAAAAGTTATAAAAAGCCGGCCAAACACTGCCCAACCGGTTAAGCCGGGTGATATTGGCTATCAGTCGGGTTCTTAAGGGGATGCCATGGGCATCGTAATAATGCTGGAGAAACTCCGCCTTGAGCTTGGCTACATCTACGTTGGAAGGACATTCCCGTTTACAGGCCTTGCATGAGAGGCACAGATCCATGACCTGGTAGATCTCTTCATGGTCGAATGGATTGTCCTGGGTGGAAGAAGTGAGAAATTCCCGCAGGATGTTGGCCCGGGCCCGGGTAACATCATGCTCATCCCGGGTGGCCATGTAGCTGGGACACATGGTACCGCCGGCCAATTCTGTTTTACGACAATCACCACTGCCATTGCATTTTTCGGTGGCCCGTACAATACCACCCACATCCGAGAAATCGAAGACCGTTTGAATATCCGGAGTATGCGTGCCGGGTTCATATCGGAGGTTCTCGGTCATGGAGGGCACATCGACGATCTTACCCGGGTTAAAGATGTTTTCGGGATCCCAGGTTTGTTTGATCTCTCGAAGCGTCTGGTAATTCGCCTCGCCCAGGATGATGGGGATGAATTCACCGCGAAGCCTGCCGTCACCATGTTCCCCGCTGAGCGAGCCATTGTATTTTTTCACCAGATGGGCGATCTCCATTCCAATGGTGCGGAACATCCTCACCCCTTCCGGATCCTTCAGGTTGAGAATGGGACGCAGGTGCAGCTCGCCGGATCCAATGTGGGCATGGTAAACGCACTGCAGCTGATAATGGTCGAGAATCTTTTGAATATCAGCCATGTAACGGGGAAGCACTTTCACATCCACGGCGGTGTCTTCAATGATCGAGACCGGCCGGGCATCCCCTTTGAGGTTGGACAATACGCCCAGGCCTGCTTTGCGCAGTTTCCAAATCCTTTCTGATTCAGGGTTGTGGATCAGGGGAAAAGCATAGCCATAGCCTGCCTTTTCCAGATCCTCCACCAGGGCCTGATGTGCTGCTTCAACCTCTTTACGGGAATCCCTGGCAAATTCAATGATCAGGATGGCTCCCGGATCACCCTGGATGAAACGCCGGTTTTCCTTCTGCTCCCGGTTGTCGCGGGTGAGATCCAGGATGATCTTATCCATCATCTCTACCGCACCTGGTCGATGCTGAAGGGCAATCAGGTTGGCCTGAAAAGCTTCTTCACGGGTTCGGAAATGGGCGGCCGTGATACCCTTGAACACCGGGGGAGCGGGTATCAAAGACAGGGTGATCTCGGTGATCATCATCAGCGTGCCTTCTGAACCACAGATAAGCTTTGAAAGATTAAAAGGCTCCCCTTCCGGGTTAAAAGGTTGGGTATCGAGCAAAAGATCTACAGAATACCCTGTGTTTCGCCTCTTAATGGATGTGTCGGGAAACTCCCGCTTAATTTCTTCCCGTTTTTCAGGATCGGTGAGTATATGATGTATTTTTCTATATATGCTGTTTTCCAGCTTATCCCCCTCGAGTTTCTGATAATACGCCTCGCCGGAAAGTGGGGTGAATTCCGCTTCGCTTGCGTCGCTGAGCAGTCCTGTGACCGATAGGGTATGATCGCGGGTAGAACCATAAAGGATCGAATGCGATCCACAGGCGTTGTTGCCTACCATTCCGGCGATCATACAACGGTTGGAGGTGGATGTCTCAGGGCCGAAAAATAACCCGTACTCAGCCAGCCGGGCATTCATCTCATCAAGTATGACACCGGGCTCCACCCTTATCCATCTTTCCTGAGGATTGATCTCCAGGATCCGGTTCATGTAGCGGGAAAAATCTACCACCAGGCCATCACCCACTACCTGGCCGGCCAGGGAGGTGCCGGCGGTGCGGGGAATAAGAGACATGCCCGATTCCCGGGCAAAAATGACCAACTCATATACATCTTCCTTACTCCTGGGATAAGCCACTGCCCGGGGTATTTCCCGGTAAGCACTGGCGTCAGTGGCATACAATATCCGTGTCTTCCGGTCGGTGAATATCTCACCTGCCAGTCGCTTCTGAATATGGGCAAAAGTCTCTTGCATGGAAATTTACATATCAGGTGCCTGCGCGCGCCCGGGCTGAGCTTTGTAGAGGAACCCTCTCCCTGTTGCGAATTTAATAGGAATTCCCATAAAAAAACAAAAAGTGGGCATTTTTTTACCCTTCTAACCAGACAAATATAAATACCATCCACATACATTAAAATAATACGTTAATTGTATCCTGTATGTTATTAATAGATAATTAGTTGGAATTATTTTATTTATTTACAATCCACCCTGCTCTCCGGGATTCCGGGGGGAAGGTGCCACCGGGTGGCGATGTGCAGGTTCCCCATTCCGGCAATTTTTTAGTACGGGGCAGGTGGTTGCCGGAATTTTTGATGCCTGAATTCCATCTGGTTTGGAATGAATGGGGATCTAACGTTGCAAAATATCGGTTTGGGGATGCATTTTATTCAAATATTCGTTTAGGTAAATCTGTGTAATTCATTGTAAAATAGAATTTAAATAAAGTAGAATTAGTTTAGCCCGATGAAGAAGGGGCCTTCATTCAACAGGGATTCAAATAGAACCTGACCGGCACAGGCCAAGGCCGGTCAGGTTGGTATCAACGGAAATAACTCCCTGTATGGGGGTTATTTGTTGTTATAGACCACTTTAAGCACATCGGCGAAGTAATCGACAAAATGGGGTTTGATGCCTTTCTTCAGGTAATCGGGCAGGTCTTCGAAATCCTTTTGGTTGTCCTTGGGAAATATCAGGTTGAAGACACCCACTCTTCGGGCTGCGATCGTCTTTTCTCTTATACCGCCGATAGGCAGAACCTTGCCTGTAAGGGTCAGTTCACCGGTCATGGCCACATCCCTTCTCACGGGTTTATTGGTTGCCAGGGAATAGATGGCCAGGGCCATGGTAATGCCGGCGCTGGGGCCATCTTTCGGTGTAGCTCCTGCGGGTACATGCAGGTGAATGAAATTGTCCTTGAAGTACTGGGCCAGTCCGTTTTGCTGTTGCTCCTGTTCACAGCACATAGAGCGGACATAGCTGTAGGCAATCTCCGAGGATTCCTGCATGACCCTGCCGAGCTGCCCTGTTTGTTTGAAGCCGGCATTCTTGCTTTTCACCGAGGATGCTTCCACATACATGGTGGTTCCGCCCATAGATGTCCAGGCCAGCCCCAGTGATACACCCGGCAGGTCCCTGGAATAGAGCTGTTCGGTAGTGAAGACCGGCTTACCCAGGTACTTCTCCAGGTTGTTTTTGGTGACCGAGAAGGTTTTCTGACCCGATTCACTCTGTCGCAGGGTGACCTGGCGCATGATCTTGGCGATGTTTTTCTCCAGGCTTCTTACTCCTGCTTCCCGCGCATATTCGTCAATTGTACGGCGCAAGGCTTCATCCGAGATGTTCACTTCGCTCTTCTTGAGCCCGTGCTCCTTGATTTGACGGGGTATAAGATACTTCTTGGCGATCTGTACCTTTTCTTCCAGGATGTAGCCCGGCAGCTTGATCACTTCCATGCGGTCTAGCAAAGCCTGGGGTATGGTGTCCAACTGGTTGGCTGTGGTGATGAACAGAATGTTCGAGAGGTCATAACGCACATCCAGATAATGATCCAGAAAATCCTTGTTTTGTTCCGGGTCGAGCACCTCCAGCAAGGCTGAAGCCGGATCACCCTGGAAACTGACACCCATCTTGTCGATCTCATCAAGCATGATCACGGGATTTGATGTTTGGGTGCGCTTGAGGCTCTGGATCACCTTGCCGGGCATGGCACCGATATAGGTTCTTCTGTGACCTTTGATCTCCGCCTCATCGCGCATGCCACCCACCGAGAAACGGAAGAACTTCCGGTTCATCGAGTCGGCAATGGATCGCCCCACCGAGGTCTTACCCACGCCGGGGGGGCCTACCAGGCAAAGAATGGTTCCTGTATGTTTACCTTTTTTAATCACCGTGCTGATAAACTCCAATATGCGGTTTTTCACATCCTTCAAACCATAATGGTCGCGATCCAGGATCCTTCGGGCTTCTTCAATATCCAGGCGGTCCTGGCTGTAAATGCCCCAGGGCAACTCGGTGAGGGTGTTCAGATAGGCCCGGGTAACCTGAAACTCTGACGAACTGGGCTCTAATACCTGAAGCTTGTCGATCTCTTCATGGATCACATCCGAAGCCTCTTTGGTCAGCTTCAGGTTCTTGATGCGGTCACGGAATTTTTGGATTTCCGACTCCTTGTCGTCTTTCTCCATGCCCAGCTCTTTCTTGATCACCTTCAACTGCTCGCGCAGGAAAAATTCCCGCTGCTGCTTGGATACCTTCTCATTGATCTGTTTCTGAATTTCCTCTTGTATCTGTGAACGTTCTATCTCTTCCTTCAGGAGCACCAGCAGCTTCTCACCCCGGTTATACAGGTTGTAAGTGGCCAGAATATCCTGCAACTTCTCGCCGTCGGCAGTCATCATCGAAGCAATCAGGTCCATGAGCATGCCGGGCTTCTCGATGCTGATCTGATTGAGCACCATCTTGATCTGTTCCTGGAAGACCGGGTTCAGCTTGAGCAACTCCTTTACCGAGGAGACAATGGATAGGGTGTAGGCCTTGAGCTCCTCACCGGGCTTTTCGTTGGGATCGCTGTAATATTCCACCTGCCATTCAATAGCCGGATCGGTACGAATGGTCTTTAGACGGGAGAAACGTTCCAGACCCTGCACCAACACCTGAATGCTGTGGTCCTCCACGGGAACGATCTTGAGAATGCGCACCACCGTTCCTACTTCATAAAGCTCAGACTGAAGATAATCTTCCTGATTCATCTCTTTGATCAGGACCAGTCCCAGGAAAGGCTGATTGCTGTTGGCGATTTTCTTGATGGTTTCTATGAACCGGTCACCGGAGAAGGTCATGGGTACGGTGATACCCGGAAAAAATGGCCGGGTTTCAGTGGGCAAAACTGTTAAGTTGTCAGGCAACATGTCGGATACCATCGCCAGATCCGATGATATTTGATGGGCCTGTCCCCCCTGCACCTGTCCGGATCCCTGTCCTTGTTGTTGATTATTGTTGCTGCCATCTTGCTGATTATTCATATGCTATCGATTTTAGAGGTTGACCTTAATATATGAAATTTCCCTCAATTTTGCAATGATTATGCCACAAACAAAATATTGATTTACAGTAAGTTGAAAAAATGATGACAGCTTCGAAGGGCGTGGAATTGTAAGCAGTTATTATTCAGCTGCTAATATTGTTCAGATAAAACAGAGGGATGCTTCAGCTTGTGGGCCGACTGAAGGATGGCTTTTACAGAACCAACCAGGATTTTGGCTTTTACCATCACAGGAACGCGGTTCTTGTCATCGGTCACCCATACAGAAAGGTGTTCCCCGCCGCTGAAAATGGTTCCTTCTACCAGCATAGCGGAAAATTTAATGCAATTGTAATGTCTGTCTCCGGGTATTTTGATGCGTTCTTTGCCCTGATAGCGCAGGTAGAGCTCGTAGATCTCATTGTCGATGATCAGGGAAAGGGAGATCTTTTCATCGATGTTGTATTGCGTAAAATCCAGGTTTCGGGCATGATAGATGGCGGTAAGCACATCGAAGACCGGTGGCTTAAAATCCAGGGTGTCTTCCCGGTAATCCTCTTTTGAGTTATCCACCTGTGAGTAGATCTTCTGCCGGTTATGATCGAAGATGTATTGATTATCCACGGCATACCCTCCTTCGTAGGTATCGCGGATAAATTGAAGGGGGTACAGGTCATTTTCCCGGACCACCGACTGAAACCTATCGCGTACCTTGAAGACCCAGTCATATGATTTCAGAGATTTTCCATAGGCATTCAAGCGCAAGGCACCCGGGTTGTTTCGTTGTTCCTGCTTGACGGTAAAACGTACATTGCCGGCATGGATCCAGATAAAACCCCAGTTATAATAGGCTTTGTATTCAACGCGTTCACCAGGGCGAAAAGCCCTGTGCGATGGAGACTGAGAAATGGCGATGAGGGGCATCCACACAAGCAGCAACCCCGTCCATAATCGATGCATCATAAAGACATCATCTGGCGTTTTACCTCATGCGATCTACCAGGTATAAGGGCGGTAGGAAGGTGAAAAGGAGTTATGCGGTGCATAGGGACTGGTGAGGGAATTCATATAGGGATTGCCATAGGGATTGTAACCATCCGAGAACTGCATTTGGAATTGAATGCTGGAGTTTTCCGAGAGCTTATATCCCATCCCGAAGTGCAGGGATTTATAATCGGATCTCATATGATTGCCCTGGGGGTAAAGATTAAAAGGAGTCATGGATCGATCGGCATATTGACCACCTGCCCGTATGTAAAACTTATCGTTGGGCTGATAAATGCCTTCGCCTGACAAGGCGAACGTGTTGCCCCCGGTATTCAGGGGTATCATTCCACTCTGCTGAGCCGGTGAACTGGCAGGTGACAAAGCGTTGGTATTGGCCAACACACCTGTAAACTGAACCCTGAGGTTTGGATTGACCTGGTAGCCAATACTCGGAGCTACCCATGAATTCAGGGCCGATTGCCCTCCAAAGGAAGAAAAACCGGTTCCCACCGTCATATTGAAATCCACCTTATCATTGCCCTCCTGTCTGGCCTGTTGGAGGAAAGAGGGATCCAGGGGCCGGTAGAAATTGGGAAGCATCTGATATTGCTGAGCCGCTGCCAAAAATGGGACCCCCAGCAAAACAAGTGTATAGATCAATTGTTTCATAACACAGCATTTTTACTACCAACAAATGTACACAAAAATTTGTTCTATAAACGCCTTATTATGTCATTTTAGTACGTCAGTTAATCTTTCATATCGGTTCTTACCACCTTAAGAATCCCCTTTTCCTTTTTCAGCTTGCTGATCAGAGCCTCCAGGTTTTTGGTGCTGCCCACGTATAAATTGATATAACCTTCAAACAGGCCATTATCGGAATCAATGGAGATCGAGCGCATCTTCACCTTCATATTATTGGAAATGATGTCGGAGATGCGGTTGACCATTCCAATCTCATCAATGCCGGATATCTTGATGCGGGTCTGAAAAGAGGTCTTCTCGCGGGTCTTTTTCCATTGGGCCGCAACCACCCGGTAATTGTATTTAGATATTAGCTGGCGGGCATTAACACAGGAGGCGCGGTGGATCTTGATGCCTTCTGTTTTGGTGATGAAACCGATGATCTCATCGCCATAGATCGGGTTGCAGCATTTGGCCAGCTTATAATCGAGTCCATGAAGGTTGTCGCCTATAATAATGTAATCCCTGGTGGATGCCCCTTCAGCAGGTGGCTGGGATACAGCCGGCAACTCCTGAGATTGCTCCTTTTCCGCTTTGCTTTCCTCATGGGTCTTTTCGGTCAGCACTTCCTTGAGCTCTGTGACATCAATCTTTCCTGTTTCCACCGCAGCAAAGAACTTGGTGGCTTCCTTGATGTTATAATATTTGAGCAGTTTATTGAGGTTGTCCTGGGTAAAGGGGATCTTCCAGTTCTTGAACCGGCGTTTGATCAGTTCTTTGCCATGCTCAGACTCCTTTCGGAGCTCCTCTTTCAGGGCTTGTCGTATCTTCGATTTGGCCTTGGTGGTGACCACCATATTCAGCCAGTCGCTTTTGGGATTCTGTTTCTTTGAGGTCAGGATCTCTACGCTGTCCCCATTTTTAAGGGGTTGCTTCATGGGCACGTTCTTATTATTGACCACCCCACCTACACATTGCGCACCCAGGTCGGAGTGAATCTCAAAGGCAAAATCCAGGACAGTGGCACCCTCCGGCAATTTGATCAATTCCCCTTTGGGGGTAAAAACAAAGATCTCCCTGGACAACAGGTTCAAGCGAAAGCTATCGACAATATCCGGGGCTGCCACATCACTGGTCTCCAGTATATCCCGGATCTTGCCCATCCAGTTGTCAAAGGCCTGATCCCCTTTAATGCCCTTATATTTCCAGTGAGCTGCATAGCCTTTCTCGGCAATCTCATCCATGCGGCGGGAACGAATCTGTACTTCCACCCATTTACCCTCCGGTCCAATTACAGTTGTATGCAATGACTCGTAACCATTGGATTTGGGATTGGAAATCCAGTCCCTCAGGCGTTCCGGATTAGGGCGGTAAAAATCCGAAACGATCGAATACACCCTCCAGCAATCCGACTTCTCCGTATCCGGAGATGAATCCAGAATGATGCGGATGGCAAATATGTCATAGACCTGTTCAAAAGGTACATTCTGCTCCTTCATCTTACGCCAGATCGAATGAACCGATTTGGTGCGACCCTTGATTTCATAGGAGAAGCCCTGTTTGTCAAGCTCTTTCCGAATGGGGTCGGAAAACTTTTTGATGAAACGGTTTCGCCGGGCGGTAGTGTTTTGAAGTTTCTTGATGATATTGCGGTAAGCCTCGCTCTCGGTGTATTTCATCGAGAGATCCTCCAGTTCCGACTTCATGGAATATAAACCCAGCCGATGTGCCAGGGGAGCATAAAGGGTAAAGGTCTGCATGGATGTTTCGACCTGATAATCGGTGGGCATGTAATTCATGCGCCGCATCTCATCAAGAAGAATAGCCAGGCGAATGAGGATCACCCGGATGTCGCTGGAAAGGGTCAGCAGCAGGTTCCTGAAATTTTCCGGTTGATAATTGGATTCGTTTTCTTTAACATCAAAGATCTTGAGCAACCCTTCCACGATCTCCCGCACCTTGCGTCCGTATTTCTTGTCCAGCTCATTGAGGCTCATCTTGTTTCTTCTGACCAGGTCATAAAGCAGACTGGCCAGCACCG
>JAGXLL010000141.1 GCA_018334675.1 Bacteroidales bacterium | reverse complement strand
TGCAGCTTGATGGCTATCTGATTGGTCATGGTGCCGGAAGGACAAAACAAAGCCGCCTCCCTGCCAAACATACGGGCAGCCATATCCTCCAGCTCCAGGATCTCTGAATCCTCCTGAAAAACATCATCACCAACCCGCGCATGCATCATAGCATCCAGCATGCCGCGCGTGGGACGGGTTACCGTGTCGCTTCGAAGATCAATATTGTGGTTCATAGAGATAAAATTTTTCAGCGCTTAGAATTTTTCAGCGAATTTTTCAGCGCTTAGCGCAGCGCTAAGCGTAGGAGTGTACATTACCGAACACTTTCAGTGCTTAGCGCTGCGCTAAGCGCTGGGTCATCGCTGGGCTATACTTGCTAAAGTACAAAAATTATTGTGAAACCGGCAGAACAAAACCAACGCCTAGTTTCTAGAGCAAGAACAACGCTTAGAGCCTTGGAGGCTCTCAGCGCTGTTCTTGCTCTCAGCACTGGTTTTGCCAGACTCCCGATTTTTTCTTATCTTATCGGCAAATTCCCGACCATGCGCATCGACCCATTCAAACTGGAACGGTATTTCGCCCGTTACGAATTCACCGCCCCTTACCTGTTGAGCAGCTCCGACTGTGAACCCCTCGATCTGAACGAGCTGCTTTCCATGATCCACGGGGAAACCATGAAAATGTGGAACGTACTTAAACTGGGCTATACAGAAAGCCAGGGGCATCCCGAGCTTCGCAATGAAATATCCCAATTATATCAATCCCTCCAACCCGAGCAGGTCATGGTAAGCGTGCCGGAAGAAGGCATCTTCATCGCCATGAACAACCTCCTGAAAGAGAAGGATGAAGTGATCACCACCTTCCCGGCATACCAGTCCCTCTACGAGGTAGCCCGTTCCCTGGGATGCCGGATCAAATACTGGAAGCCCCGCTATAACCAGGGGTGGCACTTCGAAGTGGATGATCTGGAGAAAATCATGAGCCCCAAAACCCGCCTTTTGGTCATCAACTTCCCCCACAACCCCACCGGGGCCACGATCAACCACAAACAGCAGGAAACCATCGCAGACCTGGCCCATGCCCGCGATATCATCATCTTCTCAGATGAGATGTACCGGTACCTGGAATATGATGATCAAATCCGGCTTCCCTCCATGGCCGACAAAAGTGAGCTTGCCGTCACCCTCTGTGGCATGTCCAAGAGCTTTGCCCTGGCCGGGCTGCGCATCGGATGGCTCACCGTCAAAAACCCCGAATGGCTTCAGCAATTTATGGAGTTCAAGGATTATACCACCATTTGCAACAGCGCCCCCAGTGAAATCCTTGCGCTGATGGGCCTCAAAGCCCGCGAAAAAATCCTCAGAAGAAACCACGACATCATCCGCACCAACCTGGCAAGGCTGGATGATTTCTTTGCCCGGCATGAAAACATCTTCGAATGGATTTCCCCTAAGGCGGGCCCCGTAGCCTTCCCCAAGCTTCACGAACCACTCGATGCCAACGATTTTTGCCGCGACCTGGTGGAAAAGAAAGGAGTGATGCTCCTGCCCCCTAAAGTATATGATTTTCACGCCAACCATTTCCGGATCGGCTTTGCGCGACAGAACCTGCCGCAAGCCCTGGAAAAACTGGATGAATATCTGGATAAAAAGTACTGAACCCCACCACAGTACCAAATAAAGAATCTGATGAAGCACGGCCTCCGGATTAAAACCTGCATGAAAATTAACGAACAATTTAGAACAACTATAAACTGTCACATAGATTTGACTATCAGTGATTTTTTCATTTTATTCATAAAAGCAAACTACCCGCATCGATGTTATCGAAAGGTCTTTTCATCTCACATCAAAAGCCGGTATTATGAGATACATCCCTTTTATCATGATTATGCTATTACTGGGTGCCTGTGCCTATAACAACGAAGAAGATCTCTACCCCGGAGGAAGTGGTGCATGTGATACCTCCCGGGTAACCTTCAGCGAAGATGTATTCCCCATCATCGACAACAACTGCCTGCCTTGTCATGGAGGCAGCTCTCCGCCCCTGGGAATTGACCTGACCGACTATAGCGGGATTCGTCAGGCAGCCGATGATGGCAGCTTGTTGGGGGCCATCAAGCATCAGTCGGGCTATTCCCCCATGCCTAAAGACGCCCCCCAATTGCCGGAATGCCAGATAGCCACCGTCGAAGCATGGATCAAGGATGGCATGCCGGATAACTAAGCCCTTTAACATTCAACTCCTTGCTCTATCCATAAAATGCATCAGCCATGAAAATCAATCAAATATTGCCATTTCTCCGGATTGTTCCCTTGCTCCTCCTGCCCCTCCAATCTGCAGCCCAGCAGGAAGATCAGGAACAGGACATCGAATATGCCACCAACACCTTTCTGGACATCCGGGTGATCAATGCCCAATCGGTGATGCTTACCCCAGCCGGCTTGCTGAAATTTAACATCAGCCACCGATTCGGCCAGATCAATGAAGGGGCCTACGAATTTTGGGGACTGGACCGTGCCACCATCCGATTGAGTCTAAACTACGGTGTGACGGACTGGCTCGATGTGGGCATCGCCCGAAGCACCTATGAAAAAACCTATGAAGCCAACGCCAAAGCTTCCATTGTTAACCAAAGCCGGGGGGAAAAAAACATGCCCGTTACCATTGCCTGGTATTCTGCAGCCTTCCTGAAGTCGCTCAAATGGCAGGACCCCGACCGCGACAACCTGTTCTCTTCCCGCATGAGCTATGCCCACCAGCTGATCATTGCCCGCAAGTTCAGCGATCAGTTCTCCCTGGAAATCCTGCCAACCATCGTTCATTACAACCTGGTGGAAAGAACCCGGCAGGCCAACGACAGATTCTCCCTGGGTATGGCAGCTAAATACAACATCACCGAAACCCTTACCCTCAATACCGAATATTTTTACAGACTGAACGGGATGGATCGCTACAACAATGTTTTTTCGGTTGGTTTCGACATCATGACCGGCGGACACGTCTTTCAGCTTCACTTCACCAATTCCAGGGGTATGTTCGAGCGGGCCTTTATTGAAGAAACCGAAGGCCAATGGGGTAACGGCGGTGTGTACTTTGGCTTCAACATCACCCGCTTGTTCTATCGGGTATTTTAGAAGCCTCTATGCCCTGAAAAACCTAAATCATATGAACTCAAAGGAAGCATCGCCTGGTCGGCCACCTTGCCGGTAAGAAAAGTGGAATGGCCAATAATCAATCACCTAAGAAATCCCATTAACAAAAGGCCGGATCATTGGGCAAAATGCTCCTGAAAAACCCGGCGGCGGAATTCGAAGATCTGTTTCAGCCTTCTCTTTACCAGCAGCCGGTTGACCCACCGACCGATAAAGCCCAACGGCAACTTATAGGTTACCTCATCGGTCATCTTCACCCCATTCTCCGTCTCCTCTAAAAAATGCTTATGATGCCAGAACCGGTAAGGACCAAAACGTTGCTCATC
>JAGXLL010000140.1 GCA_018334675.1 Bacteroidales bacterium | reverse complement strand
CGGAGGCATCGCCTTCGGGTTCGACCGCTGGTGCGCCGTGATGGGAGGTTCCGATTCCATAAGGGATTACATTGCTTTCCCTAAAAACAACGCCGGCAGAGACCTGATGATCGATTCACCCTCCCCGGTATCGAAACAACAGCTCGAGGAGCTCCAGATCAAGCTGCTCGACCACCAGAGCAAGAAAGGAAAGGAGTAGTTTAAATAAAATCATTATAAATTGGTTTCAGGGAAAAATTTTCAGCGTGAAATGTTAATAAATGGAGTGCTGTTTTCGTTCTTTGATTTTAATTTTGAGTGGTTTTTTCAGCAGCAAAAACAGAAGTTATGTTAAAGGTTGAACAGTACAATAATACTTACAGACTCTACTTTCAAGGGACGGATAAGTTCAATGTGTACAATGCAAAAGAAGTAGAGCATGAGCTGATGGAGTATGTAAAGAAGCCATCGGCGCAGGTGACGCTTAATTTAAACGGAGTGGAATCCATAGACAGTTCGGCTTTCGAATCACTGCTGAGAGTCTTGCGAAATGCCAAAATGAATAATACCCGGTTTCAACTGGCCAATATCTCAGATGAGGCTATGGAATTGATCAAACTGATGCAACTGGAAAACGTCTTCAGCATCAAAAAGAATTATTCCTGAATCCTGTGGGGTTGATCAGCCCTTTTCCCCGTTTAAAGCTTCCCAGTATTCCAGAGCCCTCCTGGTATGAGGTATCACAATCGTTCCTCCCACCAGGTTAGCCACGGAAAAGATCTCGTACATCTCTTCATTGGTAATGCCCAGCTGGTGGCACTGTTCCAGGTGATAGCGGATGCAGTCGTCGCATCTCAGGACCATGGAAGCCACCAGTCCCAGCATCTCCTTGGTAGACTCGTCCAGCGCACCATCCTTGTAGGTGTTGGTGTCCAGGTTCATGATCCTCTTGATCACCTTATTGTCGGTGTCCATAAGTTTTTGGTTCATCTTCGCCCGGTATTCCCGGAAGGACTTTAACATGTCGCTCATAGAGTTTGATTATTGGGATTTGACTTGTTTGCCGATCAGGGTGCCGGGAGTGGCCTGCTCAATGTATACATCCACAAAATCCCCCACATGCGTTTCTCCTTTGGGAAAGACCACTACCTGATTCTGCGAGTTTCTGCCGTGGTGGTCCTGGTCGGATTTTTTGGAGGTTCCTTCCACCAGTACCCTATAGGTTTTACCCACGGCCCTCTCTTTGCTGGAGGCTGATCGTTTATTCTGCAGTTCTATGATCTCCTGAAGTCTTTTCTTTTTGACCGCTTCCGGAACATCATCTTCCATTCTCCGGGCGGCACGGGTGCCAGGACGCTCTGAATACTTGAACATATAGGCAAAATCATAGTGGGCATATTCCATCAGGCTGAGCGTCTCGCGGTGGTCTGCCTCTGTTTCAGAGGGAAAACCGGTCATGATATCTGTGGTGATCTCGGCCCCGGGCAGACGGCTGCGTATGGCATCGATCCTGTTCTGGTACCATTCACGTGTATATCCCCGGTTCATGGCTTTGAGCACCTGGCTGCTCCCCGATTGTACCGGCAGATGGATGTGTTTGCAGATGTTGGAATGACGTGCCATGGCCTCCAACACCTGGTCGGAGAGGTCTTTGGGATGAGAGGTGGAAAAACGAATGCGCAGGTTGGCATCGATGCGGGCGACCTGGTCCAGCAGCCAGGCAAAGGGGTACGCTTCACCTTGTGATCCCTTCCAATGGTAGGAATCCACATTTTGTCCGATCAGGGTGATCTCCCGGTAACCCGATTGCGCCAGCTCCCTGACCTCGCGCAAGATGGTTTGCGGATCCCTGCTGCGTTCACGCCCCCGCACATAGGGTACGATGCAGTATGAGCACATGTTGTTGCATCCCCGCATGATGGAGATAAAAGCCGATATGTTATTTTTACCGGCACGCACCGGCAGAATATCGCCGTAGGTCTCTTCCCTGGAAAGAAGGGTGTTGACCCCTTTTTGCCCTGATTCCACCTGCTCCAGTAAGTCGGGAAGCGCCCGGTAGGCATCGGGTCCGATCACCAGATCCACGGATTTCTCCCGCTCGATCAGCCGGTCCTTCAAACGTTCGGCCATGCAACCGATCACCCCTACACGCGTTTGGGGATGCTTCTGCTTCTGCTGGCGAAAAACATCGAGCCGCCCCCAGATCCTTTGTTCAGCATTCTCCCTGATCGAACAGGTGTTGACCAGGATCAGGCTCGCTTCGTCCATGCGTTCGGTTAACTCATAACCCTCTTGCTCCATCAAAGCCACTACTACCTCGCTGTCGGCAACATTCATCTGACAGCCGTATGTCTCCATATACAATTTCTTCTTTGGGCCTGTATCTTGCATATATGCTCACAATTTGTTTGATTCTCACGGATAATAAGTACATCATCCCGACCGTTGCAAAATTACAACGAAGTGGATAAAAAATCACATGATTGACCCGCTTTCATCCAAAGCGGTTTCTTGTTTGGGCGGGAAGCCTCAACAAGTATATGAAAACAAGAATTGAGCAAAATATATTATCTTTGCAGCATAAAAATTTTTAAGAGGGGTACAGTTATGGCAGGTCATAGTAAATGGGCTAACATAAAAAGAAGAAAAGAGGCGCAGGACGCCAAAAAATCAAAAATCTTCTCCCGTTACGTCAAGGAGATCACTGTGGCGGTAAAAGAAGGCGGCACCGATCCCGAATCCAACTCCCGCTTGCGCATGGCTCTTCAGAATGCCAAGGGTGTGAACATGCCCAAGGATAATATTGAAAGGGCCATCAAGAAGGCTTCCAGTGACGGCAGTCAGCTGGAGAAGGTGCATTTTGAGGGATACGCCCAGGACGGTGTGGCCATCTTTGTGGAATGCCTGACCGACAACCGCAACAGAACGGTCAGCAGCATCCGGTCCATTTTTACCAAACATGGAGGAAGCCTCGGGAAAAACGGCTCTATAGCTTATCTTTTCGACCAGAAAGGCATCTTTACCATCTCCCGCCAAGAGGATATGGACCTGGAAGAACTGGAGTTGGAGCTGATCGATGCCGGAGCCGAAGACCTCGAGGTAGAGGATGAGTTCCTGACCATCACCACGGCTAAGGAAGATTTCGGCTCCGTACAGAAGAAGCTCGAGGAGCTCAACATCGAACCTGAAAATTCCGGCCTTCAGATGGTACCCAAGGCTACCAAATCCCTCGATGTCGATTCGGCCCTGAAGGTGATGAAGATGATCGATGCCTTTGAAGACGACGAAGATGTACAGAACGTTTACCACAACCTCGAGCTCACCGACGAACTTCAGGAAGCCCTTAACAACCAATAAAAATTCAGCGCTTAGCGCAGCGCTAAGCGCTGAAAATGTTCGAAAATGAACACCCAAAATGGGTTGCCCCCTGATAAAGGCAGCCCATGTTTTAGTCACAACGCCAATTATAACCCCAATAGAAGCTTGGCATAAGCCGACATAAT
>JAGXLL010000061.1 GCA_018334675.1 Bacteroidales bacterium | reverse complement strand
GCGTTATACAGCCATACACTGCCCTTACCCGGTTTGCTGAGGGAAAAAAGTTGGTATATGCCCAGGATCAATCCATACAGAAGCGCCAATGCAAAGAAATTGTAGTCTGAGGCAGTGGAAACCAAACTTTCGCCCTTCTCCACATGCAGATCACCTCCCATCAGGGCAAAAACCAGCCGGCCCAAACCCATCAGGGCTGTTATTACAGCTAAAAGGAACAATTGACGCACAAAAGCACTCCTGAAGCTGCTCCATTGCAAAGTCCTGCGGGTATAATAAAACAGGATAATCAGGATAGCCGCCAGTTCCAGGGCATTGACGATCTCAATGTAGGGACGCCAAAAAGCGGTATGATACAAGGAAGCTGCCAGAAAAATTGCCAAAAGCAGGAAATAGGGGGCCAAATGCCTTAAAATCCTTTTCAGTGTATTTCGATCCGGTTTGGATATGAAAAGATCCACCACCAAAAGTATAAAAAGCGGATAATACACATACCGCACCTGTGGCAATGCCATGCGCATGATAAAAGTAAGTATCAAAGCAGCCAGCAGATGATAACGCAGTAGGGGCTTCCTGTCTAAAAGCATAGGGCGGTTTGAAACGTCTTCTAACTTATAAGTATTGGATGCGTTTACTCAACAGATCCTTTTTTTGGTGGCATTGAAGGCATAGAAGAGAAAATTCCGGATACTGGGTAATAAAGGCATTTTTTCAATATTCCGGTATACTTTCCATACATCTTTTGCAGCCCTCAGTTTTTGGGCCGTATTGGAACCCGGCATGATCCGGTAATAGGCGAGGGTTTCCCTCAATCCATAGGCCTTGAATCCCCTCTTCAGAATATCGCACCACAGAGCCATATCATGACTGGAGCGTATGTTCGGCATCTCAAAAGATCCTGTTTGTTGGCGATCGATGATCACCGTGAGGGTGCCGATGATCGTGTTTTTCAGATATCCTCTATAGTCGACCTGATGGGGTGCTCTGATCACATTGAGCGGCCTGGCTTTTTTGCCTTTGAAACGCTGATAACTGGTGAAAGTAAAGGCATAGCTGTAGCGGTTCATGAAAGCCAATTGCCATTCGAGCTTTTGAGGATGCCACAGGTCATCGCTGTCCAGAAAAGCGATGTATCTGCCGCGAGCCTCCTTTATAGCGGTATTTCGGGATACAGCAGCACCCATATGACGGTAGAGGGGGATCAGCCGAATTCTACTATCTTGCCGGACATATTCCTGCACGATTTGTAGCGTATGGTCGGATGATCCGTCGTCCACGATCAGCATTTCCCAATCCCTGTATGTCTGGGCCAATACCGATTCGATCGTCCCGGAAATATGGCGGGCAGAGTTATATGCCGGAGTTATAACAGAAACCATAGGTGGATATTTATGCGGTCTGTATATGAAATCACCAGCCGCCTGCATGAAAATCTCACTTCATCTATCCAGTTACCGGATCAGCTGCTGGTAAACAGAAAGCATTTGTTCGAGGCTGCTTTCGAGGGAATAGTGTTTTTGCACCCACGCCCTCCCCCGGGCACCCATCTTTTTGCGTAATTCAGGATTCGATGCCAGTTTGTAAATGGCCTGGGCAGTGGCTTCGCTGTTGCCCGGCTCAACCAGATAACCGGTACGTCCCTGTTGCACGACCTCCCGAAGGCCTCCCACATCAGATGCTACCACCGGCCTCCCGCAGGCAGAAGCCTCGACCACAGAAACCCCAAAGCTCTCAGCACGTGAAACGTTCACATATACATCCAATGAATTGTGGTATTCAGCAATTTGTGCATAGGGCCCGTATCCCGCAAAATCGACATACGAGGAGAGTCCGGATTTTTGAACCAGCTCTTCCAGCCGTCCGCGTTCCACTCCATCCCCTATTAACCGCAGGTGCATGGGTTGATCAGGAAGCATCTGGCGTACCCGCTGAAATGCCTTTATCAGGGTTTGAAGGCTGTATTCTGGTTTCATCTTCTTAATGGTGCCAATGACAAGGGTGTTGCCATCTTCCTTTTTATGGTTCATCGGGGTGAACACGTTTGTATCTACCCCAAAAGGTGTAATACTTGCCTTGATACCTGCCAATTGCTTGATATAACCGGCCATGAACCGGCTGGTACTTAAAACCCGGCGGGCTTTCTTCAGCACAAAACGGATCATCCACCGATGCAAACGCGATATGGTTGGAAAGTGGATCACATCGCTGCCCCAGGCCGAAACAACAAAGGGCTGAAAACCGCTTAAGGCTCCGATCAATCCGTATCCCGAGGCATAATGGGCATGCAAAATGTCGGGCTTATGCTTCCGGACCACACGCCACAACCGGGGCAGAGTAAAGAGGTAACTCAGTTTGGCCAGGTTCCCGGGTCGTCCGTTTATAAACTTCCCGCTGAACCGGCTATGATAAAATAGGACTTGCTGATCCGGCGGATAAAGGGAAGGATCTCCCGCAACCAGGCTGAAAAGAATGATATGCACCCCCCGCCTGCTTAAAGCACTTACCCATTTGATTATATGTGGCTCATAAGGATCAGCAAGTATCAGAACTTTCATGTCATGTCGCTTTTGATGATCCCAACACCCGTTGCATGGCGCCAACCCAGTCAAACTCCAGCGATTTGCGTCGTCTGGAACATAAATCGCGGATGGTTCCCAGGTGTTGTCCTTGCATAGCCCATTTAAGCTTGAAATACAAGGCTTCTACCCGAGGTTCGAACAGCAGATCTTCATAATAAAGCATCTCAGGGATTCCGCCTTTACGGGACCCTAAAACCGGTATGCCCAGGTACAGAGCTTCCATCACGGTATTGGGAAAGGAATCTGAAAGGGAAGGAACCACCAGCATATCGAGCGCTGCAAGCCGCTGCATGGGTCTGTGTAAATGGCCGTGAAAGATGATCCCGGGGTAATCCCTGTATTGTCTCCTGTATGTTCTACCACATCGGCCATCTCCGATCACATGGAGCAAGACATCCCGGCCTTCAGCAAACAAACGGGCATAAGCCCTGAGCAGAAGATGCAAACCCTTGCGTTTGTCATCCAGGTTACCAATGAAACCCATCTGGAAAGGAGGCTGATAAGCGGGTGAGGATTGCCGGTCAGCACGCACCGGTACGGAAGGGACACGAAGATAATCCATTTGCTTGATCCATGAAGGATTCACATTGTTCCTCAGTACGGTGATACGCTTGCTCAGCCTCGGTACATAATATGCATGACGTCTGAGAAGCAGTTGCTTATCGTAGCGGCATTGCACAACAATGCGATCCACCCGCAAAAGCGTGAACCGTTCCATCCAACGCCACAGGAAAATAAAGGGAGGCATCAGAAAGCCCGGAACACCCTTCGACTCCATGGCTATCTTCCGGTATCCGACAAAATCTTCCCAGACAATCAAAGTACTACCTTTTATGCCCGCCAGGGCTGCTTGCAGAGCATAAGGGATGGAAACAAAAACCGGCCGGGCCTGTTTCATTTTCCTGATCCTTCGCAGCTGAGGATAGTTACTCAAAAAATTCAGCAAACCATTGGGCAGGAAACGGCTTTCCTTTCTTTTTACAGGGTGGCGCACCAGGTTGGGATGATACGGGAAGCTTGCCCATCCAGGTATAAACAGGTGCACGCGGTGTGCTTTGTTCA
This sequence comes from Bacteroidales bacterium, assembly GCA_018334675.1. Lineage (GTDB taxonomy): Bacteria > Bacteroidota > Bacteroidia > Bacteroidales > UBA12077 > JAGXLC01. The sequence continues at coordinate 9,769 of JAGXLL010000061.1, read as the reverse complement.
CCAGCCCTTCCACCAACTCTATAAATCGCCTGGTACCTCCGGTTACCCGGTTGGTTATAAAATCGTCGTTGGTGTAGAAAATATATTCGGCCATGGGTTAATGTTTAGTAAGGTTAAGGCGAAGGCTGAGGCTGAGGCTGAGGCTGAGGCGAAGGCTAAGGCTGAGGCGAAGGAAGAAAGAAAAATTGTTGAATTGTTGAATTGTTGGATGGTTAGCCTGAACTTTTACTGTCATTGGTGGCATTCAATTTCATCTCATCTATTTTATGAAAAATCCTTTACGGGTTCAGGCTGGTCATTATATATATCCAAGCCAAAACCCCTAACAACTCTCATGATTCTGGAGACCTGCCCGGGACTTAACTGATCTTTCCATTTGTTGATCGGACTGGTAAATAACATATTATGATTGGTGATTGTTGATTGACTGGGACGCTTCAGTAGTTTAAGATATTCCGGGTCCATGTTAAGCCCCAGATGTTCCGTTATTCTCCCCATTTCCAGTTCGCCACGGGTAACCAGATTCTCATAGAACAAAGTGTGAACTTTTTGTTCTATGTGGTATCTCAAGGGGATATAATAATCAAATCCCCAGGTCACGGCTAGTTTCTCTTCAGGGGTGAGGGAAAAATCCAACAGTTTGCGAATATGTGGAAGTTCCCGAAGAAATTCCCGGCTGACAACCGGGTAACGCGAATCATTCTGTATTCTGGTATAGTTCCAGGAAGGATGATTTAACTGGGAAGCTACAACAGCGCATGGGTGACGAACGATCAAAAGCACTTGCAGGGATGGGAAATGCTCTATCAACCAGGGCAGCAGGCGATTGGCACGAACGAATTTGATCAGCAGCCGGGGGTTTTTGCTGAGATAATTTTTGAACTCCCGGATATTCCAGCTATGGATGGTATCAAACCTTGCGTTTCTACCTGCCAGCAGATCGGAAAAGAACTGCCTGTAACCGGGGTATTGCTCTGAAGGAGACAAATAGGGCCTGAAAGAGCTGGTTAAGGAACGCATATAGGGATACTTGCTCATCCTCAGCGGCTCCCATAAACCCAAAGACCGGGGCATCAGCTCCAAAAGAATTTCAAATAACCAGCTAGTACCGCTTCTGGGAGATCCTGCAATAATTACTGTTTGTTCGTCACTTTGGCGATAAAAGCGCAGATGGTTGATTCTTTGTAAAGGATAATCAAGGGTAGCTTTAAGTATTTTTTTCATTCCTTTATTCATCCAACGTCGTTTTACCTGTAATCCGCCCAGGTACAAGATCCTCAATAATCGCTTCCCACTGGCCCATAATCTTATCCTGATCAAGTTGTTGGCGGATCTCTCGTGAGGCCTTCTGCGACATATACCTACGTATCTGAGAATGAGCCGACAGGTAATAAAGACTGCGGCCCAGTGCTTCCACATCTTCGGCCTTTACCAGCAGGCCTGTTTCTTCATGACGGATCATACAGGCCGGGCCATAAGGGCAGTTGAAACTGATGCAGGGTACACCGGCAGCCATGGCTTCGGCCAGTACATTGGGGTAACCCTCATACCGGGAGCTCAGAACAAACAGGGATGCCTGGTGGTAATAGCTGTCAATGTCTTCAACCACACCAGGAAAAGATACTCCTTGCTTCACTCCCAGTCGGGAAGCCTGATTTTTCAGGTTCATCCGCTCCTGTCCTTCCCCGGCAATCACCAGCTGCCATTCAGGATAGAGGCCCGACCGGGCATAAGCTTCCAGCAAAAGGTCGAAGCCTTTCTGATGGGTCAGCCGGCCGGCAGCCAGTATCATGTGTTGTTTTTCTCCTTGTTTTTCTTCAATATCCCTGAGCGGGTTGGGTATGACATGGTAAGGGATCTTAAAGCGCCGGTACCATTGGGCTGCATCATGCGTTTGCAACACCAGCCGGTCGGCAACGGGGTATAGCATTCGCCGCATCAATCGCCATTTTAAAGGAATCCGGTGATGAACCGGGTGGTTCCGCTCGCTCACAACAACAGGGATGCGCAGGGACCTGGCCGAGATAATCAGAAGGCAATTGATGTCGGCAAAGAACCCGATCACCACGTCCGGTGAGAGTTTTTTCAATTCTCTTCTCAATGCCCTGATCCGGCGATAAGTATTTACGATGCCGCTGATCCAATTTCCTGAACCACCTGCTATGCCCATAGCCAGATAATGTACTTTTTCGTGCAGGGAATAAAAAGGCAGGTCATTCTTGAAGGTAATCAGGGTAACCCTTTTGCCCTCCAGAGCCCAGTAATTGGCCATCTCACATGCCACCCTTTCACTGCCTCCGGGCTTGAGGGAATCGATCACAATGGCAATATGAATATTTAGGGCTACATTGTTCATTGTACTTATTATTCAACTGGTTCATTGCTCATCGTTCATTTTCCATAGGTTTTTCCTCCAGCCAGGCGGTACAAGGCAGGACAATAATTCTTCATGGTATGCTTGATGTAAAACCACATCAGCTTGCACCAAACCGAAACTTTGGCTTTCAATGAAAACGGTTGAACATCAACCAGGGGATATCCCTTACTGCGAAGGGTCTTACCCAGGGCCTGCTGAAAAAAATACAGCTCTTCGGCTTCCAGCTCCTCTTTCCATGAAAGGGCCCTTTCAGGCAATATAACGCTTCCCAGGTTCCCGTGCAGATGATGCTGGCCGCCGGGAATCCTTTCAAGATAACTACCGTGCTCACTTGCCTGTAGCTTCTGAAGTCCGAGAAATTCCATGATGCGCAGCAGTTCGCTCTGAGGATCTTTCACAAAATCCTCATAGCATACCACATGAAAATAGGGTTCTCTTTGATACCTGCTGATGGCATGCTGTGCGGCAAGATATTGAAAAGCAAAAGTAGTTAAAGGTTCGGCCATTATCTGGCCGCTGTTGCTTCTTCTGGACTTTTTCTGTGAATTATAGATGCCTCTTGGATCGCGGTCAATGTGTATAAACCTGGCGTCCGGGAATTGTTCGCGGACGCGCTCCACATGCAGGTAATAGGGGCCTTTCTTGTGAACCAGATATGCGTTGGGGTGAGGGTTCAGGTAAAGACCCAGCAATTCCTCCAGGATCTCTGGAAAACGAATGGGAAAGGAATGGTTGGTGATCAGTCGCATCCTCAGAGCATCCCCTTTTACACCCCACTCTGCCAGTTTCCTGTCCTGCCAGGCACGTTCCAGATAGTCATCCAGGTCAGCCCGGCTCTCCAAAAACACCTCTTCTCCCTTGACGATGCCATCGGGCAGGGATTCCTCAATACCCACCGAGACGGCATCGAAGCGGTCGAGTTCACGGGCTAAGAGAGTGGATCCGGACCGTGCCATATGGGTTAGAAAAACAATGTTCATTCAGAGGGATATTCTAAAAAAACCGAATATCAAAGGCCCAGGTAATAAAGAAGCCGGTTACCCAGGTATACCCAGGGTTTATATTCAGAGGCATGAAAAGGCGGAATCAGGGATCCTCCCGGCTTAAGCGGCTCAAAATAAAGTTCAATCACTTCAGAAAAATAGCGGTTCAAGATCTTGATCTCTCCCGGGTGAATGTATTTCTTCCAGTGGTAGAGGGGGCTGGGGTCTATTGCTTCAAAATCGCCTCCAAACCAACTGTTGCCTTTCCACTGCTTTCCTAAAATAGTGGGCTGCAGCAGGCTTTCCCGATACGATATACCCAAAAATTTGCACAGTTTTCTCATTTGGCCTTCCGGGTCAAGCAAAAGGTCATCATACACCAAAATATAAAACTGTCGGGGATAAAGCTCAGCGTACTTCCGCATCAAATGATAGGAATTGCGCATCCTGATCAATTCTGGTCCCAGGAAGGGATAGGGGTTCTGCAATATGTTCAGGGGCATGCCCTCATAGGTTTGTTTGTTTTTACTTTTTCCCGCATGTGTACGCAACGATCTGACCACCGAAACGAAATGGGCATATGGATTTCTCAATACATAAACAAACCGGCAACCAGAAAACATATTCAGCCATTCAGGGAAATATTCCGTTTCCAGGACCGTCTTAGAGGTGGTAAGCAGGTTAGAAGGGAGCTCTTTCCCATAAAGCGAAGCATACATGGCCTTCATCAGGGTTTCGTATACGTCTTTGAGACCCTCCACCTGGCTGGAGGAGATGACTTCCTTAAACCTGTTGTAATCAAATTCCCGGAGATGATAGGGACCTTCCGGGTTGGCCATCCTGCTGATGAAGGGATTCCGGGCAACCGCCCACAACAGTTCCACAGGATCGCTCAGTCGCGCCAGCTTATCCTTAACCATAGAGGGATGCCAGGAGTACCTGAACAAATGCAACTCATTGGCAGGGAAAACAAACAGGTCGGGATGGCCGTCCAGCAGGGACTTCACCAGCGAGGTCCCGGATTTACGCAGGCCGGATATGAAAATGGGATCTCTCATGACCTTATGAACTGTATTATCCTGCTGTTGAAGCGATGCCATCCGCTAAGCAGATATTGCTTCTCCGTTTTATTGAGGAAGACATGATAACTGTAAAGAAGGTAAAATACCAGGATGATCTCCCGAATGGCATAACTTTCCACATAATGCCCTCCTACCAGTACCACCATAAACAATAGAAAGTTTGCCGATAACTTTCGGTAAGTATAGGTTACCCGAAGCTTTCGGGCTATAAGAAACAACATGATCAGGGGTTTGAGCAGAAAAGAAGTGGTAGTGGCTATAGCAGCGCCATACAGACCGTAACGGGGTATGAGCAGTACATTTAAAGTTACATTAACAGCCAGCAACAACCAGTTGACCCAGAGGCTGACCGAGGGCAGTCCTTTGGCGGTAAAAAGGGTTCCTACTGATGTAACCACCGATTTAGGGATCACTCCAATCAAGAGAATAAGCAGGTAGGGTATCAGCTGAAGATAAAAATCCGGCAGTATCAAACCGATGATCAGTTCAGCATGCAGAAAAAATATCAAACCAATGATGGTAAGGAAGAAGAAGGTATAATTCAGTGAGAAATTGAGAATTCGGCTAATGTCATTCGATTGAGAGGAGAAAGCCTGGGTAAATCTGGGGTAGGTCACTTTTGATATGCTGGCCCCAAAGAGCACAAATAACAGGGCGAATTTCAACACATAGTCATACACCGCTACATCTTGATTATCCAGAAAATGAGCCACAAAGATCATATCTATGCGCTGATCCAATAATACGGCTATTGAGCCGATAAAGATGATGCTGCTGAAGGCGGTCAGCTTTTTCAGGTTGTATAGTGTTTCCCGGTTTATGACCGTTCCAAACCTGCGAAAGCTCTGATAAGCCAGTGGCACCAATGCCACCAGGGAGCTGCTGTATAACCCCCAGAATACCCCTTTCAGGCCCATCCCCAGGAACAGAAGAATCAGGGTTACCATTATCTGCACCCCTGCAGCCACCATATTGATCAGGGTAAGGGGCTTAAACCTCAGCTCGGCCTGATAAACATGGGTAAAATAACTGCGGAACATAGTCAGCACCAACAGGGGATAAGTCATATATATTACATCCCGGGCACGGGGTATATCAAACAAACGGATCAATGAATCACTTAACAGGTAGAAAACCACCAGGGCTGTAACAGACAGAGCAGCTACAGCAAGCGCACCGGCGGTAAAAAAACGACCGGGATCCTGACTCACCCCCTGGCTGTTCATTTTTTGGACAATGCCTCCGCCCAGGTTCAGAGAGAAGATATTGGCCGCGTAGGTCACCACCAGCAAAAGGGTGACAAAGAGCCCCAACTGCTCGGGAAGCAGAAGATTCCCGATAATTATAGTGAACACAAAGGAAAATCCCTTGCTCAACAATGCATTCCCAAGACTCCACAATACATTCTTCATCCTGTAGCATTATATTGAGAATGAACCTCCTCTAAAATGGCAATCAGCTCCTGAATGCGGCTTTCATAATGTACATGTTTCAAGGTCCATTTACGGATGGAGGTTGCCTCCCATAGAGAATCACCAGAAGGCCCCACCGTTAATTGTTCCATGGCCCTGTATATATCATGGGCATCAAAAGCAGGTATCAGTGGGCAGTTGGGTCCATATGCCTGTTGAAAAGCGGGGGTATGGACATCGGTGGAGGAAACAACCGGCCGGCCCATTGCCATGGCTTCCCGCTGTATCCCGCTCAAAGCATTCAGGTTTTGGGCAAACTGATCAAAAACCGCAACATTTTCCAATGACAACCAGGCATGCAGATCAGGAAGGGAGAGATGGCCGGTATATTCGATATGACGTTCCAGATCCAATTCTCGTACCTTTTCCTTGAATTCATCCACATGCAACCCGTGTAATCCACTAATCATTAGAATATTTAAGTCTTCATGCCGGTCCAGAAAATGTCGATAGGCCACCAGCAACTTCTCGGCACCTTTATAATCAACGCGCTGAGCATCCATGTTTTTCCGGGTGGGGTTAAAAAAAAGCCAGTCATAATGACCATAATCCTTTTCCAATTGCGCTTTGAGCTCGGTATTGATATTTTGTTCAATCTGCCTGAGATCCACCAGAAAAGGAAAGCGATGGATCCTTTCCCCGGTTCCCAGCAGGCGGCCTGCCCATACGCAATCCTCCTGATCGGTGAGTATGCGGTTTACCCTGCATATCCTTCTCCTGTATAGGTAAGAATGTATTTCATTGATCCAGGTATCCGACCAAAAAGGCATCTGGGTCAGGTCCCTTCCCACCGGCAGAAAAATAACGGGTTTATCCAGGCTGAGTACTGGCAGCACATGAAACCCCGTAGTGAGAATGAGGTCGTAGCTGCGTGCCATGCTCCTGATCTTTCTGTTGAGAAAAAGATAGGGAAACCGATATTCCCGGAAGGTTTGGATCCAACCGGGATAATGGCCATCGAGCGAGGGATCTTCCCATTGGGGATGGCTGCGGGCATGGTTGAAGTTTTCCGGAAGGAGCAACGTGGCATCGACTCCGTATTCCACGAGCCACCTAACGAAGCGGTAGCCGGTATTTCCCAGGTTACCAACAAACAATACTTTCATCTTCAATAGAATTCTTTGAGGCGGTCGAAAGGAATAACCCAGGCATAGGGGAAAGCCCGGACGATCTCTTCACGGGACCGCTCCAGCAGGCTATGGTCGAAGAGGGCATGATAATAATGGTAGGTGTGGTTTTGGGTATTCCAACGTTTTTTGAACCGGTACACACCGTCCTGTGAAAACCACGTACCGCCCCAGTTCCAGTATCGGTAGCCATTTTCTGCTGCGTCCGCCATAGCCCTGAAAATTATCAGGCTTTGAGGCTGATAGGAACGGTAGTTGTGAACAATAGCAGGTATATAATATTCAACTGTTTGGTTATAATAAAAAAGCAGCAGAGCGGCTACCATCTGATGGCCATGCCATGCGATCCAAATTCTATAATCCCTGCCTTGCCGGAAAAAATCCGGAAATTTCCTGAAGAAAACAGCAGGCTTCGTTTTACCCCCAATGCGGGTCATATTTTGCTGATGCACCTCTGTCAGAAAGTCGTGGGCTTCCGCATCGTTCTGCCGGGTGATCTTTATTTCCTTTTTAAGGGCCTTGCGGATCATCCTCCGGGTGAAAGGATCCAATTCAGCAAAAAGGGCATCCGCAGGATCTTTCTCATCATAAGGCAATGGGGTTATCTGCCCGATTCTGTGGTCGACCGGGCCCTCCCCGAAAAAGCGCGCATAGGTATCATGATGATTCTCAAAGGGTGAGGCAATGATGGTTGCAGCCAGTGTATGATCCATTTCTGCCAGCTCGTAGAAAGCCGAGAGCAAAGCACTTCGTACCTCTTCCCTCCCTTCTGGCTCAATGATCCCGCCATTGCTGCCAAAAAAAGGCAGTGAATTCAGGCAGGAGCCCATGGAACTATGTATCCGGAAGGCAGGCAATGCTCCGCATATGGATCCATCTTCAAATGCCAGCAAATAATGATCCTCTCCATCGAGCATCTCCTTCAGGAACAAGCGGAAGCGATTGGAATGATAAAACAGGGTGTGTTCCACATGGGCAAGAAATGCCTCATAATCCTTTTCATACTGAGTGGTAAGTTGCCGGACGGTGATCATGATCAGGCCTGAAAGGTTTTAAGCCACCACTCAAAGCTCAGGAGCGACCATATAAACAAGCGGTCGTTCTTTTTGCCGGTAAGGTGTTGTTCAATTCTTTGCATGGCCATCCGGGGCTGTATGTATTCGTATATTCGGGCATTATTATTATAGAGCAGCGACTTGACGTAATCGATGCTTTCACCCTTGAACCAGCTGGCGTCGGGAGCGGAAAATCCCTGCTTGATGCCATTGGCATACTGGTTGGGTACATATCTGTTCAGGACCTTTCTCAGCAGGATCTTTCCATCGTTGGTCTGATGAAAATACCGGCGGGTTTTGGGTCCGGGGTCGTTCTCATTGATACGGACTACCTCGTTGATATTCTTTAACTTATAACGCACCGGCACCTTCATTGCGAAATCCACCAGGTCGTTATCCAGAAATGGCACCCGAAGTTCCAGGCTGTTGGCCATACTCATCTTATCTTCCACCAGCAGCAGGCCATGCAGGAAAGTTTTGATCTCAAAGAAAAGGGAATTGTTAATATATTCCTCTGGTTTGCGGGGATGAAGGGGGCCTTTGGGATTATTAAGCACTTGTCTGAAAACCTCTTTGGAGTGCTGCTGCGACACACCGGTCTGGATGTGGGGTTGGAAGAAAGCCGGTTTTTCTTGATCGGCCAGTAAGCGGCTCCAGTATTGATAATATTTGTCGGTATAGTGGTAAAAATCGTCGTTCACCAGGGTACGGTAATATCGCCAGGGATAACCGGCAAAAAGCTCGTCGCCCCCGGTCCCTCCCAGCACCACCTTAACGAACCTGGAAGCCAGGCGATGGACATAATAATTGGGGTAGCATTGACCGACCCGAAGATCTTCCAGGTGCCATATAAGCTCCGGCATCACTTTCTCCATATCCCCGGCCTTGAGCACTACTTCATATTGCTCGGTCTTGTATTGGTTGGATAAAAATTCTGCTTTAGCCCGCTCATCAAAAACCATCTCCATGCCGGAGGCCGAGGAAAGGTCGAAACCTGCAGTGAAGGTCTTCAGGTTGGGGTATTGATGGGCGGCCACGCTGGTGATGGCTCCCGAATCCATCCCTCCGCTCAGGTAGGAGCCCATCTCCACATCGCTGTATAGCTGACGGTTTACGGCCCGACGGAAAAGCCGGTCCAGCTCTTCCACATATTCTTCCTCCCGGGAGAACAGATCGGTATCCTCAAAATGGAAATCCCAGTAGTGATCTGTTTGGATGTGTCCCCGGCGGTATTGAAATTGCAGACAATGACCGGGGGGAAGAATGTGGATGCCTTTGAAGAGGGTCCGGTCGGAGAAGATGTTCTGAAAGGTAAAATATTCATGCAGGGCCTCGGGGGATACCCCACCAGGGAAATCGGGATGGCGCAGGATGGCTTTTATTTCGGAGCCAAAAGCCAGGTTTTTACCATTATCCCAATAATACAGAGGTTTGATCCCGTATCTGTCGCGAGCCAGTATCAGCCGGTCCTTTTTTTGATCCCACAGGGCAAAGGCAAACATACCGTTGAAGCGGTTGAGTGCTTCCTTTCCCCAGCATTTCCAGGCCTGGAGCACCACCTCCGTATCTGATCCGGAATAAAATGAATAGCCTTTTTTCCTCAGCTCATCACGGAGCTCACGGAAATTGTATATCTCCCCATTATAGGATAGCACATAGCGGCCATCAGCACT
>JAGXLL010000060.1 GCA_018334675.1 Bacteroidales bacterium | reverse complement strand
AGCGCTGAACGGGGCTTACCCTTGAGGGGGGCTAAAACTGCTGCTTCACATAATAGGCCACCTTTTCCAATGAGGTGGTCATATCATAATTCTCCAGGACGATATCGGAGGAGACATTCACCGGAACGGAAGTATAGTTCAGAATTCCTTCTATGCCACCCACAACCAGGGCTTCGGCAACCTTGGAGGCATGGTCGGGGGGAACTGTCAGAATGCCAATGGATATATTCTTCTGGTCAATGATTTGCTGCAAATCATTCATCGAGTAGCATTTTACCCCCGAGATCACCCGGTTAATCTTTTCCGGATCGGTATCGAAGGCTGCCACGATTTGAAGACGCGAACGTTTACCCTTAAAATAGGCAGTTATAGCCCGACCTAAATTTCCAATGCCTACCACGGCTACATTCAAACCGGTCGGAGAATCCAGTATCTCCCCAATCAAATCCACCAGGGCTTTTAGATCATACCCCTTTTTCAGGGTGGTGGAATAACCGATCAACATCAGATCTCTTCTCACCTGAACTGCCGTAATGTTATGCAGCTGAGCCAGCTCATGCGAATAAATATACTCCTTCCCCCTGGAAAGACAATTCAGCAGGGTGCGCCTGTAAACGCTTAATCTTTCAATGGTCTTTTCCGGTAGACTTTTCATGATGTGGTTGTTTCTGATTTATACTTTGTGATGGGTAAAAAAACCGTGAAGGTGCTTCCCTTTTCCGGTTCACTCTCAACATCTATATGACCATCATACAGGTCAATGACCTTCTTGACGATAGACAGGCCCAATCCGCTTCCGGTTATATTTTTGGTCTGATCATTCTTGATGCGTACAAACTCCTTGAACAACCTGGCTGTATCCTCCTTCTTCATGCCAATACCGGTATCCCTAACCTGAATATGAACTCCTTGCATGTCGCCGTCAATGTTTATATCTACCCCTCCCCCGTGATAATTATATTTGACAGCATTGGAGACCAGGTTGTTCATCACAATCTCCATGTCGTTGGGATCTCCATATACCTCCACCTCTTTATCCATATGAAGCTCCACGGTCACATCCTTTTGAATGGCATAAGGATTAATGGATTCAATGGCACCCTGGGCCACTTCCTTAAGATTCACCTGCTTGTACTGCTTGTCCTTTTCATCCGACTGGATCCGGGTCAGATCCAAAAGATCCATGATCAGGGTTCTCATGCCCTTGATGCGCTGCAGCGAACGATCTATCACCTGGTCGTAATCCGATAAGTTGTTTCCGGCCTGCCGTTCCTGCATGATCTGAAGATAGCCCTCAACGGCATTCAGCGGTGATTTGAGCTCGTGAGAAAGCACCGAAAGGAACTGAAAACGAACCTCTTTACCCTCTTTATTAAGCTTCTTTGTCATGGAACGCAGGAAAATGTTCTTGGTTACATTTTCCATGGAAGACTTCAGCTCCTGGGGGGTGAAAGGCTTGGGGATGAAGTCGTATGCGCCCTGGTTGGTGGCCTTGACGGCCAGTTCCAAAGAAGCATAAGAGGTGATGATCATCACGATGATATCGCGGTTATTCTTATTGATATAGTCCAGTACCTCGGTTCCCTGTATCCCCGGCAGCTTGTTGTCGAGCAGCACAATGTCGGGGGGCGACTGCTGAATAAACCCGATGGCTTCCTCACCGGTATAGGACTCATACACATCGAAGCCCCGGTCCTCGTCCATAAAAGGATAACTCACTGTGAAACGCTCGAGTATTCGCTTGACGCCCGAGCAGATTCCTGGTTCATCATCTACCACCAGCACACTCAGATTTTTCATTGCTTATGCCTTCAACAGTTTTTTGATTTCCGTCAACATTTGTTCTTTCCGGATGCCTTTCTCCAGATACAGATCGGCCTTGATCCAGCGTTGCTCCTCTTCGGTGTTCAAACCAAAAGAAACACCCGTTTCTGATGCCACGGCAGTAGCTATGATGATGGGCACCTCCGGATATTTGCGGCGGGTCTTGTAGCACAGGATAAAACCGCTGTCTTCGGTCTCCATCATCAGATCAAAGATCGCCAGATCGGGTTGGACCGACTGTAAAAGCTCTTCTGCCTCCCGCTGGCTTTCTGCAGTTATAACTTTATATCCCGATTGCTGCAAATGGAGTTTCATCTGAAAAAGGTAATCCACATCGTCATCTGCCAGCAATATCGTTGTTTTATCGCTCATAACCATTATTTTTCCGGTTTATTGGGTATTGATATGGTAAATGTGGTGCCGGTAGGGCCTTGTTCCGGGTCGGCATTGGAATCGAGGTGGATCTTGCCTTTATGCATCTTAACAATGCCATAGGCAGTAGCCAGTCCCAAACCCGTTCCTTTGCCGATGCCTTTGGTGGTATAGAAGGGTTCGAAGATCTTTTCCTGATCCTCCTTCTTGATCCCCTTACCCGTATCGGAAAGCACAAAAACAATGTTCCCGCCTTCCTCTTTGATCTCAATATCCAGCTTACCTCCCTGAGCCATGGCATCAATGCCATTTTTTATCAGGTTGGTGAATATCTGCGTCATCTGTTCCTGATCCAAATATGCCGAGCGATGGGTAAGGTTTTCCGTATGGATATCCACCTGAATATTTTCGGGTACGATCACTGCATCGAAGCTCTGTTCCACCAGCTTCACCGGATCCACCTGGTTGCGGGTGACCTGATTCTTGCGTGCAAAATTCAGCAGGCCGCCAACGATCTTCTTACACCGGTGGGTTTGTTCCACGATAAGCTTCAGGTCTCCATGCAACTCCGAATCTTCGGGTACTTCATCCAGCAGGATATTGGCATACATGATCACCACACCCAGCGGATTATTCAGCTCATGGGCAATACCTGCTGAGAGCTGCCCCATGCTGGCCATCTTTTCCGTTTGTTTCAGTGTCTCCTGCATAGAGACAAGCTTCTCATTGGTGATGGCCAGTTCCTTCACAGAATTATGAAGTTTTTCAATGGTATAAGGCAGACACATCTCATTTTCCGCAAGCCCCTTTACTATTGCAATGGCATGGTCCTCGCAGGTGTCGTACCCGCAAGCCCCACAATTCAGATGATCCTTGGGCTCCTCCTTGCCCATCGAACGCAGCACCCTGGCGATCTCCTCCTGTGAGGGAGAAGAGATGCGCTTGTCATTTGTCTCAAAATCCACAAAAAGATCCAGGTCCTGATGGGTCTCAATATTCTTCTTCCAGGCAGCCTTGTCAAAATTTTCAGTCTTCGCTTGCACATAATTATGAACCAGGAGCCGGCGCGAATATTGACGCCGGTTTTTCTTGGAGGTCCCCGGTCCCATGATACATCCCTCACAGCATAAGAGCTCGAGATGGCGGGAATCGATCGCTCCTTTCTCAAACTCCCGGATGGCTTCCTGGAAGTCATTCCTGCCTTCTGCCACAATAATGTTTCCGTCAAACACATCATCCTTTATACCGGCTGTCTGCAGCAACCCCCGGCTAACGGGAAAGATTGCACCGCGACCGCTCAGAGGCGGATCAAATTCCGTGGGCTCAATCTGGTCAGGCGTCAACCCCCTCTCCTCAAACATCTCGCGCAGCTCCATGAAGGTGATCATCTCATCGGTCTCATCACTCTCGGCTTTCTTGGCAATACATGGGCCGATGAACACCAGGTTGATCCCCCGGCCATACTTCTTTTTCATCACCCGGCTCATGGCCACCATGGGAGAGGCGATGGGGGCCAGGTTTTCCACCAACGCGGGATGGTATCGTGCTATATAGGAGGTACTGGCAGGACAATCGGAAGATATGTACCGTTTTTGCTCACCCTTTTGACGGATCAGCTCATTGTATTTCCTGGCCACCAGATCGGCACCGAAGGACACTTCCGAGACCACATCAAACCCCAGGGATCGAATCATGCCCACAAAATACCTGTGATCCTTGAATTCTGAAAATTCCGCGGGAAAGCTGGGGGCCACAATGGCCACATTCTGACGGTCTTGTTCCCCGAGCATCTGATAAACAGCCTCTTTGGTATCCAGATAAACCTTGGCCCCCTGGCTGCACACCTTGATGCAGTTACCACAGGCCACGCAACGGTCCTTGATCACCTCGGCCTGTCCGTTTACGATCTTAATGGCCTTGGCCGGACATTCCCTGACACAGGTATAGCATACCCGGCATTTGTTCCTGATCGTATATATCAGATCCCGCTCCCTGTTCGATCTTTTTTCCATTATAATTCTGACAAATCGGTGCTTGAATATTTATGCGGACTTCAATGGGGCCAGGGCTCACAACAAGACATCCCTGGCTGAAAACCGCGTATGCAATAGTTTTCTGGCTTCTTCCCCATTGGGATGATCCAAATAATCGCTATAAAACCTCTTCACTTCAGGGCTATGGTGGATAAACCTGGTATCCATCTTATCCTCCTGGTTATGGATGGCCTTCATCCGGCTGCGTACGGTTTGGGAAGAATGATGGAAAGGCTGGCCTCCTCCGTTGATACAGCCGCCTTTACAAGCCATGACCTCAACATAGTGATGGGTTACTTGCTCGTTTCGCATATCCTCCATCAGCTCCCGTATGTCTCCCAATGGACTGAGGGCGGCAAAATTCAGGTCCTGGTTTTCCATTTGGAAGGAGAAGTATTTGGTATTCCTGGCACCCCGCATCTTGCTGATCCTGGGATTCTTCAGGTCCTTACCTGTTATCTTGTAATAGAGGGTGCGCAGGATGGCCTCGTTTGTTCCTCCCAGAGATGCCGTCAACCGGGCCGCCGACCTGTCTTTATTAAACGGCTGATCGGCTGCCGCGGGTTCTATGGCATGCATATCCACGCCATAGAGTTTGATCAGACGTGCCAGCTCGCGGGTGGTCATCACGGCATCGATGTCGGAGATGCCCTGATGCGTCATCTCCTGGCGCTGAGCCTCAAACTTCTTGGCCGGACAGGGGGAGATGGCCACCGAAAAGATATCGTTCTGCCCCCGGTCGCTGCTTTCCAGACAATAGCGCTTGATGATGCTGCCGGCAATCTGCTCCGGCGACTTCACAGTAGAGAGATGGGGCAACAGGTCGGGATATTTTTGTTCTGCCTCTTTGACCCAGGCGGGACAGGAGCTGCTGATCACAGGAAGGGCATCGCCCTTGTCAATTCTGTCGGCCAGCTCAGCAGCTTCTTCCATCACATAGATCTCGGAGGCAAAGGTGCCATCGTATACCTTATCGAAACCAATTTTCTTCAGAGCCCTGTTGATCAACCCGCTCATATCCTTACCGGGTTTCATGCCCAGCTCTTCGGCCAGTGAAACAGCTACCGAGGGGGCATAATGTACCACAGTAGTCATATCTTCGCGGTTAACCGCCTGCTGAATGGCATCCAGGTAGGACTTGTCATGCAGGGCGCCTGTTGGACATACCATGATGCACTGACCACATTGAATGCAATTGGAAAAGTTCAGATCCTTTCCCATAGCAGCACTTACAGCAGTGGTGTTGCCCCGTCCGGTAAAATCGAGCGTCGAGACTTGCTGGTTTTCTTCGCAGATGCGCACACAGCGGCTGCACAACACACATTTGGAGGGATCATAGACGATACCGGGACTGGAAAGGTCCAGGTTGGTCCGGCTCTTCCGTCCCGAGAGGCGGCGCTCCCGTATATTTAACTCCTCGGCCAGCCGCTGCAATTCACAATGGCCATTGCGCTCACAATATAAACAATCATCGGGATGGTTGGACAGGAGCAGCTCAACGATCATCTTGCGTGCCTCTATCACCCGTGGAGAATGGGTGCGGATCTTCATCCACTCCTCTACCGGATAGGAACAGGCGGGCACAAGATGATCCCTTCCCTCCACCTCCACCACACACAACCGGCAGGCTCCGGTGGGGGTGAAATCCTCCAGGCGGCAAAGGGTAGGGATCTGAATGCCCTCGCCAGCCAAGGCTTCCAGAATGGTCTCCCCTTTTCTGGCAGAGAGGGTTTGGTTGTTGACTTCTATATCGATCTGCATGCGTTTGTATTTATTTGCTGATTATGGCACCGAACTTACATGATTCATAACATATGCCGCAACCTATGCATTTTTCCTGTACGATGAAATGAGCATGTTTGGCACTACCCACAATAGCACCGGTCGGACACTTCTGAGCACAAATGGTACACCCCGTACACAGGTCCACATCAATATAAAAGGTTCGCAGCTCCTGGCATACACCAGCCCGGCACTTGCGTTCAAAGATGTGCTCTTCGTATTCATCGCGGAACCAATGAATAGTCGAAAGAATGGGGTTGGCTGCGCGCCGGCCCAACCCGCACAGTGAAGTATCACGTATAACATGGGCCAGTTTCTCCAGGTTGATCACCCCCTTGAACCGTTGCAGGGTGGACGCCCCCTGTTCATCGCCCGGCTTTTGTGTGATGTTGTCCAAAATCTCATACATACGCCGGATGCCCTCACGGCAGGGAATACATTTGCCGCAACTCTCCTGCTTTAGAAAATGCATGTAATATTTGACAGTATCCAGGATGCAGGTCTCCTCATCGATCACCACCAGGCCCCCGGACCCCAGGGCACCGCCCAACTCAGCGATCTCCTCATAATCGATGCGGGTGTCCAGGTGATCATAGGTAAGGATGCCACCCGCCGGACCCCCTACCAGTATTCCTTTCAGTTCCTTGTTATCGGGTATGCCTCCTCCGATCTTATAGACCACCTCACGCAAAGGCATCCCCATGGGTATCTCTACCAGTCCGCTGCGGTCTATCTTGCCGGAAAGAGAAAATATCTTGGTGCCAGCACTTTTCTCCGTTCCGGTTTGATGATACCATCCAGGACCGTGGTCTACGATAACAGGCACATTAAGCAGGGTTTCCACATTGTTGACCACGGTAGGCTGACCCATAAAACCCTTGCGGGAAGGGTAAGGCGGCTTGGGACGGGGCATACCCCGCTTGCCCTCCAGACTGGCAATCAGTGCCGTCTCTTCACCACATACATAAGCCCCCGCTCCCTGATGAAGCTGTATGTTCAAGTTGAACCCACTCTCGTATATGTCATGGCCCAAAATACCATATTCCTTGGCCTGAGCAATAGCCTTCTTCAAACGACTCACTGCCACCTCATACTCCCCCTCAATAAAAATATAAGCTTTTTCAGCTCCAATGGCATAGGCTGAGATCGCGACGGCTTCAATGAGGCTGTGCGGATTACTCTCCATGATCATCCGCTCCATGAAAGCCCCCGGATCACTCTCTCCCGCATTGCACACCAGATAACGTTGCTCAGCCGGTGAGCTCAGGGTATTCTTCCATTTCCGCCCGGTGGGATAACCTTCCCCACCCCGGCCCCGTAATCCGCTCTCCTCTATCAGATCACATATCTCCTCCGGGGTATAGTTGCGAATGGCCTTGAGAAAATTGCGGTAACCTCCATGAACAATATATTCTGCAATGGATTCGGGATCAATCATACCGCTGTTTTGCAGAATCAAGCGTTTTTGTATGGAGAAGAAAGGCAGCTCACTGATATTGGGAACATGCTCCCAGGGTTCGTGCAACTCGTTGATGTGCTGCCCCAATACATGTTCTTCGGGTATGAAATTGTTGAATACGGCATCCAAAATGTCGCTCACCTTCTCGGGTTCGACCCGGGAGAAAGTAACACGGGTCTTCCCCGGCAGCTGGACCTCCATCAACGGTTCCGAGTTGCCCAGTCCCAATGATCCGCTAAGCCTCAGACTGGCATCTATCTCCCTTTCCTCCAGATAATCGAGGATAGCCTGGTAGGTCAGATCGGCTCCGGCAATCATACTGGCCGTGGTATAAGTCAGGGAGATCACCGGTTGATCCACCTTGTCCCGTCGCAACCGTTCAATGGCTTCGCGGTTGTTCGATTCAACCTGCCTGTCGCTATAGTCGGAGAGCATAGCAATCAACAGATCCTTCAGCTGTTGTTGGGTGGTTTGTTCTACCATTGGCTATTCCTCTGTTTCCCTGTAATATGCAATTATTTCCTCAACCTGGTCCTCTGTTACCCCCGTATAATACCGGTTGTTGACGGCCATAACAGGTCCCATGCCACAGGCTCCCATACAACTGACCACCTCCAGACTATAAAGCCCGTCGGTTGTTGTCTGCCCATCTTCGATTCCCAGCTCCCCGATGATCTTCTTCTCCAGTTTGCCGGATTGATGGACCTGACAACTGGTACCGCGGCATAATCTTATGTGGTAGCTGCCCAGGGGGTGGAACCGGAACCGGTTGTAAAAAGTAGCCAGGCTGTATATTTTACTGGCGGGCAGATTCAGGTAACGGCCCACTTCCCTGACCGCCTCTTCTGTTAAATATCCCTGCTCCTGTTGTATCTCCTGCAGGATGGGTATCAGATTCTCCCGCTCCACAAAAGGATAACGTTCCAGGATCTTTGCAATAGAATCCATCTATGTGCGTTTTTTGAGCGTATTGGTTTTGTATGCTTGTTCCGGTCAAAATTATAAAATTATATTGTTATTTCATAAACATTGTTATTTTTTTAACAATTAGAAAAACTTTCGTACCTTTGACAAGCCCGGGGTCCATCAATGGTGTTGGAAACAGAAGATCAGCCAGATACAATTTGAACCGAATATAAATAATATTGATCCGGGCCGGCCGGATCAATTAATTCCTATTTTTACCGGACCATGAACCAGCATCCCAAAAAAAACAGAAAAGAACTGATTATATGTCTGGGCAGTGCCTGTTTTTCGAGGGGAAACAAAAATGCAGTCCAGATCATCAAAGACTACATAAAAGAACACCAGCTCGAGGATCGGGTCTATTTCCACGGTTGTCATTGCATGGACGAATGCCAGAACGGTCCCATATTGAAGTTTGAGGACAAGGTTTACACGCAGGTCACTTCAGAGCGCCTGCTTTATGTGTTGGACGAAATTTTTCACAAGTATTTTTAACCCATCATGTCATTAGTAGAGATCATACCGGAAAAATGCGACCTGAGCTATTCCTGTGTCAGAGAATGCCCGGTAAACGCCATTGAAGTCAAAGTCAACAAGGATTTTGCTCGGGTCATCCCTGAACGGTGCATCGGGTGCGGCCAATGCATCCATGTATGCCCCCAGCATGCCATCGTCTATGAAGATTCCAGGGAAAAGACCAGGCAACTGTTGAAATCAAACAACAAGACGGTGGCCATCGTGGCCCCCAGTATTTCCGGTGAGTTTGATGACATCGAGGATTACCGCAAATTCGTGCAGATGATCCGGGAGCTGGGTTTTGACCATGTCAATGAAGTGAGCTTCGGGGCCGACCTGATCGCCCTGAAGTACAAGGAACTGTTCGACAACTTCAAAGGTAAGTATTACATCACCTCCAACTGCCATGCCGTGGTTTCGCATGTGCAGAAATATCACCCGGACCTGATCAACAACATGGCACCGCTGGTATCTCCCACCATTGCCACGGCCAAGGTGGTACGCAAAAAATACGGCCACGATATCCATGTGGTTTATATAGGTCCCTGCATCGATACCAAGGAAGAGGCCGGGCTCTATGAAGATGAAAACCGGATCGATGCAGTGCTTACCTTTATCGAGCTGCGCCAACTTTTCAGGGAATTCAACATCGTGGAAAGCAAGGTGGAATATTCGGACTTCGATCCCCCCATTGGCTATAAAGGATCACTCTTCCCCATCAGCAACGGGCTGTTTCAGGCTGCGGACATCGACGAGGACCTGCTCACCAGCACCGTGATCAATGGTTCGGGCAAGGTCAATACCATGAATGCCGTCAAACAGTTTGAAGATGGCATTGCCCAGATCAAACATCATTTCAACCTGTTCTTCTGCGAGGGGTGTTTGATGGGACCCGGCACTTCACCGGGAGGGAAAAAATACAACCGGCGCTCGAAAGTCATTGATTACGCCAATAAGAGACTCGAGCACATCGACAAAAGCCATTGGGAAGAGGAGATCGCCAAATACTATGATCTGGATTTTACCAGGAGCTTTCACAACGACGATCAACGCATCGAGGCACCCTCCGAGAAGAAGATTCAGGAGGTGCTAAAAGCCATCGGTAAAGAGGACGCCGACAACAATGTGGGTTGCAGCGCCTGTGGATACGACACCTGCCGCGATTTCGCCACTGCCGTCAGCAAAGGCCTGGCCAAGACGGAGATGTGCCTGAGCTACACCCTGCGAAACCGCCACGAATACATCAAAGCCCTGCGTACCACCAACGAAAAGCTGGCGCAGACGCAGAAAGCCCTGAAGGAATCCGAGCAAAAAGCCCGCAAAGAGAAGCAATCGGCCAAGGAAGCTTCCGAAACCATCAATGCCATGTTGCAAAAGCTCCCCTCGGCCGTGGTGATCATTGATAAGAACCTGAAGATCATCCAATCCAATAAAACCTTCATCGACCACCTGGGAGAGGAAGCCGAATCGATCAATGAGGTGATACCCGGCCTGGTGGGAGCGGATCTGAAAACCCTGGTGCCCCATAATATTTACAACTTATTCTCCCATGTACTCAACAACCAGCAAAATATCGTCAACCGCGACATCCACCTGAAGGAAAAACTGCTGAACCTGTCCATTTTCACCATCAAAAAAGGAAAGATCGTAGGGGCCGTCTTTCGCGACATGTACGCACCGGAAATACGCAAAGAGCAAGTTATCAAAAGGGTGAGTGAGGTTATTGACAAAAACCTGGAAATGGTGCAGCAAATAGGCTATCTCCTGGGTGAAGGTGCCTCCGAGACCGAGAAGATGCTCAACTCCATCATTGAATTCTATCAATCCGGCCAGGGGGAAGAGAATAAACCCAGCGAATCAGGCAATCAGAAACCCTCCGGCAACCAGAACCCATCCGGCCATGAGCAGTGATTTCCATATAGAAGTGGATGCCCAGCAGAAAAGCCACGAGGGAGAACGCATCTGTGGGGATGTATTTCTTTCCGAAAAATTTAAGGAGGAAAACCGGCTGATCGTCGTTCTCTCCGATGGTCTTGGACACGGAGTGAAAGCCAACGTGCTGGCCACCCTGACGGCCACCATGGCGATGAATTTCACCAAAGAGCACAAGGATGTGCACACCATCGCGGAGATCATCATGAACACCTTGCCGGTGGACAAAGAAAGGCAAATCAGCTATGCCACCTTCACCATCCTGGATATCGATTACAACGGAGAGGCCACCATCCTGGAATTCGATAACCCCAGGGCGCTGATCCTGCGTGACCAAAAAATCTTTCATCCCCAATGGCAATCCATTGTGCTGGACAGCGAAAAAAACAAGGGCAAAGAGCTAAAAAGCTGCACCTTTCCCTTCCAGAAAGAGGACCGCATAGTGGTGGCTTCCGATGGCGTTGTTCAATCCGGACTGGGTAGCGATCAATACCCTTTTGGATGGGGACAGGAAAATTTTCAGGAATTCGTCAAACGCCTGGTCAATAACAACCAGCAGATATCGGCCAATAAGGTGGCCCAGAAGGTGGTCAACATGTCCTACCGCAACGATGGTTTCTACGCCAAGGACGATACCAGCTGCTGTGCCGTCTATTTCAGGGAGCCCCGCCGTTTGCTGATCACCACCGGCCCCCCATATGAGCAGGACAATGATGCCGAACTCGCCAAAAAGGTGAAGGAGTTTGAGGGCAAGAAAATCATTTCGGGTGCCACCACCGGCGACATCATAGCCCGGGAGCTGGGCCTGGAAATAGAGGACAGCTTTGAATTTGATGATCCCGATTTGCCTCCCATATCTTATATGGATGGGGTGGATCTGGTGACAGAAGGCATACTCACCCTAAGCAAAGTGGCCGATATCCTGAAGCGATATGACAAGAACTATCCCCTGAAGAAGGGCCCGGCCGATCAGATCATCCGACTGCTCAAGGACAGCGATGAGATACACTTTTTGATCGGCACCCGCATCAATGAAGCCCACCAGGACCCCAGCCTTCCCGTTGAACTGGAGATTCGCCGCACAGTAGTCAAACGCATCGCCAAGGTCCTGGAAGAAAAATTCCTGAAGGAAGTAACCTTGCAATACATTTAGGCCCCGGGAAAATATAAATCCGTTTATCTACGCAGCCCCGAGGCCGGCGGATAAACGGATTTGTGAAAGAAAGGGGGGCCAAACTTTTCTTTATCAAACGCCCCCCTTTCGGCGATCACAGGATTACTTGATTACCTTGATCTTGCGTGTCATTCTCGAATCGCCATCGCTCAGGATGACAAAATAGAGGCCTTCAGCCAGGCTGCTCACATCATAGCGAAGCACATGGTGTCCCTTTAGCTGCCGTTTATCAAACGGAGTGGGCATTTTTTGTCCCATCACATTGTACAGTTCAACGGTTACAGGCGACCGGGCGTCGTTATGAACGTCTATGATCAGCTCACTGGAAACCGGATTGGGGTATATGCGCATGCGAGTCAACTCGCTGAGGCGGTCATCCAGAGCCGTGGGCGCTTCGTATTCCGGAAGCTCAACCAGGTCACCCCCTGAAGGCAGGGCCACGAACAGACCGAATGCCGGTCCGTCGCTGTTATTGCCAGGCTCCAGAAACCCGGAAGCAAGGGTAACAAGCGCTGAATCAGCCAGACCCAGATCACTCAGGTTGGCTTCATACTGGGCAACTGTGGTGGAACCCGACTCATCCTGAACATCCAACACATAGTTGTCGGTGGAGAGCTCCAGATAATCTTCCGAGTAAGCTCCGTAGGCCAGGTTGTCGACCAACGTACCGGCAGGCACACTCGACTCGTAGATGTCCACGATAGGCGCATCGGTAGCTCCGTGATATACCAGCACATCGGTGTTGCCACCTTGTGAGGCCTCGGTTCGTGCGCCCTGGAAGACGTCGATGTCGAAGGGCTCAACCGGGTCGTAACCACTGCTGGAGACCAGGCCGGAGGCCATCAGCACATATTTTTCATCTGGCAACAACTGATAGCTGAATTTGGCCAGGGCATCCACCGTATCGGTGCTGCTGGAAGGCTGGATGGACACATCCAGGTTGGTTCCGGCTGTTAAAGGTACAAAGGGTGATGCGGTCCGGAAGGCAAAATCATCCAGCAATGGCTCATCGTTCAGCCATACATCCACTGTAGAAGCTGCTGCATCTGCCGAGTTGTGAATCACCTGTACCATGGCCTGCGATACATCACCGGCCGGCAGTTCTACCATCTCACCGCCCGAAGGCAATGCGGCATACAGGCCAAAGGCCGGGCCATTGTTGTTGACGGTACTGTCCAGGAATCCGGAAGCAACTACCACCAGGGCAGAATCCTCAAGACCCAGGGTCTCAAGAGGTGCTCCGAATTGAGCTACTGCCTTTGAACCAAACTCATCCTGAATCTGCAGCTGGTAATCGCTGGTGGCCAGATTCAGATATTCACCGGTGAAAGATCCGTAACTCAGGTTGTCCACCAGGGTAAGCTGTTCAAAGGGTTCAGCCACATCTACTGTCGGGGCATCGGTGGAACCATGGAAGACCATCACATCGGTATTACCGGCTTCAGAGGCTTCCAGCTGTCCCATATC
>JAGXLL010000059.1 GCA_018334675.1 Bacteroidales bacterium | reverse complement strand
GTAATCAAAATTGGCACCGCAATTGTACTGACGGATAAGTTTTTCCACATCGGTTCCTTCCGGTCCCAGGGAAAGTACAGGCCGGTAGGTACGCAGGTTCTCGAAAAGTTTACCGGGGATGCGTCCTTTCACGTTGTCGGCTTTGTTCAGGGGCAGCAGCAGGATGGTGGAGTTCATGGTCAGGTCGAGGGCCTTTTCCCGGGACACGTTTCCCAGATATTCGGTGTTTTCTTCCAGTCCATGCGCTTTGATCTCCTCATGTACCGAATAATCGACCATGCCTGCCAGGCGCATCCTGAGGTCCCGGCCGAAGCCATCTATTTCTTTCTTCAGCTCACTCAATACCTTCAGGAATGTCTCGGGCTTGCGGTCGAAGCCGAGTAACCCGGCATGGGTGAAGGAGAAAAAGGAGTCGGTTTGTTGGGGTCGGTGGGCAAAATCCTCTTCGTCGTAGCCCCAATAGATGGTGGATACGTTGCGGGCTCCGATTTCTTCCAGCTGTTTGCCCCAGGTGGGGCTGGCTATGGTGATCTTGGAAGCCGTTTGAAAGACTTCCTGCTCTTTTCTCTTGTGTCTTCTGTCGGCCCATTTGGTAAGTTTGAGCAGTTGATAGTAATCTACCTGGGTCCACGGGTCCTGAAAATCTGCCAGCAGGGGTATGCCCGTTTTTTTTGAAAGCCGTGTGGCGATGTAGGTGTTGGTGTGCGGGGGTCCGTCGGAAAGGATGGCATCTACGGGATGATGCTGCAGGTATTTTTTCAGAAAACGCACCGAGGGTCTCACCCAAAGGGCCCGGGCATCGGGTATGAAAAAATTGCCCCGGATCCATACCGAGAGGTTTTCTATGAAGCTTGTCTTCCTGTTGCGCACATGAAGCGGATTGTTCATGGGCTCATCCCGTCTGCGACCGGTGAGCCTTTTGTAGAGGGCAAAGGGTTCAACGATCTTCTTTTTGATGACGGTGAGGTCGTCGGGTATGTCCTTGAAGTTGCCTTCATCCAGGAAGGGGTAGAGGGCATTTTTTGCAGTATACACGATGGGTTCCCAGCCAAATTCCCGCAGGTACTTGGAGAATTTGAGGCAGCGCTGTACCCCGATGCCTCCGCTGGGAGGCCAGTAATAGGTGATGATCAGGACTTTTTTGCGTTGGCTCATGGCAGGTATCCTTCTCAAGTTTGCCCAAACACAGCAGGGTAAAAAATTGCTGAAATGTGTATTGCTTGTTGCTAGATGATTTTCTCCAGCAGGTGCTTCATGTTGACTTTTTGGTCGAGGATCTGCGAGAGCTGGTCGGTGGCCACCCTTTCCTGTTCCATGGTGTCGCGGTCGCGGATGGTGACTGTATTGTCCTCCAGGGTCTGATGATCCACGGTGATGCAATAGGGTGTGCCGATGGCATCCTGGCGGCGGTAGCGCTTGCCGATGCTGTCTTTCTCCTCATACTGGCATATGAAGTCGAGCTTGAGGGCGTCGATGATCTCCCGGGCTTTTTCGGGCAGGGCGTCTTTGCGCACCAGGGGCAGCACTGCCAGCTGCACGGGAGCCAGTGCCGGCGGCAGTTTCATCACCACACGCTGTTCCGGTTTGCCGTTCTCCTTTGGTACTTCTTCCTCGTGATAGGCTGCCGTGAGGATGGCCAGGAACATACGGTCGAGCCCGATGGAGGTTTCCACCACATAGGGGACATAGCTCTTGTCGAGCTCGGGATCGTAGTACTGGATTTTTTTGCCGGTAAACTCCTGGTGCTGTGACAGGTCGAAATCGGTGCGGGAGTGGATGCCTTCCAGTTCCTTGAATCCAAAGGGAAACCGGAACTCAATGTCGTAGGCTGCATTGGCATAATGGGCCAGCTTGTCGTGTTCGTGCAGGCGGAACATGTTCTCGTCGATGCCCAGCGCTTGGTGCCACTTCACCCGGACGTCCTTCCAGTGTTCAAACCATTCTTGCTCCTCGCCCGGACGCACAAAATACTGCATCTCCATCTGTTCAAATTCCTTCATGCGGAAGATGAACTGGCGGGCCACGATCTCATTTCGGAAAGCCTTACCGATCTGGGCAATGCCGAAGGGCAGCTTCATCCTTCCGGTTTTCTGTACATTGAGGTAATTGACGAATATGCCCTGTGCCGTTTCGGGCCGCAGGTAAATCTTGTTGGCCCCGTCGCTTAGCGAACCCAGCCGGGTCTCGAACATCAGGTTGAACTGCCGTACCTCGGTCCAGTTTTTCGATCCGGACACCGGATCGGCGATCTCACAGTCTTCGATAAGCTGGCCCAGAGCCTGCAGGTCGTCGTTTTCCAGGGCCTTTACCAGCTGCTGTCGGGTTTGCTCTATCTTTTCCCGGTATTTCTGCACCCGGGGGTTGGTATCGAGAAACTTCTGCTCGTCAAAGTCATCGCCGAATTTCTTTTGGGCTTTGCTCACCTCCTTGTCGATTTTGGCCTGTTGTTTGGCCATATAATCCTCTATCAGCTCATCGGCCCGGTAACGTTTTTTGGAATCCTTGTTGTCGATCATCGGATCGTTGAAGGCGCTCAGGTGGCCACTGGCTTTCCAGGTGTCGGGATGCATAAAGATGGCCGAATCCAGACCGACGATGTTCTCATTGAGCTTGACCATGGCATCCCACCAGTACTGTTTGATGTTGTTCTTCAGTTGGGCGCCATTCTGCCCATAGTCGTAAACAGCACTCAAACCGTCGTAGATTTCACTGGATTGAAAAATAAATCCGTATTCCTTGGCGTGGGCTATTATTTTTTTAAAGAGATCTTCCTGAGCCATAAATCATTTTTTGTTATTCAAGGTGCACAAAAGTACAGAAAAATCATTTTATTGCTTTTAAAAAGGGGCTATATTTTGGGGAAGCGATTCAGATCGTCCGAATAATAAAAATATAGGTGATCCCGCAGGTTGTAATTGGACCGCATTACCTCGCCATAAGCACCGGCTGTATGGATCACCAGCATATCCCCCCGCCGGAGTTCGGGCAATTCAATGGACTTACCGAAATAATCGGATGATTCACAGATGGGTCCCACCACGTCATACTTCAGAGGCTCCCGCTGGCTGGTGGGAGTGGTTATTTTGTGGTAAGCCTGGTAGAGTGCAGGTCGTATCAGCTCGGTCATGCCGGCATCCACGATGGCAAACCGGGTATTAACGCCCTCTTTGACATACAGAACTTTGGTGATCAGCTTGCCGCACTGGCCTGTGACGGACCGTCCCAGCTCAAAATGCAGCTGCTGTCCCGGGTGAAGGTCCAGGAATTCTTTGAAAATATTGAAGTAAGCATTGAAATCCGGTACAGGCTCTTTTTCAGGCTGTTCGTAGTTCAGTCCCAGGCCCCCGCCCACATTGATGTGTTCAACGGGCAGGTGCTCCCTCCTGAAATAATCCTGTATCTCGTTCATTCTAAGGCACAGGCTTTTAAATACATCCAGGTCGGTGATCTGCGAGCCGATGTGTACATGCAGCCCCCGAAGTTGGATATGGCTTAGCGAATGGCATGCTTTCAGCACCTGGGGAAGGTCTTCGCGGTTGATGCCAAATTTGTTTTCCTCGATGCCTGTGGTGATGTAGTGGTGTGTTTTGGCATCGATCTCGGGGTTGATCCGCACCGCGATGCGGGCCATCTTATTTTTTTTCACAGCCCGTTCCTGGATGACTTCCATCTCAGGGATCGATTCGCAGTTGAACATCGCGATGTCATGATCCAGAGCCAGGTCGATTTCCCAGTCTGCTTTTCCTACACCTGCAAAAACGATCTCTTCGGGGGGGAAGCCGGTTTGCAGGGCTTTCTGTATTTCATTCCCGCTCACGCAGTCGGCGCCAAAGCCTGCCTGACTGATGGTTTGAAGCAGCCTGTCGTTGGAGTTGGCTTTCAGGGCATAGTGGACCTTATAGTTCAGGGGGTTTGCCAGGGAGGAAATGCCGGACAGTGTTTTCCTTAGCAAGTCCATATCATACAGGTAACAGGGCGTTTCAAGGTGGCTGACGGGGGTGTTGATCCATTCATTGCTCATAGCGAAACAGGTTGTTGCTGAGTGCGTTTAATGCTTTGGTTTTGTCCCGGGTATTCACCAGCAGGGTGACATTGTATTGATTTCCTCCGTAAGAGATCATACGCACAGGCACATCATGGAGGGCATCAAAGATCTTGTAGATGATGCCTTTCTCATCGGCCATCAGGTTGCCTACCACGCAAATGATGCTTTGATGATAATCGACCTCCACTGCCCCATATTTTTTCAGGTCATGGAGGATGTTTTCAATGTTGTCCTGTTTATCAATGGTGATCGATACAGCCACTTCCGAGGTGGTGATCACATCCACGGGGGTCTGATACATTTCGAATACCTCGAATACTTTCCGGATGAATCCATAGGCCAGCAGCATCCGGTTCGATTTGATCTTAATGGCGGCAATGCCATCCTTGGCCGCTACGGCTTTGATCTCCTGCCGGGAGGGGGAGGTGGTGATCAGGGTTCCTTCATCCCTCGGATTCATCGTGTTTTTCAGGCGAACGGGTATCTCTTTTAACTTGCAGGGCAGCACGCTTGCCGGATGGAGCACCTTGGCTCCAAAATAGGCCAGCTCGGCTGCCTCATCGAATGAAAGGCTTCGAATAACCTTGGTATCCTTCACATAACGGGGATCGTTGTTGTGAAAACCATCCACATCGGTCCATATTTGTACCTCTTCCGCCTCCAGGGCAGAGCCGATCAGCGAGGCTGTATAATCGCTTCCGCCTCTTTTCAGGTTATCAATCTCCCCAAAGGCATTGCGGCAAATGTAACCCTGGGTGATGAAAAGAGAGGCTCCCTGATGCTTCGCCAATTCCCGCTCCAGGTTTTCCTGAATGTACAATTCATCAGGTTCTTCGTTCTTGTCAATCCTCATGAACGCCAGGGCTGAAATAAGCCGGGAGGCTACCTGTTGTTCCTCCAGATAATACTGAAAAAGGGCTGAAGACAGAAGTTCGCCCTGCGCCAGAATGGATTTCTGCTGAAGGCCGCTGTATGATTTGTTGAAATGCGACCGGATGTGATTGAAATGTGACAGGATAAGCTCTGTTGCTTTCTGATGATAAGCTTCGGAATGGTAGAGCTCCTCTGCCAGTTTTTTATATTTCCTTTCCAGTTTAGAGGTGATTTCTCTGGCCGCATCCTTATTATTTTTGTACAAATAATGGGTGATGTCTTCCAGTGCATCAGTTGTTCCGCCAATAGCCGACAACACGATCATCATAGGCGTTCCGTTGCGTATGATATCGGCCACTTGTTGCATTCGTTCGGGTGTGCCCAGGGAGGTTCCTCCAAATTTCAGAATTTTCATAGCTTGCGTATTAATGATTAACTGTTCCTGTAAGGGCTGCTCTGACTTGCTGTTTACTCAGGCCGGGGCCTCGTTGAAAAATTGTCCTAAACAGAAAAAGGCCCCGCTAGAGCGGGACCTTTTAAAATCTTTGCCATAGCTTTGACGTATCAAATATTGATTTGATGGTATTTTCGGTGTTTGAGGTATGTGATGAAGCCGGCCATAAAAATCGTTTGGGGTCAAAATTACAAAAAAA
The DNA here is from genome assembly GCA_018334675.1 of Bacteroidales bacterium. Taxonomy (GTDB): domain Bacteria; phylum Bacteroidota; class Bacteroidia; order Bacteroidales; family UBA12077; genus JAGXLC01. The sequence goes on along the minus strand of JAGXLL010000059.1, from coordinate 8,082 downwards.
TCTTAACTCCCTGCAAGATTGACTTCCGGATTTCGCTGAATGTACCTGAAGCTTCATATAAATCATTATCTTTGTGCGTGTATTATCCGTAATATAGATGTGTTATGCAAAGGAAGTATGATTTTCTGGTTATTGGTACGGGTATAGCTGGCATGAGTTATGCCCTGAAGGTTGCCCATCAGGGAAGTGTGGCCATTATTTCCAAGGATGGTATCGAAGAGAGCAATACGCGTTATGCTCAGGGAGGAATAGCTTCTGTGATGTATCCCCCCGATGATTATGATCAGCACGTTCGGGATACCCTGATTGCGGGCGATGGTTTGTGCAACCGCGAAGTAGTTGAGATGGTTGTTGGTGAGGCTCCTTCGCAGATCCAGACCCTGATGGACTGGGGGGTGGACTTTGACCGGAAGGAAGACGGTACTTACGACCTGGGGCGGGAGGGAGGCCATACGCACTATCGCGTTTTGCACCATAAGGATAATACGGGGGAGGAAATACAAAACAAGCTGGTGAGAAAGGTGCGCAAGCATCCCAACATAGACATCCTGGAGCGGCATTTCGCCGTGGATCTGATCACTCAGCATCACCTGGGCCGGGAGGTGCAAAAAAGCCATAAGGATATTGAATGTTACGGGGTCTATGGGTTTAATCTGGATACCTCCGAAGTGATCACTTTGCTTTCCAAAGTTACGGTCGTCGCAACAGGGGGCATTGGCAATCTTTATGAAACCACCACCAATCCGGAGATTGCTACTGGCGACGGGATAGCCATGGTATACCGGGCCAAGGGTGTCATAGAAAACATGGAATTCGTTCAGTTTCATCCCACGGCCCTTTATGAGCCGGGGGTGCGGCCGGCCTTTCTCATGACAGAGGCCTTGCGGGGTTATGGGGCTTTGCTGCGCACCACTGATGGCCGGGAGTTCATGGAGAACTATGATGAGCGGGGCTGCCTGGCACCCCGTGATATTGTGGCGCGTGCCATCGACAATGAGATGAAGAAGCGGGGCGACGATTTTGTCTATCTCGACTGCACCCATTTAGAAGCCGATGGGCTGCGTCAGCATTTTCCCAATATCTATCGAAAGTGCCTGACCTTGAACATCGATATTACAAAGGATTATATTCCTGTTTCGCCGGCTGCACATTATAGCTGCGGGGGGATTCAGGTGGACCGTGACGGATGCAGCAGCATTCACCGGCTCTATGCCATAGGAGAAGCCTCCTGCACCGGGCTTCACGGAGCCAACCGGTTGGCTTCCAACTCGCTCATGGAAGCCGTGGTTTATGCCGATCGGGCCGCCCGTCATTCCCTTTCCCGGATCCCTCATCTGGGTTTTAAAGAAGGAATACCCGACTGGGATTATTCGGGAACCACCTATCCCGAGGAGATGGTGATGATCACCCAGAACTTTAAAGAAGTGCACCAGATCATGAGCAATTACGTGGGCATCGTTCGTTCCGACCTCCGGCTCGAAAGGGCACGAAAGCGACTCGAGATCATTTACGAAGAGACAGAGGAGCTTTATGAAAGATCTACCCTTTCGCAGAAACTGTGTGAATTGAGAAACCTGATCAATGTAGGAGATCTGGTCATCCAGATGGCCCAAGCCATGCATGAAAGCAGGGGGCTGCATTATACCCTCGATTACCCCAATAAAGGAAAGACTTCGGAGTTTTAAAACAACAGAAATTCCCGGGGCGGAATTTTTTTTAATTTCGTTTTTATCCCATCCAACCGGAAAAAGATGCGATCATGAAGTACGTCGGACCACATGTCAGTGCAGCAGGTGGCGTGGAAAATGCACCGTTGAATGCCCAAAAGCTTGGAGCAGGAGGTTTTGGTTTGTTTACGAAGAACCAAAGGCAATGGAAGGCCAAACCCCTGAGCGATAAAAACATCGCTGCGTTCAAGGAGAGTTGTGACCAGTATGGATACCAGGCTCATCAGATCCTGCCACACGACAGTTATCTGATCAACCTGGGCCATCCGGATCAGGCACAGCTGGAAAAATCCAGGGAGGCTTTTTTTGATGAGATGAAAAGATGTGAGCAGCTGGGGCTGGACCGGCTGAATTTCCATCCGGGTAATCCCCTGAAGAAGATCTCAGATGAAGCATGCCTTCAGGCCATTGCTGAATCGGTGAACCTGGCTTTGGACCGGACCTCCGGGGTTACGGCCGTTATCGAGAATACAGCCGGCCAGGGAACCGACCTGGGCTACTCCTTTGAACAAATCAGGTATATCATTGATCATGTGGAAGATAAAAACCGGGTGGGTGTTTGTGTGGACACCGCTCATGCTTTTGCGGCGGGGTATGACTTTGTTTCATCTGATGGATATGAAAAGGTATGGAATGATTTCGACGATATTATAGGTTTGCATTATCTCAAAGGCCTTCACCTCAACGATGCCAAAAAAGAACTGGGTTCTCGAGTAGACCGCCATACCAGCATCGGCAAGGGTTATATAGGGGAAAACGCCTTCAGGAAAATCATGCAGGATGAGCGTTTGGAGGGCATACCCATGATCCTGGAGACCCCCGATAAGGATCTTTGGGCAGAGGAGGTGCGCCTGCTTTATAGATATATGGAGAAGTAGAAACGTGAGTCCTGCTATTTTCTGCATCCCGGTGGGTTGAGCAAAGCCGGTGTTTTTTCTTAAGCTATTTGTTTTCCTCAAAAGAATAGGAATGGGTCATGTAATCCATACCCGGTAAAGTATTTCCCTCGAAATCAAATAAGGCATGATGCTCCCAGGCGGAGCCGGTGCCCCATTGTGTTTTTATGTTGCAGGTGATCCAGGCCGGTTCCCAATAAAATACCCCCTGGCCTCCCCCGTCTATGACTTCCTGGGTCAGCTTTTGCATGTATGCTTTTTGACCCTCGGGTGTGGCCGGGTAATCGGGATGGAGCTTCGAGGTGTCTGAGATGTTGTTGTAATCATCTGCATAGCCGGTGGTCCAGGGATAGGCCGTTTCAAGGATCATCACCTTTTTGCCGAAGTTTTTCCTGAACGAACCCACATACTTGCTTACTTCTTCCACTGGAACTTCCGACCAGATATAATAGTAGGAAAATCCAATGATATCGTAGTCCGATAAGCCGGCCTTTTTCAGCCCTTGAAACCAGTTGCTGACATTCTCCGGCTGCGCTACATGCAGGATGATTTGAGGATCGACGGAGGATGAGCGGGCGGCATCCCTTACTCCCTGTATGGCTCCATTCATCAGGTACACAAAATTTTCTTTGTTTCCGTCCCAGCGGCTTCCTTTGGGCAGGACAAAGCCCGGGTTTATCTCGTTACCGGTTTGCACATATTCGGGCATCAATCCCTCCTCTTCCAGTTTTTCCAGTGTTTGAAAGGTGTATTGGTAAATGCTGTCCCGCAAAGTTTCCAGGTCCAGCGATTCCCAGGCTTCGGGTGGATTTTGCTTGTGGGGATCGGCCCAGTTGTCGGAATAATGAAAATCCAGCAATACGTCCATACCTTCGGCCCTGGCTCGTTCGATGGCGATTTTCACGTCTTCAAAATGATGGTAAATCGGCTGGGTCCCTTCTCCATAGATTTCTCCCGTCCAACGGGGAGTATGAAATAGTCTCAACCTGACTACATTCGCCCCGTGGCCGGCAAAGATGCGGTACGGGTCTTTTATTTTGCCTGAATCCCGGTAAGTCCCTCCATGATCCAGGATTTGATTGACATAGGACAGATCTGCCCCCATCACAAACTCATCAGGGGAATAAAAACGGGGTTCTTTTGCTGAACCTTCCTGATCCGTTTTTTGACATCCCTGCAAGACAATAAACAGGGCAGCAGCGGATAGCAGAAGAAATCCGGTACGAATCATAACCTGTGTTTTTGAATGATTATTGCAGAAAATTTACTTATTTTTTATGAAAACAATCCCGCAGGGAAAAGGTTTTTTTGGCTGATAGGTCCCCGTCGCTGCAGGAGGCCTCTGGATTTCGCCATCCACGTGCTGGCCGGATTGTTGCTTTTCTTATGATTCAGAGGGAGGAGAATAAGAAACGGGGTCCTTCCGGACAGGGAAGGACCCCGTTTTCTGTTGGTTCCTGTGCTGGTTTCTTTTCTGGCCGTCAGGGCAGATGGCTATTGAAGGATAAAGCGCAGGACAGCTGATCCGTTGGGTCGAACCAGGCGGATAAAATAGACCCCGGGATTCAGTGCAGAAAGGTCGAGCTCCATCCCCTGCGGGTGCACTCTGCTTATGTTCCGGGTGTATACCACTTTGCCCAGGGTGTTGATCACATCCAGGCTGCCTGGTGAGAAAGCCGGGTTTTCAAAGACGACCCTGCATCTTCCCATGCTGGGGTTGGGAAAGACATCAAATCCCCGGGTTGACTCATTGGGGAAGAGGCCTACCACTTCTCTGACAAAGATTGAATCGGTGGCCTGGCAGCCGTTCTCGTCGGTAACGCTTACCCAGAACCACCCTTCCTGCTGGGCGTCATAAGTCTGTCCGTCGCTGCCATCCTGCCATTCATACAGGGCGAATCCCGGACCTGCATCCAGGGTAACCGGAAACTCGTCTGTCTCAATGGTGTCTGCTCCCAGGTCGACGTTTGGATAGCCATATACCTGAACAACGCTTCTGGAGCTGTCATTGTCGCCTTGCATATCCTGCTTCATATTGGTGTAAGCAAGAAGATTATAGTCGCCCGGTGTGCTGAAATCGAACTGGGGAGCGAACGCGTGGTTGAGGCTATCGCCAACCGAAACATCTCTTATCGTGGTGTGGGTTTCCAACTGCGGCGCCTCGTTGTTGAATACCAGCACGATCTTGAACCGATCGCCTTCCTGGAGGGTGCCGGGGCCAAAATTTTTAACCCGGACCCGCACCTTTTCAGTATCCGACAGGGCACAGGCAGATACCGGCTCATAAAATCTAATCACCCCGAGGTCCTGTTCGGGTAGGATACGTACCGAATCGGTATTGGTGCAGCCGTTTTGATCGGTCACCCGCACCCAAAACAAGCCGTAATTCTGAGCATTGTAGGTTTGTCCGCTGCTGCCGTCCTGCCATTCGTAGGATGTGAAGCCCGTCCCTGCATCCAGGAGCAATGGAAAGCTGCTGGCAACAAGGGTGTCCGGGCCCAGGTCGACCTCCGGCAGGCCATGCACCGCAACGATTTTTTGCAGGGTGTCGTTGGCTGCATATACATCGTCTTCCAGCCGGGTGTAAACGCTGAGTGTATAATCCTGTGGCAGGGACATGTCCACCGTTTGTCCAAATTCCACGATCAGAGAATATCCCGGCTGAAAGTCATTGTTCAGCGTGTAGGATTCTTCAATGGCCGGTTCATCGTTCACTTCCAGGGAGAGGGGGATGGTTTCCCCTGCCGGGATGGTTTCATCGCCCGTATTTTGTACTGTTGCGATGACCGTTTCTGCATCGCTTAGTTCACAGGCCGATTCCGGGTAATCGATGGACTGCATTCCTACGTCCTTTCCGCTAATAGCAGGCAACACCTCAATGCTGCCGTCATTGGTAAGGGCCATGGGAAATCCTTCATTCAGCGACAAATGCTGAAACTGCAGTTGGGTCGATTCTCCCGCGGATGCCTGGGGTTTGATGTAAACATGCAGATGCATCAGTGCTCCCGGTAGCCTGACCGAATCCGTACCGGCCGATGCAACGTAAAGGACCCCGTCTTTTGTGTGATGAGAAATCATCCAGTTTTCAGTAAGGCTACCGTTGTTGGTCACATCCTCTATCATGAGTCTGGTGGTATCATAGAGCAGCTCCATTTCACAGGACAACATACCCTCGCCGGCGGGAAACTCATCCACGTAGAGCGGTACAATATTTTCCTGTTCCTTTTTCAAACTGGTATCGGGCAGGCTGAGCTCCGTACTGTAGATAATGATCTCTCCTGATTCACCGGTGGCTCCGTTGGCATCTGTGGCCTGAACCTGAACGATACCTCCCTGCTGAGCGGTAAGAAACCCGTTTTCGTCGATGGTGGCAACAGAGGTGTCCGTAGTTTGCCAGGTGTAGGGCGGTATGCCGTTGGAAATGCTGAATTGCTCCGTGGAGCCGGCACGCATCTCATGTGTCGCCGGAGTGATGTCCAGGTCGGGCAGAGGATCGACCTCAAAGCGTCCGGTTTGAGCAGTAAAAAGTATATCCTGGTTGAAGCGTCCTGATTCTGCCTCAATATTTGTAGAACCTGTATTTTCTGCGGAAATGTCAAAGAGGAGATACAGGATAATCCCGCTGCCGTCCAGGGGTGTACTGCCGGCGAAAGAAAAGCTGCACATGCCCGTTTGCGAGGTATCTATTTCGATGCTCCCGAAGCCTTCCAACAAGGTGCCCGTGGTTTCATAACCTGTTGCGTCCAGAATATTTTCCTTGTAAGTTACAGTGACCTGTCCGGAAACGATGTTTAGACCGGAGAGTTCACTTGTATACAGGGGGATCTGGATCGTTCCGCCCTGCCATCCGGATGTATCCCTGAAGCTCAGTTTTACAGCCCTTACCTCAATCAGGCCGTCGGTGGTATCGGCAATGCCTGTTTCATCTGCTGCCACCACACGGGTGAAGCCCCTTTTCTGTGCGGTGAGCAGACCGTCCGCTCCAATGGATGCCACCGAGTCGTTGGTCACCGACCAGCTATAGGGAGGTGTTCCTCCGCTGGCGTTGAAAGACAATTCATCGCCTGAATGGAGCAGCCCCGAATTGGGTGCGACCGTTACCGTGGGCAGGGCAGAGATGTTGAGCGTCCCGTCAGTGGTCAGCACCCCGGGGCTGCCCTCGTTGAGTATCACTGTTTCCGGATCGAACCGCAAATTCGTGCTGCCCGATCGTTTCACATAGAAGCGAATATAGATGAGCTCGCCGGTTCCTTCCAGGGGTGTGGTGCCTGCTCCGGCCAGGGCTATCCTGCCCTCCCCGGTCGTACTGAATGTTGCTTCGTTCCATGCTTCCGTCATGGTAGCCGACGATACCAACCCGATGATTTCCAGGTAGGAGGCATCATAGGTGAGCTCCATCTGAAAAGATACCACCCCTTCGCCGGTCATCGAGGAGTCAACACGCACAGGGATGTTGACGGTGTCTTTTTCGGTGCCGGTGGTATCAGGGATACTCAGACCTATGGGGCCGGCGTCTAACATTCCGCTGAAAACCAGGAAAAGGACAAGCCCTGTCAGATATGTTTTTATGTATTTCATACGTCTTAAGTTTTGTGAAAAGGCCGCCAGACTAACCCGATGCTCTGGCTTTGCTTTGAAGGCTGCATGCCTGGTTGACTTTTCTTTTCTTTCATGAAGCGGCCTTTTTCTGTTGTTGTATGAAAGAAGTTATATCCCCCGCAATAGTGGATGCGGGGGATGATGCTCCGTTATTGAACAATGAGCTTGTGGACCCTGGTTTTCGAACCGATGGTCAGCCTGATATAATAGATGCCTTTGCCTATATCTGCTTTCTCGCGAAGATCTGTGGTGAAGGCATAGTCTCCGGTATGCTGCTGTGCATTAAACAGCTCGGCTACCTTGGAACCCAGTATGTCGTAAAGACTTATTTGTACCCTTTCCGAGGTTCCTTTTACAGAGTAGGCTAAATGAACTATTCCGGAGGAGGGGTTGGGGTAGAGGTCGCTTATCCCATGTCCTCCAATATCTTCCATGCCCAGGGCATTGCCATGGATCTGGAAGGGCCGGGGCCCGTCGAAAATGTTTGTTTCATTGGCCATAGCCTGGTTGAGCGTGAAGTTCACCTCTGAGGTTTCTGTTTGTTGCTGGCTGAAGGTGATGTAAATGGTGGCTCCCTCTTCTCTAATCTCGCGGGCACCAGCCATGGCGACATAGGTTTTTCCCCTGTTGGTCTGCACGTTGTGCACCAGGGTCATCTCCTCACTCAATGCGGCTTTTTCTATGTTCGTGATCTCCCATTGCTCCGGGTCGTGTTCCATTTCAAAAGCGAAGGCCGATACACCGGTGACCTGTTCGATCACCAGGGCCAGTTTCATTTCTTCGCCTGGTATTTCTTCCGTGACTTCAAATGAGAGGTTGCCGACGGGCGGACTGTTATAGCCGGATTTTTTCTCTTCGGC
>JAGXLL010000139.1 GCA_018334675.1 Bacteroidales bacterium | reverse complement strand
GGAAAAAGGAATTTTAGCGCTTAGCGCTACGCTAAGCGCTGTACTAGTAGTAACAGATAAGGGGGGAGGATGTTTGAAAAAAGCTGCGGAAATCCTAATAATTGGGGGAATTATGAGTATGGATCAGAAATCCGCAGCTTTATAAAGGCTTCTTCTTATTCAAATACGATGGCATTGGGTGAATACCCTACCTGCAACGAGTCGATTAGTTGATGCTCTCTGTCGTAGCGGAAAGCATAACCTTTGGATTGATAAGCAGAAGTGAGACAGTACACATGTCCGTTTTCCGGGTTGACATCCAGACCATAGGGGATCTTTCCGATAACCGGTTCTTCCGGGATGTTTTCAGCTTCAATGCTCATCTGATATACTCCGTCGACACCTACAAAATACAGCGTGTCCTTTTCAGGGGAAACAGTGAGCAGATAATTGCCGAAGCTGCTGATTTTGCCAAGATCAAAAGATGTGGTCCCGTATGTCTCGGTGTCGATTTTAACCAGGGAGGAGTTGGTGGGACCATTGGTTTGCCAGGACCCCAGGCCTTTGCAGAAGACCCATACATCGCCGTTTTGATCTCCCACCAGATCGGTGGGAATATCTCCTACGGGTATGGTTTCGATGATCTGATCCGTTTCAGGATCGATCACGCTAACCGTGTTGTCTGCATTATGGCCGCCGCTATTCGAAACATATATCTCATTGTTCACCTGTATCAGGCTTTCAGGTCCTTTGCCCACTTCGATGCTATCGGCGATCGTATAGTCGTTCAGGTCGATCTTCAGTACATGTCCGTTGGACTGGTCGGCTGAACTGCCGTTGGTCAGGTAAGCATAATCGGTATTGATGGCAAGGATTTGCCTGGGGTAACTTAAATCCGGGATCACATTTTCCACTGTGAAATCCTCTGCGTCGACTACCTCAACTTTCTTGGAATTGTTGGCTACAATGAAGCCCTTTTGGTCGGAGAAAGCAAGATCCTGGACTACATCGCCCGGAAACCGGTTGTTTAGACTCTTAAAATAGTTGTCAATCTTTTCCCCCGTTTCCGGGTCCAACAGGGTGATGGATCCGTTGCCGGAACCAAAAATGCCTTCATTGACAATGTAAATGCCTTCCACTGCGGGGGTGTTCTCGTTATTGCTGTCCTCCTCGCAAGAGCTGAAGGACAGGGTTAAAACCCCAATGGAAAAAAATAGAAGAATGGTTTTTTTCAGGAATGTGATTGTGTACTTCATGTTTAGTTGATTTTTAAGTTTTAAAAGATTTGGTTTAGTTGTATGTTCAGATTGATATAATAGGCACGCCCGGGCATGGGGTAATTGGCTATAACCTCATACTGTTTGTCCAGCAAATTTTTCACACTTAGTTTGAGGTAGCCATGGATTTTTTCCAGACGGATTTTTCTGCTCAGGTAGAGATCCATCAACATGTAATCATCGAGCAATCCGGAGGGGTCGTTGTCGATGGTGGAATATCTCTTCCCGGTATACCGGAGGGAGGTACCCAGGGTGTAGGGTTTCATCGAGGCCTGCAGGTTGTTTTTGAGCGAATGGGAGGGTGTATATCTTAATTGATTTCCGTAGACATCCCTTTGATCAGGGTTCAGGTTGATGGCCCGGGTATAATTGTAAAGGGTTTTCAGGTCGAGGGTCATTCGATTCCATTGAAAGGTATGGCTCAGTGTGGCCTCCAGGCCGTTGGTCCGGACCCTGGAGGTGTTTACCGGATGCCAGAATGATGCGCTTTCCATGGGCACCCATTCAATCAGCTCCTGTATGTTGGATTGATAAGCCGTCAGTTCCAGTTTGGTGCTGGATTCCGGCATATTATAACGAATCACGTAACCCAATCCGAGTTCACCGGACCAGCCGTGTTCCGGCTTCAGATCCTTATTGCCTCCGGGCTGCCAGTATTTGTCGTTCAGGGTGGGTAAGCGGTATTTGGTGGAGAAATGGGTTCTTATGAACAGGTTGGTGTTTTGAGGTTTATAATTGGCTCCTATGCTGAATTGAGGGTTGGGATTGGTATAGGAGTTCAATTGCTGGCGAAGGGAGAGATTGGTAGTGAGTTGTTGACTCTTGTATTGAAAGGCGCCGATCAAAGCGGCCCGGTATTCTTTTGCGGGGGTGTCGTATGCATCTACATTTGCCTGGATACGGGAATAGTGGATTCCCAGGTCAAGGGTCATCTTGTTGTTCAGGTAGTGTCTGTAGTTCAGGTCATTCATCCATTTCCTGGTGGTGATGGGGGAATGTATCATGTATTGTTCATCGCCTGGATTCTCTTTTTCCTTGTAGAGTTGGTGATGGTAGAAGAAAGCCGATTTGACCTGAAGGGAAGCCTGGTCGAATATACGTTTCCAACCGGCATAGGCCCTGAGGGAGCTGTCTTTCTGGTTGGCCAGGCTTTGCCCGGCAACTCCCATGATATCCGGCAATTCCTTATTCCTGTATTGATACCATAAACCTGCTTCGAATTTGCTTCTTGTGCTGTGTTTATAGAACAGGTTTTGCATGACCCCCACATTCCGGACCGAGTTGTGCCGGCGTCTTTTTATGGGTTGGCCAAATTGCTGATAGTCCCTGTATTTGAAATTGTTGTGGGCTTGTTGGTATAAGCCGTTAACGCGATACTGCAGGCGATCATTGCCGAAATCCCCTTTCAATCCATAACGCTGGTTGCTCCAGCTACCCAGTTCTCCCGACAGGGTGATGGATTGATTTTGATCCCAGTGGGCCTGGTTTTCCATGGATATGGCCCCGCCAAATGTTCCGCTTCCATATAGGGAGGAGGGAGCACTATGGGCGATGGAAACTTTGTCCGTAAATTCGGCGGGGGTCAACGACAGATCACTTTGGCCCAAAGTGGCGCTGTTGACGGGGAATCCGTTCCAGTTCACACAGGTATGTTGGGAAGAGGTACCCCTGAAGTTGGGTACCGACAGGGAGCCACTGGCCCCATAGGATTTGATATAGATGGGAGTGGCCAGCGACAGCAGTTCTCCCATGCTGTTGGATGAGAGATTTTTTAATGTGGCTGAGTCAAGGGTGGTGATTTTTTGATCTTCTGCATAGTAGTCGCGGCGCTCAGCAACCACTTCAACTTCTTTAAGTTTGTGTATCTTTTTGGAGAATTGTTGGGCTCCGGCGGCCGGGGCCAGCAGGCTCAGAAGCACCAGCAGGGAGATGGGCCGAAAAAGGTGGGGTATATGTATGTGGGTCATGATGGACATTGGGCTCATGTTTGGTTATTTAGCTGTAGCATGTTCAGTACAACACAAACACCGTTCTTCACAGATCCGGTGATTCATCATGACGCGATAATTCGGGGGTTAAGTAAGCAAAGAGAAGTTTTTCTCCTCACCATAGCTTTTAACCCGAAAGCCATGATGTGTGTGCATCGTTTTGGCAGGTTTCCTGGCTTTCCCTTTCTGCGTCGGCCTTCCCGTTTCTCCCGCCCAAGGCGGGAGCACAGTGGCTGGGGGTTTTCGCAGACTTCGGTCCCGCGGTACGCGGGATAGGATTACAGTAGCGGGAACTGCTCCGGATTCTAACCGGATTCCCTTTTAAAAAGGCCAATCGGCGGATTGGCCTTTCACCAAAAACCGTTGCAAATGTATGTTAATTATTTCATCCTTCCAAGGCTTTTATCTGGTAAATTA
>JAGXLL010000138.1 GCA_018334675.1 Bacteroidales bacterium | reverse complement strand
GCAGTCTGAACTCCGGCATCCACAGCATCCTCGAAGGGAGGAAGGAAATATTCTCTTAGCTGGCGTTCAGGTATCCAGGCGGGCGTGCGATCCTTACCTGAATTGGGAACGGAATATCCCAGGTAATGCTTCATGCAGGCAGCTACTTTGGTGGAATCGTCTGTGAGCTGATCCCCCTGGTATCCTTTTACCATAGCTTGGCCCAGTGTCCTTGTAAGATATACATCCTCTCCAAAAGTCTCCCAAAAACGAGCCCACACAGGCTCTCTGCCCAGGCCCAACACCGGTGAAAAGTTCCAGGGAATACCGGAAGCCCGGGTTTCATATGCAGTTATAGATGCAGCTTCCTTCACAATTTCAGGGTTCCAGGTGGCAGCTTGCGCGATCTGCTGGGGAAAGAGGGTGGCATTTTGAGTGTAATTGGCCCCGTGTATGGCATCAATCCCATACAAAACGGGTATGCCCAAACGGGTGCGCCCGGTGGCCATCGTTTGAATTTGTGAAATGATCTCATGCCATTTCTCCAGACTATTGGCGTGGCCGCCGCAATTCAGTATCGAACCCACATGGTACTCAAGCAAGGCTTTCTTCAAACGCGCCGTATCCAACTCAAAGGGCTCCTGTACACCCTGCTCTCCCTGTTTTAATAGATGCGACAATGTAATCTGAGTCATCTGCCCTACTTTTTCCTCTAATGTCATCTCAGCAACAATTTCGTCAATCCTTCCTTCCATGGGGGATGCTGCCCGACCATTTTCTCCCGGGCTGCTGCAGCGCACCAGCAATCCAATAATCACACCCAGGATCACAAAAACAATCAATACCAGAATAATCCTTTTCTTCATAATAATTTTTTAAATCATTCATGATGGCCGGAGCCGCAAAAACATAATGTTAATTTTTTGTTAACGCTATTTTAAGGTTTAATTCAATCATAAACAATTTTTCCCCTGCAATAAAAACTCAACACCATACCAAACCCCCTACATCAAAAGTACATCAAAACTCTACACGCCTCATCAATTCGATTTACAAATATTTGCAAATCAACTGTTTAGATAATAACTCAACACATCAAAACCGGTGAAAAAAACTTAAGGGCAGCAAGGAGGTAATGCATCCCGACTTGGTCAGCCGGATGGCATGGAAAAGTCAACCGGCAAGTTGGTGTCAGGGGGATATAGAAATGAAGTTTAGGAATGCGGGAAGGGTATTCACAGATCCATCAAAAATTCCACCAGATTTGTCTCGCGGGTCAGCCCCAGTTTTTTTCGCAGGCGGTAGCGGTGGATCTCAACACCCCGGGGCGTTATATTTAACAGGGAGGCAATCTCCTTGGAAGAGAGGTTCATCCTGAGATAAGCGCACAATTTCAGGTCCTTGGGGGACAATTGGGGATATTTTTCTTTCAGCCGGGATATGTAATCGCCCTGTACTTCATCGAAATACTGTTCAAATTTCTTCCAGTCTTCCTCGAGATTCAGGTCCTGATCGATCTTTTTGTTAAGCATCTTCAATTTAAACTTTGCATCGGGGTTTACACTGCGGATCACCTTATCGAGTTCTTTTTGCAGATAATTCAGGATCTCGTTCTTCCGGTTGAGGTTCATGGCCTGGGCACTCAACTCCTTGTTCTTTATTTGAATATCGGCTTCCTCATTGGCGATATCTGCCTGCAGTTTTTCATTTTCCAGTTGTATGATCTTATTTTGCATCGCCAGTTGTTCCTTTTCATATTCCTCTCTCTGTTTGCGCATCTCTTCGCGGTTCTTCTCCTCTACTTTTCGCTTCTCGCTCTCCAGTTTCTTGTTCAGGTAGTGAGCGGCAACCAGAATAAATCCGATGACCAGTATGCCATAGCCCATATAAGCCCAAATGGTCTGATACCAGGGAGGGAGAATAGTAAACTCAAACCGGCTGGTTTGGCTGATCTTTCCGTAGACATTCCGGGCCTTGACCAGGAAGGTATAATCGTTGGGAGGCAGGTTGGTGTATTCTTTGGTATTTCTGTACGTCCATTGGGACCATTCCTGGTCGTATCCCTTCAGGAAAAAACTGTATTGGGTATGTTTGAGGTCTTCGTAGAAAGTGGAGGCATAGCGAAATTTAACCGACTTTACATTATTAGATCCTATGAGTTTTCTTTCATCAGGGGTTCTCATCAGGTTAAAAAAACGGAGGGTATCCTGGTTGCCAAAGAAGGAACTTTCCTTCAGCAAGGTTTCGAATGACTGTGAATCGGGCAGGCTGATGGTTGGGTCGAAATGGGCAAAGCCACTCACGGTACCCAGGATGATGTTGCTGGAATCGATAACGTTAACATGCTCAAAGGCAGCAACATACTGGTCATGAAGTTTGTCTAACACATCAATCGCTTTAAAAGCCGAAGGGCTCGAGTCGGATGGGACCATACCGATTTTCTCGCTAAAATTGCTGAAATACCAAATATTGCCATATTGGTCCCGATGCAGGGAACTGACCTGGTTCCGGCCAATGGCATGCTGAAACAGGGTATCTTTCTCAAACTGATCGGCTAAAAAAACATAGCGGTAGATGCCATTATTGCTGGAAGCATAGATGCGGTTGCGATATTTAAAGACCATATTACCCAGGTCGGAGGGCAAACCATCCTCTTCGGTATAGAGGGAAGCATGCACCACGCTGTCCAGGGCTTCATTGAGCCTCACCCGGTACACTCCTTTATATCCGTGGGATATCCATAGGTTACCTTTATCATCCCAGGTATTTATGCGGCAGGATTCATCAAGGCCCTTGATCTTTTGATCAAACAGCCATCGGCCATTTTCCTTCTTTAGCCGCACCAGGCCGGTATAGGAGCCCTGTATAAGATATTCAGGATGATCCGGTATGGGAAGGAAATTCCAGCCTCCCTGAACATTGGATATCTGACGGGAAGTTCCTCCTTCTATCACAAAAGCGCCTTTGTTGTGCCCGCAAAACAACCTTCCGTCGTATTGGGTCAGATCCCACACCTGTCCCTTGGTATCTTCGATGAGTTGAAAGTTGGGCCTCACCTCCAGGGAATGTTCATTCATCACCCCGGGCTGATAGAAGAGACCCTGGTTGGTCCCCAGGTATAGGGATCCCTCAAAGACGGCAGAGGTGTAACCGGTTCCTTCAATACGATGCCCCTCTCCCAGGTAGGAAATCGGGGAGTTGATCTCCAGGTAATCGATACCATTGTCCAGTCCCAGCCAGAGATTCCCTTCATGGTCGGAGGCCGTGGCCAGAATCGTATTGTTCTGAAGACCCCTTTCCTTATTGATGTGTTGAAGTATTTCCCCCTTTCCATTGGTAAGGATAATGCCGTTTTGTATGGATCCGAAGGCATAGTAATTTTGTGATATGCGTGTAGCACTGAACAATTGATTTTGCTGGAGAAAACGGTTTGCTTCATTTTGCCAGGGCCGGAGGGTATCGTTCCGGTATACAAAAAGTCCGTCGTTTTGGGTTCCCAACACGAAATGCTCCGGTCCCAGCTTCATCATCGTCCATATTCGTCTGTCCCCGTCAAAGAACTTCCCCCCCGGCATGGTCTCAAAATCCTGCCCGTTATATTTCATCCATCCCCCTTCCCTTTCAGAAATATAGAGATCGCCACCTACATAAAAGGCAAAGTGAAAATTCCGATCATGAGCCAGCACTTTGATTTCGCCGTTG
>JAGXLL010000137.1 GCA_018334675.1 Bacteroidales bacterium | reverse complement strand
GTGCGTCCCAGGTCTCCAGGCGAAGCCTGAGTGTGAGCATGATCAGCGAAAAAAGAAGGATGAATATCAGCAATACAGAGAGCGCCAGGTATTCATTGAGCCATACCACGATCCACAGGCCGTTGGCAATGTTGCCCAGAGCAAGCCACCAACCGGTTTGCTTCAGGGAGGTATCCTCCCTGTTTTTGAGCCAGGCATACCACTGGTACCCTACAAACAAAAGGAGCAGCAAATAAATGATGCCCCATATCGCGAAAGCATAGCCCGCAGGTGTGATCAGGGTGTCGTACCGGGCACTGACATCGGCCACGGTTTTGCCGTTGAAAACCCCGCTGCCCGCCAGTCCGTTGAGTAACAGCGCAAAGGCCAGGGAAAGCGTGTTGATGATCAGTAGTTTGATAGGTTTCATAAGGATGATTTTTTATAGTCAAATTGCGGCAAGGAACTTTCTGGATCTTTTGTTTTCTCAGCATGTATAATCAGAAATCCGAACAAAAAAGTTGCCGTGAATGCATCGGACATCTGGCCTGGCTTTATTAACATGTTGGTTGTCAAAGCCGTTGACACCAATAAATATACAAATTACCGATAAATAAATAGTCCGTTTTCTGCTTTGAATCAAAAAAAATGTCCATCAACAAATGATCATTGATATTACAAAGGGAATGACTGTTGGGCCTTTGATTGAGGCAAAAAAATAACATCTTGGGAGTAGACTGTTTATGAGAGTTCTTGTTATTGTCTAAAATGTTTTAAAAGATGGACCTACATATGGGATTTCTGCCGGATACCAATTTAAAAATCCCGTTCATTTTCGAAAACTTCCACCCGTCCTGGCTTATGATTTAATAATCCATGAATGGAAAATTTTGCCTTTTAGGCAACGATCATCAAAGCGTCTTCATAAATGGATGGTTACCGGCCTGTGAATTTAAATTGTGGCGTTTCAACAACTTTTAGAGATGGGATTTGTGTGCATATTAACTGTTTAATATAAAATGCACAGGCCTATGAAGCGACATTTACTTTTACTTTTTACTATGGTGCTCTTCATCTCTGTGAAAGGGCAACCTACTTTTGAAAAGAGTTTTGGAGGCGGTAAGCGGGACCAACATGTTGCCACTCAAACCACCTCTGATGGCAATTATTTGATTTTAAGCAATTCCAGGAGTTATGGTGCTGGCGGGGATGACATGTATTTGATCAAAATGAATGCCCAGGGCGATACACTGTGGACCCGCACCTATGGGACTCCCGACCAGGACGTCCCCACCGATTTGATAGAGGATGCCAATGGCGATTATTTGATGCTGGGGTACCGGTTTTTTTCTGGCCCAAGTGATTACCAAATACGTTTGATAAAAACGAACTCCACGGGCGATACCCTTTGGACCCAACTCTACGGAGGAAGCAGAAACGATTTTTCCAACACGCTGATGCAGACGTCCGATGGCGGGTACTTAATTGGCGGTGATACCTGGACCAATTCAGCAGGATGGAACGACATGCATTATATCAAAGTGAATAATCAGGGTGATACCCTATGGACCAGCACCTTTGGAGGCACCCGCGAGGACAATCCTGTGACGACCATGAAAACTCCAAACGGAGGATTCATTTCTTTGTCGGAAACCCAAAGTTTCGGTGCTGACGACAAGGATTTCTATCTGTTGAGGATTGATGCACAGGGTGATACTCTATGGACACAAACTTACGGAGGATCAGGAGATGATGAGCCGCAGGGACTGGTCCGTACCCTGGATGGGGGATACCTTATTTATGGAGGTACAAAAGCCAGTTCATTTGCGGATAAGGATATGCTTATGATAAAAGCCAATTTGGCGGGTGATAGCGTGTGGACCAAAAAGTTTGGAGCGAATTACGATGACAATTTGTATTCTGTTATAGAGACTGACAACGGTGATTTTTGGCTACTTGGCTCAATCACACAGCTAGATGGCTCGGTCAAAAACAGCAATATTTATCTGAGAAAGACCAATTCCAGTGGCCATGAGCTTTTGACCCATATCTTCAAGCAGCCCGGCGATCAGGTTCCGGAAACGTTCCTTCAGACAGACAACGATCAGATGTTGATAGTGGGTGGAAGCATGATCGGTTCCAGTGATGTTTATCTGCTTAAAACCAATAGTCAGGGAGATACCTTATGGACCAGGTCGTATGGCGGTCGCCATTCTGATGGGGCAAAAAGCCTGCATCCCACATCTGATGAGGGATTTCTTATTAGCGGCAATACCCGTAGTTTTCAATCTACGAACCAAACCCTGCCTCCTTTGGATGTTTATGCATTCAAGATTGATTCGGCCGGAAAGGCACGATTGCCGTTGACGGTTCAGACTGAACCGCCTCGGCTGAACGGGCAGATTACCCTGGATTCTGCAGGCGATCACAATAAGGTGGTCTGGCGCGATCACGATAAGTTCTACGCCGACAGCCTGAAGTTGTACAAAGAGACCAACGTGGCAGGTCAATGGAAATCCTTGGGCAGCGTGGCCGATTCGGTTCGTCATTTTGTCGATACCACCTCCCGGCCCAATATCAAATCGGCCCGTTATCGCATGCAGCTGGTCATCGGATCTTCTACCTCGCTGATCAGCAGCGATTACCAAACCGTACACCTGAATGTAACACCCAATCAACGAAGCGACAGCTGGAACCTGATTTGGGAGAAGTACATGGCACCAAAATATCCTGCAGTCAGCTATCGTGTGTTGCGCGGACAGGATCCGGGTCAGCTATCTGCCATCGATTCGCTCTCAGCCCGCCACCATTCCTACACCGATGTGGATGCCCCGGCCGATACGATGTATTACCAGGTGGAGGCCATATTACAAAGAGGGTCGCTGAAGAAAAGCAGTGGCCCCGACCGGATCGTGGCCCGCTCCAATATCGTGGAAATGGCTGCCTTGCCTGAGGAGTATGATGTGAATGTTTCCCTGGACCCCACCCAGGGAGGTAGCGTCACCGGCACAGGTACCTATACCGAAGGTGATGAGGTGACCATTACTGCCATTCCGGATCAGGGCTATGCCTTTGATAACTGGAGCGAAGACGGGAATACCCTCTCCAGCGATTCCATCTATAGCTTTTCGATTGAAAAAGACCGGGACCTCGTGGCTCATTTCATTCAAACCTCTACTGCCATTGAAGACCTGGAAGGCTCCGGAATAAAGGTATATCCCAATCCAGTGGATGGCCCCCTGCACATCTCGGGCCTTAAGGGCGTGGAAAACCGCCTGGTGGTGTATAATTTGAACGGCCAGAAAATCCTGAGCAGAAATCTCTCAAGCAGCCGCGCCACAATTCGCTCACAGTCAATAGACAAAGGCGTATACTTGCTGAAGATCGTTACTGAAGAAGGCACCTACCGGAAACGCATCATCAAAGAATAATGAAATGTAAAACGCATGGGATCAAGCGATGGTCCCATGCGTTTTATATTTTCTTTCCATTTTAATGCTATTATCAATACCCTTCCTTCGATGGGCGCCTGATGAACATCCAGGTCACCCCGTCCATTCATGACAAAGAATCTGTTTTTTTATCATGAATCCTTCTATATCCGCACCTGTTTCTCCAACGGTAAAGGAAATAAAGAAAAAAACTTCACAGGAAAATCCTCGTAGAACCCATTTTGAATGCTCATCAAAAGCAGGTATTTTTACTGAACCAAACGTCATCATTAACTTCAATAACCCACTGAAATGCAAAGACTTCTATTATTCCTTTCCATCGTTTTG
>JAGXLL010000058.1 GCA_018334675.1 Bacteroidales bacterium | reverse complement strand
GACTTTGCTGCAAAAATAAGGATTTTTCATCGTCCACCCTATTTTTGAGCCGCTTCTACAAAAGGAACGTTTGGGGAAGGGGGTATTGTATATAGAAAAAACCAGCGAGTAAAACCAGCGCTTAGCGGTAAAAAAACCGCTTAGCGCAGCGCTAAGCGCTGTTTTTTTTATTTTTTTATACCTTTGAACAAAACCCTACGAACCCCAAAAATTTCTTACCCATGAAACGTTTTAAGCTGATCACCATTTGGTTCATTTTAATTTGCATGCTTGTACCCATGCGCGGGATGACTTACCCGGGGGAAGTAACCCGTAAGCTCACCACCCCGGGCCAGATACCCACCGGCCTCACCTACGACGGAGAGCATCTGTGGATGGCCGACCGCAAGGATAAGATGTTGTACGCTGTCCGACCGGACGACGGGCAGGTTGTCAAAAAGATCTCTTCGCCGGCTTACTGGCCCATGGGGCTGACCTGGGATGGCGAAGCACTGTGGAGTGTGGACGTGAAGGGTGGCATACCCCTATCAGAGAATTATGACGGGCAGGTCTACCGGGTCGACCCGGAAGACGGCACCATCCTGCATACGGTTAGCGCACCTACCGGCACGCCCCGCGGCCTGGCCTGGGACGGCAGGTACCTCTGGTGTGTCGACAACGACAAGGATCAGATCATCCAGTTCAACCCCGACGACGGCACCACCATCAAATCCTTCAAGGCGCCCGCCAGGGATCCACGGGGCATCAGCTACGACGGCGAATACCTGTGGATCACCGACCGCACCGCCGATGAAGTCTACATGGTATCGCCCGACAACGGGTCGGTGATCATCATTGCCGATGCACCGGGCCATTTCACACGGGGCGTCACCACCATCGGCAACCATCTGTGGGCTGTCGACAGCCAGAGCGATGCCCTCTTCCGGATGAAAGCCAGGGACGACACGCCCTACCGCCGGTCGAATGCCACCCGGGCACGGGTCACCTACACCCATCAGATCACCAATTTTGGTCCGGGGGATGTCAAGAGCCTCGACATCCATGTGGCCATACCCAACAACCGGCCCAACCAGGAGATCAAGGACGACATCACCTATACACCCGAATACACCGATGTGGTAACCGACCAGTGGGACCAGCAAACGGCACACCTGTCCCGCGAAGATGTTCCGGACAATGAGACGGTTCAGCTGGAGATGGATGTGGAGTGTACCCTCTACGACGTCCGCTACTTCATCTATCCCGATCAGGTAGGCACCCTCGACCAGGTTCCGGACAACATCACCAGCCGTTACCTGGCCAACAACGAGAAATACCAGTACGATCATCCCACCATCCAAAAGGCGGTCAAAAAAGCCCTGAGCGACCGGGATACCGACAACCCCTACTGGATG
This sequence comes from Bacteroidales bacterium, assembly GCA_018334675.1. GTDB lineage: Bacteria > Bacteroidota > Bacteroidia > Bacteroidales > UBA12077 > JAGXLC01. Next base: position 12,694 of record JAGXLL010000058.1, on the reverse strand, counting down.
GCGCGGGAGCTGTTCAACTACCTGATCGATAACATGTACTACGAGATGGTGGGCGGATGGAACACCGCCCCGGCAGTACTGGAACGCGGCAACGGCTCCTGCAGTGAATATGCCTTTACCTACATCGCCATGTGCCGCTCGATAGGCATACCCGCACGGTATGTGGGAGCCCTGGTGATGCGCGGCGACCGGGCCAGCCTCGACGATGTGTTCCACCGGTGGGTGGAGATCTACCTGCCCAACTTCGGATGGGTACCGGTTGACCCCAGCGGCGGCGACAGGGACCTGCCACGCGACCAGGCCGATGCCATCGGTCACCTGCCCGCCCGATACCTGATCACCACCCAGAGCGGCGGGGGATCCGAGACGATGGAATGGACTTACAACAGCAACGATTTCTGGACCACCGATCCCAAGACCTACGTGGTGAGCGATCACTATGCGGATTGGGCGCCAATGGAGTAAAGTAAAGCAAACGAAAGCGCTAAGTAAACGAAAGCGCTAAGCGTAGCGCTTAGGGCGTTTGGCGCCCTTAGCGCTGCGCTAAGCGCTGGTCTAACACGCTGGTCTAACACCCTGGTCTAAAGACATGAACGAAGCCAAACTTGAAAAAAAACGCATGTTGTACAGCCTGTTGTTCCCGGGTTCGTTCGTGGTGTTGCTGTGGGTGATCAAGCTGATTGAGATCGCCCTGGAGGCGGACTTTTCCACGGGAGGTGTCTATCCCATGGAGACGAGGGGTTTGGCGGGCATAGTGGTTGGGCCGTTGATACACGGCGACCTCTCGCACCTGGCGGCCAACAGCCTGCCCCTGATCATCCTGGGCATGGGCATCTTCTATTTCTACACCCCCATCGCCTACCGGGTTTTCTTCTTCATCTACCTGACCTCCGGCATGATGCTGTGGTTCGGCGGCCGCGAAGGATACCACATCGGCGCCTCCGGCCTCATATACGGCTTTGCCGCTTTTCTGTTCCTCAGCGGCATCCTACGAAAAAACATCCGCCTGATGGCCATCTCCCTGCTGGTGGTTTTCCTTTACGGCGGACTGGTATGGGGGCTGTTGCCCCTCGACCCCAACGTGTCGTGGGAGGGCCACCTGTTCGGCGGCATCGCCGGGGTGGCAGTGGCTTTCGTCTACAGGGACCGCGGCCCCCAACGCAAACGCTACCAGTGGGAGATCGAAGAAGAGATGGAAGAGAACGACATGGATTATTACGACTGGCTGATACACGATCATTTCAGGGATAGGAAGCGGAAGGAAAACAACCAGGGAAAAGATCAACGTTAAGCGGTAGGAGAAAACCCAAGGCTTAGCGCTGAAAGGTGTCCGGAAACGAACAAATCCAGCGCTTAGCGCAGCGCTAAGCGCTGGATTTGTCTGGATTTTTTTCTGGCATCTCTCCCCAAAATTTCCTACCTTTAAAGATGATTCAACTGGGATCCCGGGCATGGAATACAGGCAGAGTTCAAAAATAAAGGATTGGGCGGTGGAAGACCGGCCCCGGGAGAAACTCCTCAAGAAAGGCATGGTTTCCCTCTGCGATGCTGAGCTGATCGCTCTTCTGATCCGGACCGGTTCACCGGGCCGCTCGGCCGTGGAGCTTGCCCGGGCGATCCTGAAGGATACCAGCTACAACCTCAATGAGATGGGCAAGCTGTCGGTTCGCGACCTGCAAAAATACCATGGCATCGGCGAGGCCAAGGCCATCACCATAGCGGCCGCCCTGGAGCTGGGAAGGAGAAGAAAGCTATCGGCCATACCCGAGAGGTACCAGGTCACAAGCAGCCGCCACGCCTTCGAGTTCCTCTACCCCAACCTCGAGGACAAACAACACGAGGAATTTTGGGTGCTTTACCTGAACCGTGCCAACCAGGTCATCGAAGGGGTAAAGATCAGCCAGGGAGGCATATCCGGCACGGTCACCGACGTGAAGATCATCCTCAAGCATGCCGTCGACCGCCGGGCATGCGGCATGATCCTGTGCCACAACCATCCCTCAGGCAATACCACCCCCAGCAACGCCGATATCAAAATCACCCGCAAGCTCACAGAAGCCGCAAACTATCTTGACATCCAGGTGCTCGACCACCTGATCACCGGAGAAAACACCTTTTACAGTTTTGCAGACGAAGGCACATTATGAAAGAAAAAAAGACAACGCTCCAGGACCTTCAGCTTATCAGGAATCATGAGATCAACCTAATCAAATGGGACAACTGCATCAACAACGCCCACAACGGCAGCATATATGGTTTTTCATGGTACCTCGACATCGTTTGCGACGACTGGCAGGCTGTTATCCAGCGCGACTATGAAGCAGTGATGCCCCTGCTGGTCAAACGCAGGGCCGGCATCCCCTACGTGAGCACCTCCCCTTTTGCCAGCCAGCTGGGCGTTTTCTCCACCGAGATCATCGATGAGCATATGGTCAACAACTTCATCCGTAAGCTGTTTGATCATTTCCACATCTTCACCACCGACCTGAACAAGTTCAACAGGATAGGCGACAACCTGTTTCATCAGAAGAAACAGCTGACCTATGAGTTTGATCTGATCCGCAACTACGACCTCATCCGGGAAAGCTATTCAGCCGACATCCGCCGCGACCTGGAGGAGACCACCCGGAAAAAGGCCACGGTCGTTCCCGGCATGGCCCCCAACGACTTCATCCGCTTCATCTCGGGCAAAGGCATCATGGCCACCAAAGGACTCAACAGGGAGCAATTCAGCAAGCTGCGTATGATCATCGCCTTCGTGCTGAAGCATGGCCTGGGTGAGATCTATGCAGCCTATACCCAGGAGAACAACCTGTGCGCCGCCATCCTCTTCCTGAAATCGAACCGCAAGATCAACCTGCTGTTCACCGCGGCCACCGGCGAGGGTTATGAGAACCATGCCCTGAAGGGGATCATCGATGAATATGTGCGGCAGCACGCCGAAAAAAACCTGACGATCAACTTCGAGCATCTGGTCATTCCACACAAGGCTGAAGTATGCCGGGGCTTTGGGGCCAAAGAATACAGTTATATCACGGTAAGCAACCTGAAGAGTCCCCTGCTGAGGAAGATCTTCTCCTAATCCTTGATGCGGCCGGGGTTCTTCCGCATATAATCTTTCCAGCTTTTGTAATCGCTGCCGGAAGGGTGGGTCTTGCAGTTGTAGAAATGACAAACGGCTGCGGCGAGCCCGTCGGTGGCATCGAGGTTTTTCGGCATGTCGGTGATGGAGAACATACTCTCCAGCATGCCGGCCACCTGTTCCTTGGAGGCGTTGCCATTGCCGGTGATGGACTGTTTGATCTTGCGGGGGGCATACTCGAAGATGGGCAGGGAATGGCTCAGGGCGGCGGACATGGCCACGCCCTGGGCCCTTCCCAGCTTCAGCATCGATTGTACGTTCTTGCCATAGAATGGGGCTTCCAGGGCTACCTCCTCCGGCAGGTACTCCCGGATGATCTGATCGATGCGGTGGAAGATGCGGTTGAGCCGGTCGTAGTGGTGATCGATCTTATACAGCTCTATCACCCCCATGGTAACCAGCTTCGGCTCCTTTCCGGCCTGCTCGATCAGGCCGTAGCCCATGATGGTGGTGCCCGGGTCTATGCCAAGTATGATCATAGAAAAATATTATTCTGCTCCGATCTCGTCCTCCAGGCTCCGGTACTCGACCCGGTTTGCTGGTATAGCCGGATAGCCGGCCTTGGTTTGATCGAAGGATCCGTTTGCTATATGATAGAGGGCCTGATGCAGAGAGGCTTCCTGCGGGCTGCCGAACAGCTCGGTCACCCCATCACGGGCGCTCACATCCACAGGCAGGCCATCATAGTAGTTTGCCACACCCTCGGCATTCTCCAGGCTGAAGGTAACCGGAACAAAAACATACTCATAGTCATTGCTTCTGTATGCATTCATGCCCACCGGCTTACCATAGGTGTCGCCACCAATAAGATAGGTATCCATATAGGGTTCCAGCCCGTTGATCAGGGCTTCACTGGCAGAAGCCGTAGCCTGGGTGGTGATGAAATACACGCGGTCCAGCCCCAGGGATATATCCAGCGAATCCTTGCCAAACACATGGGTGGTGTCGCGTTGGGTCTGCTTGTCGTTATGGGAGATCTTCACGTAAGGCTCGTTCTCATACTCGTCGTTGACGATGAACTCACCCAGGAAACGCGATCCTTTCAGGGTGCCGCCGCCGTTATAGCGCAGGTCCACCACCAGCTCGTCGATGTTCTCACTGGCGAACCGGTCAAACACGGTGGCCAGCTCATTCGGCGTCTTGTTAATAAAGCTCTTCAGCACGAAATAGCCTACGCGGGAGCTGTTGTGGTCGATCACCGTATCCTCCAACACCGTGTTCATCGTCAGCTCCTTCTTGGCAAAGGTGGTATCGACGATCTGGCCCTGGGGACCCTTGAACTCAAAGCGGTTCTCCACACCGGGTTCATCGGCCCCCAGCTTCTCACTGATGTCCTGGGAAGGGGCCACCTCATCGCCATTAATTTTGGTGATGGCCCAGCTTCGGGTGATGCCCGCATCCTGCAGAGGCGACTCATCAAAGACAAAGGTCAGGCGCAAGCTGTCGGTCTCATCCCACTTATAACCAAACCCATAGCCCACATAGGCGCCTTCCTGGTAATACTGAACAAATGCCTGGTAAGACGAAATGTAGCTCCAGCGGTCCTCTTCATAGCGTATGGCCTCCAGCAACGCCTGAACATCATCGTAATCCTGCGGATCCACATCCGGTATATGCTGATACCAAAGATACATATCCTCCATCAAATTATAAAACGACTCATTGTAGCGTTTCGCCGGGTCCGTGCGCTCCACTTTCTCCTCCTCGCATGAGAAAAACATGCCCATGGCGAGGAAAACAAGAGATAAAATGATCCATCTATACTTCATATACTTTGTTTTTGTAGATTTCCTGATAAGCAATGCCTGATACAATGAGCACCAGGCCGATGATCGTGGTGAAATGGATTTCTTCACCGAGAATAAACTGAATAAATATCAAAGAGAAGAACGGTGCCAGGTATATTAAATTGCTGACGATCGCGGTGGATTTTGCCAGGCGAAGTGCTTTCAGCCATAAAACAAAAGTTATGCCCATCTCGAAGGCGCCGGAATACACGGAAGCCATCAGGCCGGGGAGGTTGGGAAACCGGGGCTCGGTGAAGATCAGCCAGTAAGGCACGATAAAAAGCAGGGAAAAGAGGAAATTGAGAAATATCTTAGGCACGTCGTTGCGCTGGTCCTTGACGTTCACGAGCCAGTAGGAGGCCCATATCAGGGAGCTGCCCACGGCCAGGAATACCCCGAGCGGCTCGGCAAATTGCAGGTCGAAGGGGGTTCCTTCGGAGGATATCAGGTATACGCCGATGAAGCTCAAGAACAGGGCTATCATATTTTTCGCGGTCACCGGCTGTTTGAGCACGGGCAGGGAGAGGAAGGTCAGGACGATGGGCCAGGTAAAGTTCAGGGGCTGGGCCACCTGGGCAGGCAGCAACGAATAAGCCTTGAACAGGATGAGGTAGTAGGCGAAGGGGTTGAGAAAGCCCAGCACCAGGGAGTTGATGTAATGGCGGCGCTGGATGCGAAACACGTCTTTCAGGCGGTTTTGGGCCAGCAGGATAAAGAAAAGGATGACCAGGGTGGTAACGGCGCAATAGAGCACCAGCTCCACGTAGTTCACATGGCGAAGGGCAATCTTAAAGGCTGTGGCGATGGTCGCCCAGAAGAAAATGGTAAAACCCGCGTAAACATAGGATTTGTTCATAAAGGATCATTTCTTCAGCAAGCTGTCGATGGCTCGTTCCAACCCCCGGTATTCCCTGCCGAAACGGTCCCTGAGCCCCGACACGATCTGCACCTCCTTATTTATCTCCTGGATGACCACTGTATCCGCCTTTTCTTTGCTGATCTGACGCTCCAGCGACCGCAGGTGGCTTCGCGAGAAGGTGATCTCCCGGTCGATGTTGTCGTACCAGTTGAGCACATTGCGGGCCTGCTCGAGCCTCTGCCAGGTCTGCTCCATCGTGTCCACCACCGCCGTGGTATCATAATACCGTGAGAGGGAATCGTGGATGCGCTGCACCTCCTGAATGTTCAGGCTGTTCATCTTATCGTTCATCTGCTGCAGCTCGGTGAGCAGACTGTCTATCTGCCGTTCATGACGGGTCGGCGACTCATCAGGCCGGCAGGAGAACAGTCCAAAGATAATCAAAATAACAGCCAATATCCTTCTCATAGGTATGATTTACAATGCAACGATCGACGGGAACACCCATTAATATACTTCGATGCGGTAGGGTATGCGGGCCTGTATGCCTTCCATGCTCACAGCCTCCCTGAAGTTGGTGTAGTAACGGGCCTCTTGGCCCAGCACATCTTCCAGGACGCGGGTCTGTATGTTACCGGTGAACTCCTTCATGAGCTGCTGGAAGGGATCCTTCAGCCTGGGCAGACCAACGGTGCGGTATTGCTCCAGTGAGGCCATCTCACCGGCCAGGGTCACCGCCTCCTGCATGCCGCCATACAGGTCGATCAGGCCGATGCGACGGGCATCTGTGCCACTCCACACACGGCCCTGGGCGATCTCGTTCACCTCCTCCTTGGTCATACCCCTTGCTTCCGCCACATGGGTCACGAAGGTGTCGTAGGTATCCTCTATGCCCATGCGGATCACTTCGCGCTCGCGGGCCGACATAGACCGGAAAGGGCTGTATATGTCGGCATGCTCGTGGGTCTTAACCACATCCACGTGCACACCCAGCTTATCGTTGAGCATCTCACGGCCGTTGAAGAACAGGCCGAACACCCCGATGGATCCGGTGATGGTGTTGGGGCTGGCCATGATGGTGTCGGCCGGGGCCACGATGTAATAGCCACCGGACGCCGCCACATCCCCCAGGGAGGCCACTACGGGCTTAGCCTGTTGGGCCAGCTTCAGCTCGCGCCAGATGATCTCCGAAGCCAGGGCGCTTCCTCCACCGGAGTTCACACGGAAAACGATGGCTTTTATGGTGGAGTCCTTACGTGCCGTGCGGATGGCCTTTGAGATACGCTCGGACCCGATGGTACCCTCATCTCCTTCACCCATCATCACGGTGCCCATGGCGTATACCACGGCTATCTTATCTTCGGCCAGGCCTTGGATGTCATCGATCTTTGGCACCCGGTTGTATTTGCCCATGCTCACGAAACGCACATCATCGTCATCGTCCATGCCCGTGCTGTCGCGCAGCACCTGCAGCACCTCATCCTTGTATTTGAGGGCGTCGACAAAACCATATTCCACGGCTGCCTCCGGACTGTGCAGGTCGAGGTTGCCGGTGATGCGGTTCACCTCCTCCATGGTAAGGCCCCTTTGCCGGGAGATGCCCTCGGCCATCCGGTTCCAGAGCGCATCGACATAGGCTTTCACCTGGCGGCGGTTCTCCTCGCTCATGCTGTTGCGGGTGAAAGGCTCAATGGCACTCTTGAACTTGCCGTGCCGGACGATCTGCGGCTCGACACCCAGCTTATCCAGGCCCTCCTTGAAGAACATCAGCTGTGAGCTCAGTCCGGTGAGGTTCACGCGGCCCTCGGGGTTCATATACACATGATCCGCCACCGAAGCCAGGTAATAGGAGGTCTGCAGATAATTGTCGCTGTATCCTATGATGAACTTGCCGCTATCCTTGAAATCCAGCAGGGCGTTGCGTATCTCTTCCAGTGTGGCCATGCCGGCAGGTATGATAGACAGGTCCATGTAGATGCCTTCCACATCATCGTCCTTCGATGCCTTCTCGATGTTGGCCAGGATGTCATTCAGGCCCAGCGTCTTCTTCGGGCTGAACGACTGGAAATCGAAGTTGGCAAATGGATCCTTGGAACTGCGGTCCATGATCATGTGGCTGAGGTTTACCTCCAGCACCGATTGGCTCTTGATGCTGGCAGGCTCATCCTGCTTGGATATCATCGAGCCTACCACACTGAAAAAGATCACGAAAAACAGCAAACCGGTGAGTAAAATCCCTACGACGGTTGCCAGGGTGTATTTGAGAAAACTCTTCATGATGAAAAACTTTAGGGTTTATATACAAAAATAACTCATTATGCTACAAAAAAAAATAGCCTGGATGCAGGCAACATGACATCAACCGGCTCCCCAACAAACCCCTGTCCGGGGGATCACCGGGGCAAAGATATCAGCATAACCCGGACCGGGAAACATCATGCGATGGTTTTGTGTTTAAATAGGTCTCTATTTTCGGGTATTTATTACATTTGAAGGCCGGGAAATGGGATAACAGAAAGCAAATTACATTTTTCCATATAACCGGCTACCCCGGGCGGTATGCTCCAATAAGAAGGATCGGGTAAAATCGGTAAAAATTTTTGGCTGGTAATCATAAAGCATGCAAATGAAAGAAAAACACAGGGCGATATTGTTGCTTGGCGGTAACCTGGGCCGGCGGCGGCGGATGCTGGCACGGGCCAGGGAACAGCTGGGGCTTGAGGCCGGCCGCGTGCTTGAGGAGTCGTCCCTCTACGAGACAGAACCCTGGGGCTTCGAGGCCGGGCAAAACTTTCTGAACCAGGTGGTGGTTGTGGAAACGGATCGCACGCCCCGGGAGTTGCTGATGGTGCTGCAGGGCATCGAAAAAAACCTGGGCCGTCAGGCTGCCGACCCCGGCGGTGGCTATTCCAGCCGGGTGATCGACCTCGACATCCTGTTCTACGACCGCCAGGTGATCGACACCCCTTCGCTCCGGGTACCCCATCCCCAACTGCACCGGCGCCGCTTCACCCTGGAGCCCCTCTGTGAGGTCGCCCCCGACCTGCTCCACCCCGTCCTGCAAAAAACAACCACCCGGCTGCTGGAAGAATGCCAGGATCCATCAGGGGTTTATAAGGTGAACCCCTGAGCTTATACCCGGAAAGGTATAATCATCCTGCTAAAGCGTGGCATAGCCCAGGGCTACGATGCTGACGCGTGTTCCGGGCACCCCCAGCAGCACGCCGGCGCAGGATTCCAGGGTAGCCCCGGTGGTCACCACATCATCCACCAGCAATACATGCTTCTCTTGCAGGGCTTGGGGGTCCCGGAGCCGAAAAACATTTTCCACGTTCTTCCAGCGTTCCAGGCGGGTCTGGCGGGTCTGGGTTTGGGTGTTCACCGTTCGCCAAAGGTTGGTGGTCACCAGGGGTATGTGAAGGGCCCGTGCCAGTCCCCGGCCGATGCATTCGCTCTGGTTGAACCCCCTCTTACGTTGTTTGCGGCGATGAAGGGGCACAGGCACGATCAGCCGGGCTTCGGCAAAGGGGGATTCCTTCAGCTCGGCGCCGTAGAGCCGGCCCAGGGACATGCCCAGGTCCGTGCGGCCCGAATACTTGATGGCATGGATCAGCTGCGGATACCGGCTGCCTTTGGTATAGTGAAACCAGGCTGCGGCCTGCTCGATGCGCACCCTTCCCCAGAACACCATCGCCAGGGGATTATCGGGATCCTTGTGGAAATGGGTGCGGGGCAGGCGGTACAGGCACGAAGGACACAAATAGCGGCACCCCTGCGGAAGAGATTTTCCACAGGTCACACACACGTTGGGATACACCAGCCCCACAGTATCCTCCAGCACCGCCCTCCAAAATTTCATCGATCCGGGATTGAAACAGGAAGTTACGGAAAAAATAAATATATTGTCAAATGGTTAAATGGTTAAATTGTTAAATGGTCAACAACAGCATCTGCGGAAATCCGCATAATCGGCTTCACTGTGACCGGCTTTTGACGGTTCAGCATTCCAGGGCCATTCAGTGGTCATACAATTGTCAGGGGGTAGTCATTCAATGGTCATTCTATTGTTTCGTCGGATATTTTGCAATTGCCCCCACATATTAACGAATCGTTTACACAAAATTTGCGGAAGAATTATTTTATTCTATTTCTTTTTTTCCGTAATTTTGCATAAAAACAGAAACAAAATGCTTTTTGAAGAATTTAGAAAGGAATTTATCGATCAAATCTGCTTTACGTCAAACCAGGTATATGCCTGGCATTCGTCTTTTGACAAAAATAATCTGAGCCGATGGGTTAAAAAAGGATACCTGATCAAACTAAAAAATAATTTGTATACCTTCACCGAACTCCGGGATATCCACAACATCCATCTCTTTATAGCAAACAGGTTGTATCGGCCATCTTATATTAGTCTTCACTCTGCCATGGCATTTCATGGTTTAATTCCGGAATCAATTGTGCAAACGACCAGTGTAAGTGCCATGAAAACAAAACGTTTTGAAAATTCCCTGGGTAGCTTTTCTTATAAAAAATTAAAATCTCAACTCTTTTTCGGCTATACCCATCTACAGTTTACTAAAGATAAAACCATTCTAATGGCAGTACCGGAAAAATCTATACTCGATCTGCTCTACCTGTATCCTTTTTACAACACCAAAAACGAATTGCTTAATTTACGGCTGGATGAGGAGATGTTACATGAAATGATTCAGATAGATCGTTTTCAGAAATTTCTGTCCCGATTTGAAAACAAGTCCCTTGAAAAACGTGCTGATTTATTATTTAAATGCTATTCGATATGATACAAACCGAATTTCTAAAAAACTATTTTCCTCCCTATTTATGGGATAACCCTGCCCGGCGCAAGTACATAATAAAAGAATACATACAACTATTGATACTTGATTATCTTTCTACCACGCAGTACATCAAAAAAATAGTGTTCATAGGGGGCACCAGCCTTCGCCTCACAAAAGAAATCGACAGATTTTCAGAAGATTTAGACTTCGATTGTAAGAAGTTAACAGCCGATGATTTTAGAAAAATGACCGATGGTATTATCAATTTTTTGCAACGTTTTGGTTTGAAAGCAGAGTCACGTGACAAACAGAATGACAAAATAAAAGCATTCAGAAAAAACATTTACTTTCCTGAACTACTTTTTGAGCTTGGCCTTTCCGGATATCGTAAAGAACGGTTTCTTATAAAGATTGAAAGCCAGGATCAACAAATCTACTATGAACACAAAATGGCCACTATTAAAGGATGTGGCTTATATTTTAAATTTTCGGTTCCCAAAGATAAAGTAATGTGCGCCATGAAAATTTCTGCATTGTTGTCAAGGGCAAAGGGACGAGATTTTTATGATGTTATGTTCCTGATGGATCAAACACAACCGGACTATTCGTTTTTATCTGCTCGTTGTGGCATCAAAAATCAGACAGAACTGAAGCAAGCATTTAAAAATCTGTTGCAAAAAATTAATTTATCCCATAAAGCAAAAGATTTTGAACATCTGGCTTTCCAGAAACGAAATGCCAGGCGAATACTCCTTTTCGAAGATCTTGTGGATAACCTGTAAACGAATCATTTCATGTGGATACAATTGTCACTCGCCCGTCGCATAACCCCACCCAGCCTGCAAGCAAGTATTTTCTAAAAAAACTGGACCATTCTTCTAATTGTATTCCACGATCACCGGAAAGGATTTCGGTGATTCGTTGTCATTGTAATTATCTATGAACTTGATGTAGTATTCGTTTTTTGTATCGGGTATCTTCAGTTCGGCCGGTAGTTCCTCCCAACTGCCAACCTCTTCCAGTTCGTTTTTTCCCGTGGTATCCTTCATTGCTAAATGCACTTCAGGTGTTATCTGTTCATACCCTTTGGCTTTTAAACTGAGGGTTCCGGTATTTTGGAAATTCAACTTATAGATATCTACATCGCCTTTGGGGAAGATAGCAATATTCAATGTATCCGGAGCAGTGAGTGTTTTAGCATTTTCAAGCTCATCGTTTGGCTCTGCTTCGTCCATCTCCGGGATAAATTCGATCATCCAGTCAAACAGCGCCTCCGATTTGGCATCGTTGTAATTATCCAGAATATGAAAGTAATATTCTCCGGACTCCGGGATGGATGCTGAATGAGGCAATTCACCATAGTTCCTGAAAACATCTACCGGCTCCGCCGCATACTCGTCATAATTGGCATATCTTGCTTCAAGTTCCAGTTCATCCCCGACATTTTTTGCTTTTACCGTTACATAACCCGGTTCATCCGTCTTGAATTTAAACCAATCGGTATCACCCACCGGATAAATTGCAGATTTGTATTCCTCGTCAAAGTTGACTCTCTCTGCCTCTTTTGGAGTGTTGTTGGGTTCAAAATCATCAAATTCTTCAATAAACGAAAACTTTACTTCAAATGGATCCCCGGACATCGCATCGTTGTAATTATCGATGATGGCGATGTGGTACGTGCCTTTGTCATTTACAGCCATGGCAAATGGGATCTCTGTCCATGATTTCATGAACTCATCCTCATTGCTTTGCCATTCATCAAATACAGCAACAGCCCCTTCGGGTTCCAATTCTTCAGGCACATTTTTGGCCATTGTTTGTAAATATCCCTGACCGGGAAGCTCAACCTTATACCAATCGCGGTCGCCTTCTTCGTCAATCTTCATTTGAAAAGGTTCGTCCAGGCTTACAGCATTGGCCTGTTCAATGGTGTCATTGGGTTCACCAACATCTCCGCCATCACCACCACAAGAATACAAAGCAAACATGCCAATGAATAATAACAACAATGGATTCAAATTGAAAAGTTTCATAATGGAGTCCTCTGATTCGGGTGTTACGACTAAAAGGATATGTGTCTCCCCGTTTTAAGACACAATGATCT
>JAGXLL010000136.1 GCA_018334675.1 Bacteroidales bacterium | reverse complement strand
ACTCCTGCGAAAGATGAACTCCACGGTATCCTGCGTGTTCAACCTGCACATTCCCACCCTGGAATCCATCAAGCGGCTCACCGCAAGGGCCCAGACCGAAAACAAGCGGCCTTACGATGAAAGCATCGACACAGTGGTGCGGCGAATGGAGCAGTTCGATCAACGGACCAAGCCTGTTCTCGATTATTATCGCAAACAAAAACCCATCTACGACATCAACGGGCTGGGGAGCAAAGACGAGGTTTTCCAGCGACTCTCAGACAAACTTGAACTCGCCTTCCGCAAATTGCGATGATTATGGAGTACCTACCTGCTCTACACTTTGAAGGTTTTCTCATTGGACTGGCCGCCTTTCTGCTGATTGGGGTTTTTCATCCGGTGGTCATCCGCGTGGAATACCACTTCGGTAAGCGGGTATGGCCCCTCTTTCTGATAGCCGGAGTAGCCGCCATTGTCATCTCGTTGTTTTTACAGGGGCGCATCCCTTCCGTGCTGTTGGGTGTACTGGGCTTTGCCCTTCTGTGGAGCACCATCGAACTTTTCAAGCAACACGAGCGGGTGCTCAAAGGCCGGGCCAAACGAAACCCTAAAAGAACCTACCGCTGATATGAGCCTGACCCTATTCGATACCGTCCTGAATTTGAATGGTGTGATCATTGGCACAGCCGCCTTTCTGAGCATCGCACTGGGCAGATACCTAACCATACAAGCCGAATACCACTTCTCCAAAAAATTCTGGAAAGTATTTCTGATCCTGGGCATCCTGCTGGTGCTGGGCGCTCTTATCACCCCCCATTTCGCAATTTCGGCCATTCTCAGTATACTGGGATTCACTTTCCTCTGGGGCATCGGAGAAATCATCGAACAGGAGGAACGGGTGCGAAAAGGGTGGTTCCCGGAAAATCCGAAAAAGAAAAAAGGAGCTGAATAGTACTATTTTTACGCAGTTTAAATAGCAGGCACTCCAAGGGATTCAAACTGATTATGGCTATATTTGAATAATTAATCCTTTGTATTCATGTTTTATACCGGTATCATCGCATCGCTGCTGCCTTATCTCCTGCTCATAGGTGTCTTTGGTACCCTGTTGTGGAACAACACCTTCCATTCCCCCGATCAAACAGAAGAGGACCCCCGCATCGAATCCTGCAGCGCGCATCATACAACCGGCCAGGACATCCAGGATGCATACCGGTTCAACGAATTCAAGCATTATCCCCAATCCGACACTCCCGATCACCACACACACGACACCGCCCTGCTCCATCATTGTCAGTGGAGTACCGGCAGCCATACCCCCAGGCTTTGCCTCCATCAAGGATTACCTGGAAAACTCCAGAGCGGACTGAACCGTACCTTCTCCTTCCGCGGTCCTCCATTGCTTTCATAATCCTCAACACTTAGCCAATCACCCCCCGAGCGTCCCCTTTGGACAGTTTCTACGGGTGTTATGATTATGGCAGAGGCTCGGCGGAGCCTGCCATCATCATAAAAACCAGGCAACAGAACCTTAAACCCAAAATTGAAAGATGTTATGAAAGCACTACCCATTCTTTCCCTTATATACCTGTTCACTATATTGTTCACCCATCCAGCCAGGGCCCAGAGCAATCAAAATCAAGACAGCTCCCTGATCGACGAATACTATATCCAGGACGTACTGGTGACTGCCAACAAGAGGAGTGAGAAAATATCCGAAGTACCGGCCTCCATCACCACCCTGAACACCCTGGAACAGGAACGTCAGCAGGTAGAGACACTCAACGACCTGACCTATGTCACACCCGGTGTACACATGCCCAATTACGGGACCAGCCTGACATCGCCCATCTACATCCGGGGCATCGGATCCAGGATCAATGAGCCGGCCGTAGGTCTGTATGTCGATGACATCCCTTACTTCGAGAAAGCCGCCTTCGACTTCAACCTTTTCGATATCGAACGCATTGAAGTGCTGCGGGGTCCCCAGGGCACTTTATACGGCCGCAACTCCCTGGGAGGGATCATCAAGGTCTACACCGAGCCCGTCAAAAACCAGCCCTCCACCCATTTCTCTGCCGGCTTGGGCAACCACCAGCGCAAACACTTTCACTTGCGCCAGAACCTGCCCCTGAGCAATCGGCTGAACTTCAGCCTCTCGGGCAACTATATGAATCACAACGGTTATTATACCAACCATTATGAGAGCCATACCATTGGCGGCAAAGAAGACCTGTCGGGCCGGGTTAAACTTGCCTATCAACCATCCGGCAGCGCCCGGATCCAGCTGATCGTCGATGCCAAAAACACCCGCAACAACGGCTACCCCTACGCCATGTCGCCCCACCAAGGAGAGGACGGTAAGATCAGCTACAACCACGAAAGCTTTTATAAACGCGACATCCTCAGCACAGGACTCAAAGCCCGGTTCGACCTGAACGGCTTCACCCTGGAATCGATGTCATCCTTCCAGCTGCTCGATGACCTTCAGGACATCGACCAGGACTTCACGCCCCAGGATATGCTTTATGTCACTCAAGACCGGCAGCATCACCTGTTTGCCCAGGAGATCAACCTGAGCAGTCCGGAAAACAGGCGTCTTCAGTTTATCACCGGGCTTTTCGGTTTTTATCAGCTGCGCGATAAAACAGTAGATGTCTTTTACGGGTCAGATGCCGTATCGGCCTGGCGTCTGCCCGGAGAGATGCAGAAAAATAAGATATACAACAAAACCACCGGCGGTTTTGCGGCCTTCGGTCAGGTGAGCTACCAGGACTTCCTGGTAGAAGACCTGACGGCCGCCATAGGCATGCGCTACGATTACGAAATCAACCGGCTCGATTACAATTACCTCATCTATATGAATGAGAGCGAGATGCCGAAGGATCAATTTCTGCACCGCAAATCCTATCCCGAGATACTGCCCAAGGCGAGCCTGCATTATCATTGGACCGAACGACTGGTCCAATACGCCAGTTTTACCAAGGGTTACAAGAGCGGCGGATTCAACTCCACCTTCGAGCGGGAAACCGATCAAACCTACAAATCCGAATACAGCCTAAACTACGAAGCCGGCTTCAAATGGTCGGGCAAGCGTTTATCCGCGAAGGTAGCCGCTTACCACATCAATATTCGTGACAAACAGGTGTATCAGATCGACACCCTCAGCCACGGGCCATTGTTAAAAAACGCCGGTCGGGCTTACAGCCGCGGTCTGGAACTGGAGATGAGCCACCGCACTGCACGGGGCTGGAACAACCAGATCAGTTTTGGATACACCCATGCCAAATATGACAAGTATGTAAAGGATCCGGCAGAAGGAACCGACTACGGCGGCAACTTCCTGCCTTACATTCCGCGGTACACCTTCAGCATCGGCACCAATTACCGGCATGTCTTCTCCAACGGTTTCCTTCAGCAGCTGCAGCTGCATGGCTCCTACCACGGCATTGGCCAACACTACTGGAATGACCCCAACACCCTGAAGCAAGACTATTACGGGCTGGTCAACCTCAGGGCCACCCTTGTTTTTAGCCGGCTCCAGCTCTCGCTGTGGAGCAAGAACGCCCTGAACAGCAATTACAATGTATTCATGTTCCAGGCCTTCAACAACACCTATAGCCAACAAAGCGCGCCTTTTCGCTTTGGCCTGACCCTGAAGAGTTCCCTGAATATCCAAAAACTGATCCGATAGCGCGATGAAGCCCCTGCAGAAATACAGCATACTATTAAGCCTGTACCTGGCCCAGAGCATTCCGATGAGTTTCTTCTCCACCGTGCTGCCTGTGATCATGCGGATGGAAAGCTACTCGCTCTCCAACA
>JAGXLL010000135.1 GCA_018334675.1 Bacteroidales bacterium | reverse complement strand
GCCAACGGCCTGTGGATCGTGGTATGGCTCAATGAATACCTGGCGCTCTCTGTATTGCTGATATTCATCCTTCTTTTTTCGCTGATCATGCTCACACTCAGGCTTCGCCTGGAGACCTGGGACGCACCTCTGCGCACCATTGCCTTTGTATGGTGGCCCATTTGTATCTACCTGGGCTGGATCGTGGTGGCCACTGTGGCCAATGTATCGGTGTACCTGGTAAGTGTGAACTGGCAGGGCGGTTTTCTGGCCCCGACCTCCTGGACTGTGGTCATGATCGCCACCGCCACGGTGATCTATCTCCTGCTGGTATTTTTGAGGAACATGCGCGAAGCTGCCCTGGTGGGTGTTTGGGCCTTCATTGCCATTGCCGTGCGCCAATGGTCCGTTCATCCCGAAATTGTATGGACAGCAGGGGTGGCGACCGGGCTGTTGCTGATAGTGATATCCTGGCATGGATACCAGAACCGGGCCACATCGCCATTTGAAAAAATGAAGCGTAAGGAAATTTGAAGCTCAGGTATATTTGTAATACAACTCATTCAGAAGCCATTCAACCCCGAATTTATCGAACTTTTAGGGAATGATTCTATTTTGAATCCCCAATCTTCCTTCTCATTTTTGAGTATAAAATTCCCGGTTCGTCCGTAAGGTTTGCTCATCCCTCCCGACTATCTTTTCAAACAATCGCGTAAAACACATTCTTCTCAGATCATGTAGGAATAATTAAAACAGCTCAATCATTGTTCAATTAAAAAATCCATAATCATGAGACACACAAAATCAATTTTCACAAGCATTCTGATGATCGTTCTATTCTCGATCTCAGCCATGGCTCAGTCAGAAGCCGAAGTAATCGGAGTGATCAACAAAGCCGACTGGTGCCCGGTTTGCGAGAAGAACGGCGCACGGGCCATGAAAGCCCTGAAGGGAGCCAACCAGGACGGGGCCATCAAGTTCATCGGCAATGACCTGACGGACGATGATACCAAGAAAAAATCGGCCATGAGATTGAAGAAACACGGTCTTTACGAAAAGATGAAATCCAAAAACGGCACAGGCATAGTCTTCTTCTTCGACGTCGAAACCAAAGAGCTGGTCGACCGGATCAGCGTAGCCAAATCGGATCAAAAACTTGCGGCAGCCGTGCGGTCGGCTAAGAAAGAATGAATGGTTTTACCCTGCCGCATCATAAGGCGGAACCCTCGGGTTCCGCCTTCTTTTTTGGTGATCTTCTCGACAAACGGTTGAAATAAATGATCCCGGAGAATCCGCCATAGAATTCCCCGGAACACGAAAAAATGCAACATTTTTACTATCAGAAATTTACAACCGAATCGCCTTCCAACTTCTCCTCCTGTTTAACAATTTATAACATGTTTCCCTTTACTTTTTAATAATAAAACGTTAAATTCGAGGTATACAGAACAACATGCTAATTAATCCCAGTTAAACCAATATTCCAAAACGAACCAAAAAGGAGGAAAAAATGAGACTTGGAAATACCCTCATCATTGTGGTCGCCCTGCTGATGGGTGTCACCACCGGATGTAATAAAGAGGAGCTGGAAAATCTCCGTCAGGAGAACCAACAGCTCAATCAGACCCTGGAAGAGAAAAATGCCTCCATCGAGGATTTGAAACAGAAAAACAACAGGATCAATCAGATCCTGCAACAGCTCGCCGAGAAAGAGGATGGTGCCGATTCGGCAGCTATCGCTCAGATCTCCGGCAACCAGGTAAAGCAAAGGCTGAACCGGCTGAACAAGATGGTGCGCACCAGCGGTAACAAAGCCGATGCCCTGCGCTATGAGCTGCGCGGCGCTCGTTCCCGGGCCAACAATTACAAGCAGCAGGTCAATGAGCTGGAAAAAGAGATCAAGACTCATGAAGATTCGATCCGTCAGATCAACAAGGATGTGATGGACAAGATGCAGCAGATCGAGAAGATGACGGCGACGATGGAGGAAAAAGACACCACCATCGCCAGGCTGAAGGAAGAAAATAAGGAATATCTCGAATTGCTCCGCAAAAAGAACCAAATGCTGAATACGGGCTATGTAGCCGTTGGCGATGAGAAGGACCTGGAAGAGGATGGCGTAATCAGGAAAAAAGGCGGATTCCTGGGTTTCCTGGGTCAGGTCGCCGTTCTGCACCCCGATTTTGACCAGAAGGATTTCCGGGAGTTTGACAAGACTAATGAACGGGAGATAACGATTGATGCGAAGAAGAGAAAGGTTGAAGTAGTGACTCCCCAACCGGAAAATGCCTATACCCTGGAACAGGGAGAAGGAGACCAAACAGTGCTAAAGATCACTGATGCCGATATGTTCTGGAGGGCAACCAAATATTTGGTGGTGAGTTATTGATATTAACAAAAAATCAGCTCTAAGAGCTGATTTTTTTTGTATCTTTGCATCAATCCTGATTTGACGATTTGGGCTTTTTCTGACTAATATTCCGGACTTCCCGCCTCTTAGTTACCGCAGCTCACATTTTTGAATCTTGATTAGTAAACCCGGCTCAAACCTGCCACATCACAGGCTTCCAGACAGCGTACCATTCAGTTACCCTGCAGCCCTTATGGAGGCAGCAAGAGCCAACACCAACCCGAACCATTAAAAAAAGGAGATACCGCTTATGGGCCGATCACAAGAAACCAACAAGAAAAAAGAAGTAAGAAGCAAGAAAGAAAAAAAGAAGAAAGAAAAAGCCAAAAAGCGTGAAGAACGCAAAGATCACAAAAAAGGAAACAGCCTCGACGACATGATCGCATATGTCAACGAGGATGGATCGCTTTCCGACACACCCCCCGACCAGGAAGAGAAGGAAGAGACCAACCCGGAAGACATTGAAGTAAGCGTTCCCAAAGGGGCACCCCAGGAAGAAGCCGACCCCATCCACAAGGGAACCGTCACTTTTTACAACGAATCGAAAGGCTTTGGCTTCATCCGTGACTCTGAAAACGGACAAAGCATCTTTTTCCACGTCAGTGGTCTGATGGAAGAAGTCAGCGAAGGCAATGCCGTGAATTTCGAGATCATTCAGGGCAAGAAAGGCCCGAATGCCAATAATGTGAAAGTGATCAGAGGGTAAAAACTCAGCGCTGCTCTAAATATCCCCTATTCATACCTCAAAATATCCGACGGGTTGAGGCGGGACAGGTTCGCAACCTCGCGCTACGGCTGCAGCAGCCAGGCCGGTGGCAAGGCCAATGGTAATGATCAGCGCATGCACCTGGTTTCTTTGAAAGTTCCTGATGGCTGTCTTAAGATAGTTGCGTATCATGAAGCGCATTTACCCCCAGGTACTTCAAGCATCGCCCCAAAATATGCAAACATACTGTAATCCAGCCCATTCAAAAAGCCCCCATCCTGATATACCTGGAAACTCTACGGTTTTGAAACAGTAGACTGTTCGAATGATTGTAAGCGGAAAATAATTTGATGCAGCACAAGGACTTTGCCTTTCGTCTTTGTTGATACAATTTACATCTGTTTGATATTCAACCAATAAAATATCATGAAAGACAGGCTACTCATTGCGCTGTTTCTGCTCTTTTCGGCTCTGCAGATTCAGGCAGACAAAATCGAACAGCCCACAGAAGTACTGGTGCTGGGAACCATCCACAGCAGCCATACGAAAAATCCCAACTACAGCTACGAGAACGTCATCCATATCCTGGATGCTTACCAACCCGATGCCATTTGCGTGGAGATACGCCCCCGGGATTTCCGCAAAAACCCTTCCCTGAGGGAAATGGAGCTGGCCTCTATTTACGGGCTGGCCAACAATATTCCGGTTTACCCCATCGACTGGTGGAGGGGCAATGC
>JAGXLL010000019.1 GCA_018334675.1 Bacteroidales bacterium | reverse complement strand
GGAGAGAGGAAATCTATAATGCTGTCCAATACCTGCTCCATCTGGCGGGTATTCACATCCAGCTTCTTCAGCAAATATTGGATCACATTGTCGCCATAACCCAACAAGCCTTTTAATATATGTCCGGGTTCCACTGCCTGATTCTGATTCTGCTGAGCAATGGTTACCCCATTCTGCATGGCTTCCTGCGATTTTATAGTGAAATTATTCAGATTCATGCTTGTTCCTCCTTTTTCGCATTTCTTAAATCCTCCCTGCACGAGTCAAAATTCCTGCCAAGGGATAGGAAAACATAAAAAATGCCAAATTGACTTATATTTTCTTTTAATATATGACATTTTGTCAAAACCCAAAAGGAATTCTTTCCGTATAATTTGTAAATCATGTGTAAAAGGTTTATATTCATCTAAAAATACCTTTCGGGATGTCGAACTCCTGCATGTCGGAAACCCGGGCCAAAGACCTGGCAAGGCTAAAGATGGTTATCCCTGGAAAGGAGGATGATGGCTACCACATGCGCATCTCCCATAAAAAGCAATGGAAGCAACTGGACCGCCTGATGAACAACCGATGTGTAGAATTTGAATGGGTTAAGGCCCATGAAATACATAGGGAAAATAACCTGTGTGATCATTTGACCAAACAGGCAGCTAGAAATTCCCGAAAAAACAATTATCCATTAACAAAATACATTCATAAAACAAAAAGCGCCATTCGTGGAATATTTTTAACCATAAATCAAAGATCAAGTATCAATACTACGGGAGCAAATGCCCGAAAGAGGTAACATGCATCCTCCATTAAACCCTGGAAGAATGAACAACAGTTGTCAACTGAGAATAGAGCTCTTTGATGCGGATTACCTGAACATAGTTGAACTCAATACAACCGGCGATGATGAGAACTATGTCAAGGGGGATGATGAATCGCGTTACATGCAAAGTGAGGTATTCAATATTTTCATTAATTGTTTCGAGAACAGCAACCGGTTGTATGAATTTTACGGGGCCACAAAATATGACATCAGAAAGATCGTACCCTTAAAAAATGAATTGACGGCTAAACTGGAGAGATTGAAAAACATAAAGAGTCTTAATGAATTCAAAGATCACATCAAGCAAATTTTCCTGGGATCTGAATTCCTGGATAAACTCAACCAGCACTATTCCGATTGGGAAAAAGAGTGGCGCCAATACAGGGATAAGCTTATTGAAGTGAACAAAGGATTAATAGCCATTACAGATCAGTGTTTGGAGCAGCAAAGGGTATTATGGGTGATAGGCTATTAACATGAGTGGGAATGGATTACTAAAACCTTATGTCATGAATGAACATAGAGCATTAATCAAACAATTGAGAGCGCTGGCCGACAAGAATGAGGTGCACATCGAGGGAAACATTAAGATTCCCGAGATCTATCTCAATAAGGAGAAAGGCATCTTGCAGATCAATGGGCGCTCATTGCCGGAAAATGCCAAGGAATTGTATATGCCCATTCTCGATTGGCTTGATAGCTACCTGGGCTCACCCAAGAATATTACCACCGTGATCTTCAAACTCGAATATTTCAACACGGCCTCCTCCAAAATGCTCACAGAGCTGATCAGCAGGATCAAACAGCTTAAAAAACATGACCACGAGATCAATATTGAATGGCATTACCCCTATGACGATGAAGATATTCTGGATTCGGGTGAAACCCTGGAGGAAGTCAGCGGTGTGACCTTCCACTATTATCCTTACAGTGCATAAAATACATTATTCAGCGTTTTCCTGTATTGCTGACTCCTTTACAGGCAAGGTAAACGTAAAGGTACTTCCCTTCCCATAATCACTGTCAATATATAGCTCTCCATTGTTGCGCCGGATAAAATCGATGCAAAGATTCAATCCCAAACCACTTCCTTTCTCTCTTTTGGTTCCAAAAGTGGTGTAATATTCTTTCATATTGAGGATCTTCTCAAGATTCTGTTTTTGGATGCCCACTCCATTATCACCAACACTTACCTCCAGCAACCCATCCTTATATTCACTGGTAATGGTAATTTGGCCTTTTTCCCGAGTAAATTTAATGGCGTTAATGATCAGGTTTCTTAAAACCGTCTTTACCATGTTGCGATCGGCCCATGCTTCAGCCTGGGTATCCACCTGGTTCTTCACTTCAAGCTTTTTGTTCTCGGACATGGTTTGCAGAAGCTCCATATTCTCCACCACCAGCTCGTAAATATTGATCATCTCAGGGTTATTCACCAGCTTCCCCCGCTGACTCCGTGACCAGTAGAGAAGATTCTCGAGCAGGTTATAGGTCTGGTCGGCGGCATTCTTAAGAGAATTCAGCGATTGCGGAGAAATCTTTTTTTCGGCACTTTGATCTTCGTACATCAGATCCAGCATGCTTTTTATCCCCCCCAGAGGAGCCCTCAAGTCATGGGAGATGACGGAAAACATTTTATCTTTGGTAGCATTCAGCTCCCTGAGACTTTCTGCCTGCCGGGAAATCTTATCATGCGCCTGTTTCAGTTCAAGATGCGTCTTGATGCGCATGAACAGCTCCTCTTTATTAAAAGGCTTGGTGATATAATCCACCCCCCCTATTTGAAAACCATTGACAATATCGTTATTGGAAGTTTTGGCGGTTAAAAAGATCACCGGGATATGCCGGGTGTTCTCATCCTCCTTGAGCTGCTTACACACCTCATAACCGTCGAGCTCGGGCATCATAATATCCAGCAGGATCAGGTCAGGCAAAATTTTGGCTGCCAGTTGCAGGCCCTCTTTTCCATTTTGCGCCAGAGCAATCTGATAACTCTTCTCTCTCAGCATATTGCCCAATAACCGGAGATTCTGTACGCTATCATCTACAAGCAGGATCTTGGCCTCTTCATTGTTGGATGCCATAGATAAGAGTTCTTAATGGTTTTCGTCGTCTAAAGGTAAAAAATAATTCTCAATCAACGAGGCTCAGGAATTCTTAATCTGCTCCACCACCGAAGGAAATTCCTTGATCTTTGATTGCATGCGTTCTATATCAAAATTGCTCAGTGAAGTTTTGAGCTGTTTATAATAATCGACCAATGGGCCAATTTCCTTGAAACCGTCAAGCTTTTCCAGTTGTTCCACGAAATCCTCAATCTTGTATATGACCAGATTATCCCGGATCTCCTGCCAGTCCTCCATCAGCTCATCTTCAAGCCGGGCGATGAGCTGGCTGCGTTGATCATCGGTTAGGGTCCACTCCCTGTCATTGGAGGGGGGCTCAGCCAGGGAGGAGGCTTCCTTATTGCGGTGGGGCAGAAACATACGCAGTTTGCCGTAGAGTTCATTTTTGGTGACGGGTTTGCGGATAAAACCTTCAAACAGGGTTTTAGCCTGTGTTTCTTCATCCGCATGTGAGGAGGGGGTAAAAGCCAAAACGGGGATCTTCTTTAACCTTTTGTCAGATTTAATCAGAGCGGTGGCTTCATAACCGCTCATATCGGGTAGTTTCAGGTCCATCAGCACCAGATCGGGAGGGTTGATCTTGATGATTTCCAGGGCCTTTTCGGCATTCTGAGCTTCTGCAAACTTCACCTGATCGCTCTCTATCAGCTTTTTAACCGTATCGATGTTATATTGTATATCGTCGACCACCAGGATGGTGGCTTTTCCGAAAACCACTTCCCGCACCTCATCCATCTCGTAGTGATAAAAGGCTTCCGGCTTCTCGCCCCGGGTGATGCCGGGCAGCACGATCTCAAATCGGCTGCCCTGACCTATCCTGCTTTCCAGATGGATG
This sequence comes from Bacteroidales bacterium, assembly GCA_018334675.1. Taxonomy (GTDB): domain Bacteria; phylum Bacteroidota; class Bacteroidia; order Bacteroidales; family UBA12077; genus JAGXLC01. The sequence continues at coordinate 45,355 of JAGXLL010000019.1, read as the reverse complement.
GTTCCGTTCATACTCTCTACCAGCTTCTTGGTAATGGACAGTCCCAGACCGGAGCCTTCATAACGTCGTGTATTCTGGACCTCCTGCTGCTGAAAGGCATCGAAAATAAGTTTTTGTTGCTTTCGTGGAATACCAATGCCTGTATCCTTCACCATGAGGGTCAGCTCATAATGATCTTCGTCGACCGGTTTCGACTGAACCCCGATAAGAATGTATCCTTCATCGGTAAACTTCAGAGCATTGCCCACCAAATTAAAAAGGATCTGCCGGATACGCACCTCGTCCAGCATCAACACCCGTGGCATATCGGGGTCGATGTCGATCTTCAGATTCAGGCCCTTCTCGCCCAGTTTCTTCTCGAATATATGTTCGATATCCTCGATCAGAATGGAAAGCTCAACCGGTTCATAATTGATCTGCATCTTACCCGCCTCAATCTTCGAAAGGTCAAGGATGTCATTGATCAAAGACAACAGGGTTTTACCGCTGGAGAGAATGGCATGCAAATGGCTCTTTTTTTCCGGCTCGCTCACCTTGTTGAGCATGACTTCGCTGAAACCCAGTATGGCATTCATGGGTGTTCGTATCTCATGCGACATATTGGCCAGGAATTCGCTCTTGGCTTTGGAGGCGGATTCGGCTTTTTGCTTGGCCTCCTGTAACTGTCGTTCCGATCGCTTGCGCTCGGTAATATCCCGAAGTGTTCCCACCAGCTTGTAGGGCCGCTTGTTCTCATCATAAACCAGCCGCGCAGAAAAGGAACAAATCAGTTCTTTGCCTTCTTTGTTGCGCAAGGTCATCTCATAGTCACTGACCCGCTCTTTTTCCCTTAAAACTTCCAAAAGGTCCTCGCGTTCCTGTGGTCGGGCGTAAAGGGATTCAATGGATTGCCCCAACAACTCATCCCGGTTATATCCGGAGATACGTTCAATGGAAGGGCTGATCTCCAAAACCTTGCTTGTTTCAACATCCACCTCCATATAGGCATCGAACATACTTTCAAATATGTTGCGGTATTTTTCCTCTTTCTCCCGGATTTTCCGTTCGGCTTCTTTGCGTTCACTCACGTCCCGCGAGGAGGTCTGAAATTCCACCACCTTGCCTGATTCACTCATGATAGGGCGGCTTATGGTTTCCAGCCATATATAACTGCCATCCTTGCGTTCAATACGGTATTCACGCACATCATCCAGTTTACCCCTGCCCATATCCTTGCTAAAGAGGCTTTTCTGAGCCCCTACATCCGACGGATGAAGCAACCCGGACGGGGCCATTCCTTTAAGCTCCTCAGGCTTATAGCCCAATATCTCCTTGGAAGAGGGGGAAACATATTTAAAATTGCCCTCCTGATCATGGATACAAACCAGATCACGTGCGGTTTCGGATATGATCCTGAATTTTTCTTCTGACCTGCGGATCTTCTCGGAGAACTCGATGGATTCGATCTTCAGCTTGACAATATTAGCCAGATCGCGGGCAATCTTAATTTCATTCTCATTCCATTGCTTGTCCTCGCGGAAAAGCTCCAGCAGGAAGAAACCGGAAGGAGCCTCGACTTTTCCGTAAACAATAACCAGCTGGCTTTTCACCTTATTGAAATACCCGGGTAAGGTTTTCTTCAGTTTATCAAGCATTTCCTGGTCCACCAGGGTGGACTCCTGCTTCAGGTTTTTCTCCAGGAACCAATTGGGCATCTGGAATTTATGGTCGAACCCGTCGCGGGGGTTAAGCACAAATTGATCGACAAAATGACAGGAGGCACCATTGTCCTGACATCGGAAGAATCCGATGCGATCGATGTTCAAAGACTGTCCGAGGCGGTTGAGAAGGTTGTCGAGCAGCACTGTCTCATCCTCGGAAAGAAAGGCATACTTCCAGAATTCAGTTCGAACATGATCGTAGCGGGTCTGTTCCAGCAACCGCTGTTTGGCCTGCTCGCGCTCTGTAATGTCGGTAATGATCAGATAAAGATAATTCTTGCCTTTCCATTCCACTGGTGTGGAAAAAGCCTGTACACTCCGCTTCTCTCCGTTCGAGAGAACATGCTCAAATTGACCGCTCAGGCCTCCCTCGGCATCGGGTGGTTCGGGTTGAGAGAGTATATCTTTGCTATGCTCCACATTGATATCATACAAGGTCATCTCTTTGAGCCTGTCACGCGAATATCCATAAAACCGTGCGGCCGCATGATTGGCATCCTGGATGGAGCCATCATGGGGGTCCACCAGCATTTTAAGGGCCCGGTTATGGTCGAAAAGATTCTTATAGAAATTTTCATTATCCCTGATCTGCTTATTGGCTTCTTTTTCATGGGTGGTATCTTTCCAGATGGTCAGCAAACAAGCTTCCCCATGAATGTCAATGATGTCAAACGAAGCCCTTCCTGACCGCATTTGGCCGTTTTTGGTGCGTATACGCAGATCTTTCCCGGTGATTCGGCCTTTGTGCTTCATCTGCCGAAGTATTTCTTTACGCAGACCGGTATCTTCATATAAGGATATCTCCCAGGCTGTTTTTCCAATGATCTCTCCCTTGCTGTATCCAAGCAATTCCAGAAAGGCATCGTTTACGTCCAGGACTCGCCCTTCCCGCAATGTGGTAATGGCCATCAGGGCTACCTGTGAATGAAAAGCCTTGGAAAACTTCTCCTCTTCATACCGGATCGCCCCTTTGCTTTGTAAACGACACAGCATCTCCAGGCGGTCAGCAATATCGGAGGCATCCGCTTCTTTCCATACAAAATCGTCGGCACCCCTGGCATAAGCCCTTTCCAATAAATCCTTACGTTGCGTGGAGGCCAGCAATATGATCTGTAATCCTATATGAGCCTGCTTGATGGCATTAAGTGAATAGTTGCCTTCCGGCAGACCGGAGGTCACATCCAGCATCAACACATCAGGCTTATAATCATTAACGGCTTGTTGTAATTGTTCTACCCCATTACCCACCGAGCATACCTCCCACTGCCTTTGCTCAAAAACCCGGGCAAGGCCGTCAGGAGGGGCTGACACATTACTGAACAGGATGGTCTTTGTTCGGGATGCCATAGCAGATAAAATAAACGGGTAAAAATAATAATATTACAAAAATAATGAATGTTTTGCCCTCGTTTGATTTTTCGAAATCATTGCCCGAATGTTTCATATGGTTCTTTTTTTATTTAATTAATTGGTCATATGGAACTTACCATGACAAAATAATCATCTCCTTTTGTGATATTAATGATTATTTTGTCATGGACGTTTCACGAAATTTTGTTGTTGTCTAATTTTCATATATAAAATAAAAATTATAGTTTTGCAACTCAAGTATTTTAAGAAATAATGTCTAATCCACTAATTATTAAGGAAAAGTAAATGAGCAAACAAGACGAACAAAAAGTAAGAGACGAAGCTGTTAACCAGGAAGAAGGGCAAGAACAACCCCAACAGCAAGAGCAATCCCAAGAGCAGGAACAACCCCAACAGGAAGAACAGAAAGTGACTCCGCAAAGTCAAAATCTGGAGGTAAATAAGGAAGACAATCCCCATTACCACACGATTGAGCAAGCGGGGACAGACACTGCACCCAGTGAAACCCAACAACAGGAAGAATTTGACTGGGAAAATTTCAGTGAACAAGAAGAAGATGAATACGATCCTAAAGAAAGGGAGAAGTATGAGTCCTTATATGACCAGACCCTGTCGACCGTCAAGGAGAAGGAAGTGGTAGAAGGCACCGTGGTATCTGTTTCCAAGAAAGAAGTAGTTATCAATATTGGTTATAAATCAGAAGGTGTAGTCAGCAGGAACGAGTTCCGCCACAATCCCGATCTGAAGCCCGGTGACAAGGTGGAAGTTTATATTGAAAGCCAGGAAGACAAGGACGGACAGCTCGTGTTGTCACACAAGAAGGCCCGTACCCTCAAGGCCTGGGAGAAAGTTAATCAGGCCTATGCCAACGATGAGATCATCCAGGGTTACATCAAGTGCCGTACCAAAGGCGGTATGATCGTGGATGTGTTTGGCATCGAAACCTTCCTGCCCGGCTCACAGATCGATGTAAAGCCTATTCGGGATTACGATGCCTATGTAGGCAAGACCATGGATTTCAAAGTTGTCAAGATCAACCAGGAATTCCGCAACGTGGTTGTTTCTCATAAGGCCATCGTGGAAGAAGAGCTTGAACAACAGAAAAAAGAAATCATATCCAAACTTGAAAAAGGACAGGTACTGGAAGGTACCGTTAAAAATATCACCTCATATGGTGTTTTCATTGACCTGGGTGGTGTTGACGGTTTGATCCACATCACCGACCTCTCATGGGGCCGCGTCAACCATCCGGAAGAGATTGTCGAGCTGGACCAAAAACTCAATGTAGTTATTCTGGACTTCGACGATGACAAGAAACGCATTGCCCTGGGGCTGAAACAGCTCACACCCCATCCATGGGATTCACTGGACCCCAACCTGAAGGTGGGCGATATCGTAAAAGGCAAAGTAGTGGTACTGGCCGATTACGGGGCTTTCGTAGAGATCCAGCCTGGCGTGGAAGGACTCATCCACGTCTCGGAAATGTCCTGGTCGCAACACCTGCGCAGTGCACAGGAGTTCCTGCAGGTAGGTGATGAGTTGGAAGCCCAGATCCTGACACTTGACCGCGAGGAAAGAAAGATGTCGTTGGGCATCAAACAACTCAAACCCGATCCCTGGGAGAACATCGAGGAAAAATATCCCGTGGGCAGCAAGCACAAGGCCAAAGTAAGGAACTTCACCAATTTCGGTGTGTTTGTAGAAATTGAAGAAGGTGTTGACGGCTTGATCCATATCTCCGACCTCTCCTGGACCAAGAAGATCAATCACCCTGCTGAATTCACTTCAATTGGTGAAGAAATCGAAGTAGTGGTACTGGAAATCGACAAGGATAACCGCCGACTGAGCCTGGGCCACAAACAACTGGAAGAGAACCCCTGGGATGTCTTTGAAGAAGTCTTCACCGAAGGTTCCATTCATGAAGGGACCATCATCGATGTGTTCGACAAGGGTGCCATGGTAGCGCTGCCTTACGGTGTGGAAGGCTTTGTATCAAACAAACACCTGGCCAAGGAAGACGGATCCAAAGTGCAGGTGGATGAAAAGTTGCCCTTCAAGGTCATCGAATTCAATAAGGAAGCCAAGAAGATCGTACTCTCCCATCGCCGGGTCTACGAAGATGATAAGAAAGAGCAGGAAAAAGCTCAGACTCAGAAGACCCGCAAGAACGTGAAGAAAGTCAACAAGAACGTGGAAAAAACCACGCTGGGAGATATCTCCGACTTGGCATCCCTGAAGGATGAGATGGAAGGGAAAAGCGAAGCACCGAAGAAAAAACAGCAGCAAGCTCAGGCTGCCGAAGAAAAAAAGCAGCAGAGCGAAGAAGCCCCCAAGGAAAAGGCCGAAGAATCTGAACAACAGGAAGCTTCCAAAGAGGTAACAGAACAACCCGAAGCCGAAGCTCAGCAAGAAGTTGCCCAAACCGAAGAGAAGGAAGAGAAGAAGGAAGAGAAGAAGGAAGAAAAGGAAGAGAAGCAAGAACCCGGTGTGGAAGAGCAAGCTGAGCAAAAAGAAGAAGAAACTCCTGAAGCCAAAAAAGAAGATCAGCAAGACTCCGGCAGGGATTCCACCGGTGATTCCGACCAAAAGGAAGAGGATGAGAACAAATCGTAACTTAAATATTCCTTAAAGAATGGAATTTAATATTGAAAAAAACGATAATTACACACTGATTCAGGTTATGTCAGAAAAGCTGGACACCAATGTGGCGCCCAGCCTGAAATCTGAATTGGTGCTCATCTCTGGAAAAGGCGAGAAAAACATTATTTTGGATCTCAGTCAGGTCAAATACTGCGACTCCAACGGCTTAAGCGCCATTCTGGTAGCCAACAGACTGTGCAAGAACTCCAACGGCACTTTTGTGCTCACGGGCTTAAACGACGCAGTGGATCGCCTGATCGCCATTTCCCAATTGGATACAGTTTTGAATATCGCTTATTCCAATGGAGAAGCACAGGAAATCATTGAAGTGGAAGAAGAAAAGAGAAAATCCAGTGAAGGAGAAGATCAATAGCAAAAAATGTGAGATTTGAACTGACCATATTGGGTAGCAGCTCTGCTTTGCCAACTTCAGAAAGAAACCTGACCGCTCATGTACTCAATGTATATGAGCGGTTCTTTTTGATAGACTGTGGCGAAGGCACCCAGATGCAGCTCAGGCGCACCAGGATCAAATTCGGCAGGATCAACCATATCTTCATCAGCCACATACACGGTGACCACATATACGGATTGTTCGGGCTGCTATCCTCACTCAACCTGCTCGACCGTTCCGAGGACCTGCATATTTATGCCCATGAACCCCTGAGAAAAGGAATACGCTATATCATCCGCAACTATGAAGGCAAATTCAATTATGCCATCCGCTTTCATCCCCTGGATGAAGAACAGCAACAAAAAATTTACGAGGATCTGAGGGTGGAGGTCTACTCTTTTCCCCTGAAGCATAAAATACCCTCGGCCGGTTTCCTTTTCCTGGAAAAACCCCGGGAGCTCAATATTCGTGCAGGATATGTAAAAAAATACGACATTCCGGTAAGCAAGATCCACGAAATCAAAAACGGGGCTGACTATAGAACCCAACAGGGTGAGCACATACCCAACCACAGGCTTACAGAACCACCTTACAAGCAACGCTCATATGCATTTTGTTCGGATACAGCCTATTGGGAAGATATTGTCCCCTACATACAAGGGGCCGATCTGTTATACCATGAGGCTACTTTCGCCGATGAGCATAAGGATCAGGCCGAGTACACCCTGCACTCCACGGCCAGGGAAGCCGGCCGCATAGCCCGAAAAGCAGAAGTAGCAAAGCTGATCATCGGTCATTTCTCTGCCCGTTATAAGGAAGAGCAGATAACCGCACTGGTCAATGAAGCACGCGAAGAATTCGGCGAAACCTTGCCGGCACACGATGGTATGGTCTATTCAATAGAACCTTACCGGAGAGATCATCATTAAACGTATGCCTTTTCCTGTCATCCAACACACAATAAACCATCAAACCCAACCTCATTAACCATGAAAAGACTCACACTCTTCATCATCCTGTTTATGGCGGCCTTTCAGGTAACCTTCTGCCAGATAGAAAAAGACAAGGCCGTGTTTAAGGAATATGAAGTACCCGACAACTGGTGGAACAGTGAGGCCTATATCAATGTACCCCTGGATGTGTTTATGGAGATCATTAAAGAAGGCATCCGCAAAGGATACACCATGTCCATAGGGGGTGATGTGTCGGAATGGGGCTTCCTCCGTTCTACCCAGGCAGCCATGGTTCCCTCTTACGATATCCCTTCGGAATACATCGACGAGAATGCACGTCAGTTCAGGTTTTCCAATAACTCCACCACCGACGACCACGGTATGCACCTGGTGGGATATCATACCCAGAACGGCGATGACTGGTACCTGATCAAAGACTCCAGCTCCGGCTCCCGGAATAACGAGCCCAATGCTCCTGAATTTGGCTACTATTTCTTCCATGAGGATTATGTCAAACTGAAAATGATGAATTTTACCATCCATAAAGATGCTGTTCAGGACATTATGAGAAGGGTGGAGCGGTAAAATCCCTTGTTCAAAAAATCAAATATTGACAAATGAAAGAATAGGGAATTCGTAATAATTCCCTATTTTTGTCCGCACGGGTCATTACATAAATATAAGCAGATGCAGGAACGTATTGTCATTCTTGATTTCGGTTCTCAATACACCCAGCTCATTGCCAGGAGGGTCAGAGAACTCAATGTCTATTGTGAGATCTATCCCTTCAATAAAATTCCCGACCTGGAGGAAAGCATAAAAGGGGTGATCCTTTCCGGAAGCCCCTTTTCCGTTCGGGATAAAGGGGCACCACAGGTAGAACTCAACAAAATTAAAGCACGCGTGCCCATTCTGGGTATCTGTTATGGTGCCCAGTATATCGCCCAGCACTATGGCGGAGAAGTACTGGCTTCGGAAAAGAGGGAATACGGAAGGGCCAACCTGAGTTATATCAACGAACACTTCGAGCTGCTCAAAGACGTCACCCTTGATACCCAGGTATGGATGTCGCATGGAGATACCATCCATAAACTGCCCGATGAATACCAGGTGGCTGCATCCACCAGGGACATCGAGGTAGGTGCCTATCAAAGCACCCAAGAACCTACTTATGGAATACAGTTCCACCCCGAAGTATACCACACCCTGGAAGGAAAAAAGATCCTGAAAAATTTCGTGGTGGATATTTGCGGCTGCAAACAGGACTGGACACCCGAAGTCTTTGCTGAGATCACCATTAGTGAACTAAAGGAAAAACTGGGCAATGATAAGGTACTGCTTGGTCTCTCCGGTGGAGTAGATTCATCGGTCACCGCCACCCTCTTGCACCAGGCCATTGGTACCAACCTAACCTGCATCTTCGTAGACAATGGACTGTTGCGTAAAAATGAATTCAACAAGGTGCTGGAATCCTACAAGGACATGGGCTTAAACGTGATCGGTGTCGATGCCAGGGACCAGTTCTACAGCGACCTGAAAGGAGTAAGCGATCCGGAAGAAAAACGCAAGATCATAGGTCGCAACTTCATCGAGGTCTTCGATCAGGAGGCCCATAAGATCAAAGACATCAAATGGCTGGCACAGGGAACCATCTACCCCGATGTCATTGAGTCGGTATCGGTCAATGGTCCCTCCGTGACAATCAAATCCCACCACAACGTCGGAGGATTGCCCGAACATATGAACCTGAAAGTGGTTGAACCCCTCCGCCTGTTATTCAAGGATGAAGTTCGGAAAGTCGGTGAAAGCCTGGGGGTAAAAGATGAACTGATCCACCGGCATCCCTTCCCGGGGCCGGGCCTGGGCATACGCATCATCGATGATGTTACTCCCGAAAAGGTACGGCTGCTTCAGGAAGCCGATGAGATCTTTATTCAGGGCCTTATTGATCACAACTTGTATGATAAAGTATGGCAAGCTGCCACAATCCTCCTGCCTATTCAGTCTGTCGGTGTTATGGGCGATGAAAGAACCTATGAAAATGTAGCAGCCCTGCGCGCCGTAACTTCTACCGACGGCATGACAGCCGACTGGGCCCACCTGCCCTACGATTTTCTTGCGGAAGTATCAGGTAAGATCATCAACCGGGTCAAAGGCATCAATCGGGTGGTCTATGACATTAGTTCCAAACCACCATCGACTATTGAATGGGAATAATCATTTGTTTTTTTATTTTTGTAGATCATCCCTTGTCGCTACAACATGGAAAAAAACCCCGAAATAATAAGTTACAATGGGTTTTTGAGCTATCAGATAACCGGCAGGCTGATTGAAAAACTAGGCGACCTCAGCCGCGAACTGAATCTCAATAAATCAACCTACCGCAAGATCGTCACCTTGATGGTTGAGATTATTGAAAATAACTACAACTACGTAAACCGGCTGGATGAAGGGACGCTGCGAGAATCCAACCAAAAACCCTTTTTCTCGGTCCTGAGAAGCGGCGACTATTTCAAGCTCAAATCGGGAAATCCCATTCTTAAAGAAGACGCCGCCGCCCTGAAGCAGCGCATCGAACACATCAACTGCCTGCATTACAGGGAGCTTAAAGATCTTTATATGAACACCATGGCCGAGGGCATTTATGATGACAAAAAACGCTCCGGAGCCGGCCTGGGTATCATGAAAATGGCCAAGATATCCAAGAGCAAAATCCACTATAACATGGAAAAGATAACCAACAACTTATATTATTATACCATCGAGATAGCCATTCCAACAAATCATAAAAGGTAAATTATGGAGGAAAGATTGTATAAGGAACCCACCAGCTACACACCAAAGATCGATTTCAATCCCAAAAAACAGAAGTTTGAGATGGCGGGTATTTCCAGACCTGAGGATGCCTATGATTTTTATGATCCCATACTGCTGTGGATGGAAAGATATACGGAGCGGGTGCTGAAGGATTATGAGGAAAACAAATTGCTCAATGAAACGTTTATAATGGTGTTTGACTTCATCTATATGAATTCATCCTCTTCAAAATACATTTTTCAGATTATCAGTCATCTGAAAAAATTATACGACAAAAGACTGAACTTAACCATCTTCTGGTATTATGATGATCCCGATGATCAGATTCTGGAGGATGGCGAAGATTTTAGTGATATTATCAGCATACCTTTTAATTTTATGACCCGAGAACAACAAAACTAAGTATTATGTCCAAAATCATACGCTCCCTCTTTGTACTGCCCTTTATCCTCGTACTGTTGATGCCCAAAACAGGCCAATCCCAGCTTTTTAATGAGGACATGTATAAATTCGGAAAAGCCCTGCATTTCATCTCTTCTTATTACATCGACTCGGTGAATCGCTCTGATTTGGTTGAAAAGGCTGTGAAGGAGATGATAGCCGACCTGGACCCGCATACCACTTATCTCACCAAGGAAGAAGTGCAAGAGATGAGCGAGCCGCTGGAAGGCAATTTTGAAGGAATTGGCATTCAGTTCAATGTATTAAAGGATACCATCTATGTGATATCCACCATCTCGGGTGGCCCCTCGGAGAAGGTAGGCCTGAAGGCAGGCGACCGCATCGTCAGGATCAATGGGGAAACGGTGGCCGGCATTGACATCACTACATCCGGTGTACGGGACAGGCTGCTGGGAGAAAAAGGCAGCAAGGTAAATGTATCCATCAAGCGACCGGGGGTTGATGGGCTGCTGGAGTTTACCATTAAAAGGGATAAAATCCCCATTCACAGTCGGGATGCAGCCTATATGGCCGATACGGATATTGGTTATATCAAGCTTAACCGGTTTGCTCAAACCACCAATGAAGAGTTTTCTCAGGCCGTCGGCGACCTTAAGGGTCAGGGCGCCGAATCGTTTATTCTCGATTTGCGCGATAATGGGGGTGGTTACCTGGAACAGGCCATCCAGCTGGCCGACGAGTTCCTGGACGACCGCAAACTCATCGTCTATACAGAAGGGCTGAAAGTAAAACGCGAAGAGAATTTCGCCTCCGAAGAGGGGGTATTTGAAAAGGGCAACCTGATCATTCTGATTGACGAAGGCTCGGCCTCGGCCAGTGAGATTGTAGCCGGAGCCGTGCAGGACTGGGACCGCGGCATGATTATCGGCCGGCGTTCTTTTGGAAAGGGACTGGTTCAACGACCCGTTTCCCTGCCCGATGGCTCGATGATCCGCCTGACAGTGGCCCGTTACCACACCCCCACCGGACGGGTCATTCAAAAGCCTTACAACAATGGCAGAAAAGAATACAGAAGAGATATCCTCCGGCGTTTCGACCGTGGAGAGATGACTTCTGCGGACAGCATCAAATCCTTCCCCGATTCACTCAAATACAGCACCAAGCAGGAAGGCCGGGTAGTTTTCGGAGGAGGCGGCATTATGCCCGATGTCTTTATCCCCCTGGATACCACCTCCTATTCCGACTATTTCAACGAGATCATACGCCTGGGGGTGCTGAATTCATACATTCTCCAATATATCGATGAAAACCGCACACAACTGACCCAAACCTACCCCGATTTCCAGGATTATAAAAACCGATTTGAGGTAGACGATCAGATGCTGAATGGTTTGATATCGATGGCCGAATCAGAGGATATAGAACCCGATGAGAAAGGCCTGGAAAATTCCAAACAAGAACTCAAGCTTCAGATCAAGGCCCTCATTGCACGTGATCTCTGGGACATGAGTGAATATTTCCATATTGTCAACCAAAAGGACCCCGGATATCAGAAAGCCGTTGAAGCGCTAAATAACTGGGAGACTTATTCAAAAAAATATTTGGAGAAAAAATAGCAACCCGATACCGGGGCATCATACACGTATGCCCTGGATGTCCTTGTAGAGATCCACGGCATACAAATCGGTCATACCCGCGACGAAATCAACTACCGAACGGATCCGCTCATAAGTTGATCCCTGCTGTGGAGTAAACTGACCGGGCACAAGAGAGAGCAGCTTTCGGGCATATTGTGACCCGGAGTGGCTGACAGCATAGGTGAACTCCTTCATCAAAGTACCCAATACATTGAAACCGGTGAGTTCAATCTTCACCACCGAGCGATGGTTGTAGACGTCTTTAACGGCGAGATTTTTGCATTGCTCAAATGCCTCTCGCTCGACCCCCGGAAGGTGATCCATCAAACTTCCCTTAAAAGCACCGGATAAAATGGCATCGTGATTCTCCAAAAATAACCGGGTGGTAAGATTCACCAACTTATTGATCACGCTGGCCCTTAAATAAGCCACCTGCTCGTTTACATCTGTAACCTCAGTGAATACAGATGCCTTCTTCCTGAAAAATTCAGGATCCTTCTGTTCATCAAAAAAGGCAAGAAGCAGCTGAAAGGTCTGCTCTCTGTCGAGGATCTTCAGTTTATGGGCATCTTCAATATCCATGATCTCATAGCAGATGTCATCGGCAGCCTCTACGATATATACCAACGGATGCCGGGCAAACTGAAGGGGGTCACTGCCCAGTCTTTTCAATTGAAGTTCTTCGGCTATTTTGAGAAAGGCCTCTTTTTCCGATTGAAAAAACCCATACTTGGGCTTATCCGGATTCAAACCCGAACCGAAAGGATATTTGACCAGCGAAGCCAGGGTGGTATAGGTCAGGGCAAAGCCTCCTTTGCGGCGTCCACCAAAACGGTGGGTCAACAGCCGCAGGGCATTGGCATTGCCTTCAAAATTTGCCAGGTCAAGCCATTCCTCCTGGGAGAATGAATCTTTCAACTCCCGGCCTTCCCCTTCGCGAAAGAATTTGGAGATGGCATCCTCTCCCGCATGACCAAAGGGAGGATTGCCCATGTCATGACATAAACAAGCCGCAGATACAATAGAGCCCAGCTCATTGAGAACCTCCTTGTTATGGATATCCTCCCTTTCCTGTAAAGAGAGAAACACCTTGTTGGCAATCGACCTTCCTACACTGGCAACTTCCAAACTGTGAGTCAGCCGGTTATGTACAAAAACACTTCCGGGAAGGGGGAATACCTGGGTTTTATTCTGCAGCCTGCGAAATGGCGAGGAAAAAATGATCCGGTCAAAATCACGCTGAAACTGCGAGCGGGCATCGGCTGTACCGCCTATTGCAAGTTCTTCCAGGCCAAAGCGCCTGGCTGAAAGTAGATGATCCCATTGCATCATAATTCAAAAACTCCATTTGAACCGGAAAAATATAAAATTTATTTTTTCCTGGCCACCCGCAACGAATTTTCCCTGGAACAACTGGGCGAATGCCGATAGTTGAACATTATCGGTCAGGGAATATTGGAAGGAAGGGTTAATAAAAAACCCGTCAATATCGGGATAATACATCAGCGCCAGGGTGCCATCCAACAAAGGATGTATGGGATAGGAAACCTGGGTAAACCAGGAAAATTTGCTGAATGAAAGGGTCTTGACAGTAAGAGGCCGGTAATAATAGCTTTGGAAGCTTCCCGGGTTCATGTGCTCATAATTGCCGTTGTAAAAACCCTCGATCTGCATATACATCGAATTATCAAACATATAGCTTGCCGATGCCGAGGCCAGCAATATGCCACTGGTATCCGGGAAACTTTTACCGGGCCGGAGGTAGGTCATCTCACCACTGAAGCCTGCCCCGGCGATGTTGCCCGACCAGCCCATGCCTGCTACGTACTCATCGTCGTTGAGGATGCCTCCCAGCAACTGCCAGTCATAGCCCCACTGGTTGAAGCGGTAGTAACCTGCAGCGGTCACCTGGTCATTGCGGTTGACCTTCACGGCCAGTTCGGCAGCCGAGGTAAAGGTGGGGTAGTACATCAGGCGGATGGCATCGCTGCCGGGTTTTTCCTCATAATCAAAATCAAAAAAGGAATAGGCGTTGAACAGGTCATTGGGATTCCAAACGTAGGTTTGGCCCCAGTTGATGCGTTGACGGCCAATACGGACCTCAAAACTGCCGTGGGTATAATGCATCCACAAGCGGTCTACGGAAGTATTCACCAGATAGGATTTTTCCTCAACCAGGTTCCTGGTGAGCTTGTGGAAGTAACCGTAATCCCGGCTGATCAGATCGTTATAGGAAGGGAAGGATTCGACCAGGTCACCGTATATAAAACGGTTCCGTATACTCACGCCGGTACGGAATGAGCGGGAAGCATACCAGCGCAAATCCAGCCGGTTGTGAAACATGCTTTCATTCAACCAGGTAATGCCTTCCTGGTCCATAATGGTGTTCATGAATTTGACATATCCATTGAGCTTCAGGTTGTTGCTTCCTGAATCCTGGGCCATCGCGGTATTCGATGAAAACAACAGCAGTGCTGCCAGCAGTCCGGTGGCAATGGATATCAAACTTCTTCCAGGCATATTATATTCGTTTTTTCTTGCTTCGAAAGGGTTTTCTATTTTCATTAATATCTTATCTCAATCGATTTTTTCTCTTCAACCGGGCTTTATATTTCATATGGTTCTTTTTTTATTTAAATGGGTCATATGGAACTTACCATGCCAAAACAATCATCTCCTTTTGTGATATTAATGATTATTTTGGCATGGACGTTTCATCTATCTTTCTGCAGTTCATCGGTTTCGACCTGTCCATCTTCGATGGTGATCACCCGGTGGGCTTTTTTCACCACCCGGTTGTCGTGGGTGGAAAAGATAAAAGTTACTTCTTCTTCCCGGTTCAGCCTTTCCATGATATCCAGCAGATTTTCGGTAGCCTGGGAGTCCAGGTTGGCGGTGGGTTCATCGGCCAGAACGAACCTGGGCTTGGAAGCCAGGGCGCGGGCCACAGCCACTCTTTGTTGCTGCCCCCCGGACATCTTGCTGGGGCGCGAATCCATCCGGTCGCCCAATCCCACTGCTTCCAACAGCTCCCTGGAACGGGCTTCCCGCCTTTGTTTCGGCCAGCCTTGCAGGTGCATGATGAACTCCACATTCTCACGGGCGGTTAATACCGGTATCAGGTTGTAAGCCTGAAAGACAAAACCAATGTTGTACATCCTGAAATCAATGAGTTTGGATGGCTTCAGATCCCCAATATTGGTGCTGTTAACGATAATCTCTCCTTCAGTAGGTTGATCCAGGCCGCCAATCATATTCAGCAGGGTAGTCTTACCGCTGCCCGATGGCCCCACAATAGCGGCAAACTCACCTTTGTCAAAACCCAGACTTACACTGTTAACGGCATGCACCTGGACCTCCGATTCATTATAGATCTTATGGACGTTGTTGAGGGTTAATATTTTCATCTTCCTGTTTTTTTGGGTTTATGATTCAATGGGCTCTCTAGATCTCAATCCTTAGGGCTTCTGCCGGATTCATCCGCAAAGCTTTCACTGCCGGGTAGATGGATGCAACAATGGCCGTTAGTATGATCAAGCCGGTGATGGTTAGATAAAATGGCATGCCAATCTGTGGATACAGCATGGGATTATAGCCTATGGCTTCAAATCCCCGGGCAAAAGACTCCAGGTTGATACCGTGGTTGCCGAAGTACCGGATCAGAAGACCGGCCAGGACCATTCCTATCACCCCGCCCGTAATCGAGAGAAAGATGGTCTCCAGCATGATCATGCCGAACACCCTTGCCCGGTTCATACCAATGGCCATCAGCATCCCCAGCTCCTTGACCCTTTCCATGACCACCATCAGCATGGTATTGACGATACCGAAACCCAGGGCCAGCAGAATGATCACCATGATAAAATACAACATCACATCGAGCCACTGGGTGATCATACCCAGCTCGGGCTGGATCTCCTTCCAGGACATCACACTTAAGCCGGGGTATTTTTGGCTGAGTTGGTCCACCAGGAGGTCCACCTGCCTGTTATCATCCACCCTGATGGCGATCTCATGAGCCGATGCAGTATCCAGGCCGGTAAGTTCAGCCAGGGCCTCTTTCTTAACAAAGGCCACCGTATTCTCAAAGGTCGAATTGGTGATGCGGTAGATGCCGGCTACCCGGAAGACTCCCCCACTCAGGCTCCCGTCGGTGGTTTGAAGGTTAACCACCAGTTTGGTCTTTATATCGGCTTTCAGTTGCTCAGCCAGTTCTTCGCCAATGACAATCTGCCTGGCCCGGGAACTTTCCCGGAAATATTCACCCACGCTGTCGCGCAGGAAGGAGTGGATCTTTTCAGGATCGGTGAAGCCATAATGCTCTGCCACATCGGCACTGTCATAGAGGGCCTCGTGTATGGCGGTCACCCCTTTCTCCTTCCCGGGATCGATACCCATCAGCTGTACGCCGGTGCCAGTGGCGGTGGATTTGATCATCACCGGCACTTCCAGGCGCCTGCTAACCGACCGTACCCCGGGGATCGATCGGATATCGGCGGCCAACTGCCGGGAGGAACCCACCGTAAACCCAAGTTCCTGGTTCTCCATGAACTGAGGATGATGGATCTGTATATGACTCGTCTCATACTTGATGGCTTCTTTCACCCGTTGATCGGACATACCCTTAAAAACCGCCGAGGAAAAGATCCCACCGATCATTCCGATGGTCACAGCAATCATAACGATCAAACTCCTCATACGGTTTCTCCAAACGTTCTTCCAGGCTATTGATAGGAGCATAATGGTTTATTTAACAGGTTTGAGATTCATCCGCGCATGGCCCTGACGGCCCGAATGCGGGTAATGCTGTATATAGGATAAAGCACGGCAACCACAACAATGACCCCCACGATAAGGGTTTGATTGCCATAGAAGTCAGCCTGCCAGGCCATAGGCATGATGGGCTCAATACCAAAGGTTTCAATGCTCTGAGCTACTTCACCGCTCAGGCGAATGGGATTGTAGTGATAATGGAGGATAACCGGCATGCTGCCAGCCACCCCGGCCAGCAATCCCAGGATTCCTATAAATACCATCTCCAGGGTAACGATCAAGGCCAGCTTGGATTTATGCATGCCTACGGCGATCATCACCCCAAATTCCCTTTTTCGTTCGCTGATCATCATCATCACCGTACCAAATACACCAAAGGCAATGATCAGGTAGAGTATGGCCAGCAGAATCCACCCACTGGCATTATCCGAGCGTATCTGCTGAACCAGTTCCGGCATGATCTGCTTCCAGGTTTTTACTTCATACTGATCATCAGGTAATTTCTCCCTCAAAGACCTGACCGTGCTTTGAAGGGCATCGTGCTCATGGAGGTTGACCGATATAGTTGTCAGGCGATTGGGCGCCATATACATCTGTTGAGCCGTCTGCAGCGGCAGATAAACCATTTTATTGTCCAGATCGGGCTTGGGTATCTTGACAATACCACGGATCGTATATTTGCCGGCCGCAGTAGCTCCATGATACCCCTGGCCCAACAGAACCAGCGTGTCTCCTGCCGTCATCCTCAGATAACCGGCAAGGGTCTGCCCTACAATGGCCGCCTGCTCGCCCTCACTGAAATACCTGCCTTCTACAAGCTTTTGGGAGAGACCGGACATCTCATCCTGCTTTTCAGGGTCTATCCCCATCACCAAAACCCCTTTTGTTTGAGGTCCGGACGAGCCCAGGGCAAACGACTCGAGCCGGGGCACCACCTGCTTGACCTCTTCCTCCGATCGCAGGGTCTTGATCAGCTCATCGCTCATCACCAGGGTCCGGTTGATGGATTTATTGTCCCAGTACCCTTGATCGTGTATCTGCAAATGCCCTGAATACAGGGTAACAGCATTATCGATCATGTTGCTGTAGCTTCCCAGTTGCAAGGCCCGCATGATCAAAGCAAAAAAGATGGCAAAAAATACCGAGGCTGCCGTGATCAGGGTGCGGCGCTTGTTGCGCCATATATTACGCCATGCCAGTTTAATATATTCCTTCATGATTGTCCGATTTTTTTCAGGGACGTACCCTTTTCATATTCTGCTGGGAAAAAAATCCGTCGGGTATGTCCCGGTTGAACTTAATCTGGTTGAGCTCCAGAACGGTTTTCTTGTTCTTCTCATCTTCCGGTGTCACCTCAATATGGGTGGGGACGATCCGGTTGTCCATGCTCTTTAGGTGGGAAAGAAGTTCGGTACGCACCCGTTCCCCGTCTTCATCATAGTATTCCGATTTCAGCTGATTGTAATGTTGTTTCGAGATCCATTTGATCACTTTGCCCCATACCACGGCCGCATCTTCATTGGGTATCATCCGGATCTTATAGCATACCCTCCCGTTAACGGGCTCTTCCCCAATCAAACTGTGCTGGTAGTCGGTTACAATGGAAGATTCTTTCAGGATATCATCATTGGTGTAATCCGAACCCATCCATCCCTGCGACATCATAGAGGGTGGCAGCTTGATAAGCCTGCCGATCGAGGGCATCCAATGCCACATGTCGTTGTGGCGCTTCAGAAAAGTCTGTCCCTTTTCACTGGCTGGTCCTGTGATCAGGGTAAGGGCGAAATGCCGGCCTTTGATCCAGTTCTTCATCTCAATGGTGCGTTCCCAGGTGGGACGAATGATCTTCATGGTCATGGTACTGATGCTCGATTTTTCCCCCTGCCACTGATCTTCCGCCTCTCTTACAATATCTTTCGCACTCATATCCTGGGCATAACCCGCAGAAGATAAAAGCATGAACATGCAGGCCAGTATGAGGAGGATGGTTTCGAATCGTTTCATATTAGTCTCTTTTGGGATTGTGTACATAACGCTCAATGATAATGTTTTTTACTTTTTCCAAAGGATAATTCCCGGGATCCATGATATAGTGAAATCCTATACCATCCAACAGGGCTCCAAAAATCAGGGTCTCTCCCTCCGGGTCTTTAAAACCCCATTTTTTAAAATAGCTCACCGCCATATCCATGATGGGCTTACCCAGTTCATCAATCTTCTCCTTCATAAGGGGATAGATCTCCGGTTGAAGGGATATGCTGAAATAAAGCTTCCAAAACTTCTCATTCTTATGCAGATGGTCGAACATCTCAACTATGAAATACTCGATCTCACCGGTATCTAATACACCGTCATGATTGGGATCCAATATTTTCAGCATCTCCTCGATCCCCGAATTGAGAATCTCCTGCACAATCTCCTCCTTGCTGTCAAAATAATTATAAACCAGACCTTTTGATATTCCAGCCTTCCTGGCTATTTTACTGATGGAAGAACTGTGGTATCCCTCATAACCAAACAACTTCAATGCCGCATCCAAAATCTTGGACCGTTTCTCCTCGCGAATGGCCTCATATTGCTTTTGCGTTCTTGGTGACATATCTCCTGGCTTTAGTTTTACGACTGACCGGACAGTCAACATGCTGTCCTAGAACAAAGTGCTGTCCAGTGGAAATATATATTTGACTGAACGTTTGGTCAAAAGTAATATGCTTCATGATGGATTCCAAGATTTTTTGAAAGAATTTTGAATATATTCTATAAAATCTTCCCCGACCAGCCAGCATGGAAGCTGGGAGAAATCCAGGGAACAGAAAATGAAAAAGATACCCACCTTGGTCATCATTAAGGCAATAAGCCCTGCTTTTTGCTTAAACCACTCCCTTACTTTATCTTTACCAATAAAAAGATTATGGGACAACTGATCATACTCTCCGGCCCCTCCTGTGTGGGAAAAAGTCCGCTGAACAAAGCTCTGGCCAGGTTTTATCCACACCTGCACAAAGGCCTTCAACACCTGGTGTTGTATAACAGTCGCTCTCCCCGGCCGGGTGAGGAGGATGGGGTGGATTATCATTTTCGCCAGAGAAAAGAGATCGACGCATTAGGAAAAAAGGAGCAATTCGTTGTGATGGAAGTAAGAGGGGATCTTCAGGCCCTGGACATTGATGAGCTGAAAAACCAGCTTAAACGGGGAGATGTTTTCTTCGAAGGTAATCCTTTTGTAGGCAGGGTATTGCAAACCCACGAAAGTCTTCAGGAAATCAGCAAACTCAGTGCTTTCATGTCGCCCGTATCCCGTGAAGAGATCGTGGAGCTGACCCACCCCCATAACCATGCCGATGCCCGCAAGATCATCACCGATATCATGCGACGAAAACTGCTACGCCGCACACGCAAGCAAAAAGGGGAGCTCTCCCTGAAGGATCTGGAAAATATTGAGACGCGGGCCGGTAGTGCTTTTGCAGAGCTGAAGGAAGCCACCCATTTCGATCACATCATCCCCAACCACGATGGAGAGGACAGCGAAAACTGGGATGCCTTCTACTACCCTATGGGTGATGCGCGCAAGGCACTACGCGCTTTTGCCGGTTTGCTGGAGGGGAAGGTAAGCCCTGATATCGAAAAATGGGAAGCCAACCTGATCCAGCCATCATAAAAAATTTGGCTATTCGCCGGAATCCCGGCCTTTTCCGTACAACCGGTAATAGCTCACCACCGGCGGCAAAAGGGTGATGATCAATATCAAAACACCCATCAGGGCATTGAACGTCTGTATGAAATGCCAGTAACCGATAAAGAATACCTGGATATCCATCCACAGGATCAAAACAATGGCCACATACAAGCTATATGTCCAACCCCAGTGTATATCCCTGTACAGGTTCAAAACCCGCGGCCATTCCCATCTCAATCCCAATAATCCAAGCAGTGCAAAGGCAGGAAGTATACCGAGAAATAAAAGCAAAATGAGGCCGGGCAAAAAATAATCCTTGAAAGGTGTTCCCATGAGGAATATACCTGGCATGCGCAGGGTTTCCCCGGTAGGATCGAATACCATAACCAATCCCCCGGCGAGTCCGGATATCGATTGAAATCCGACCAGTACCCATAAGAGGTATACCCAATGAGGTGTATTTCTGTTGGCGTTCATGCGTTCCAATATCCGCGCATTTGATTCGGTGCGATCTGTATTTTCCACAATGGAGAAACTATCCCACTGAAGAATGCCATCATAGCTTCCATATTACCAGGCAGTAAATTAGGAAAAAAAACCGAACCTGCAAAATATCGCATAAACAATGGGGTCCAGGCTCAATCCATCTCCATCCTATAATGGGCCAGATCCTGGGGCTCACCTATCCGGGCATAAGCCAGCAGGGAAGGTATTTCCTCTTCGGTGGAGAGCCAGTGGGATTGGTTCTCCGGGATCATAACAAAACTATTGGTGGTGAGGATCGTCAGGTCATTGACATTGACATATCCGCCCAGACAAACATAGGATACTTCCAGGTTGGGATATCGGTGGGAAGGATAATGACAGGAGGGGCCCAGCAACACCATTCCCACGATCAGCTGACCACAGAGAATAGGTCCTCTTGGGCCGATTACCTCGGTAAAGGCATAATTATCGGCCAGGCCCTCCGGCATATGCTCATATCCATATTCCCAGGTCAGATGGTGGTCCATCAGGCCTATGGTATGATAGATGGGTGATTCATTGAAATACATCCCCATTCTCAGGGCATTCCTCAAATAACGAACTACCGGCTTCTTCATGGGTTCACGCAGCTGTAACACCGGACGGTTGATCATCTCTTTAAAGCCAGCATTCACTTTCTCCAGATGATGCATAATAAGATCACTTCCAGCCGGACAGACCGATTCGAATGTAAGATAAAGCCCGGCCATAAGCCGGTACCAGGTATTTTTATGATCTCTCTTTCCCATCAGATGGATTTGGAGCAATAAAGTAAGTTAGCAAAATTCGCATCAAAAAGCAAAGAGGAAAACCCAATAAAACAGGCTTATCTAAGCTTATTGATCATGCTGGCCATGTAGCCGGCCCCAAAGCCGTTATCGATATTCACCACACTCACCCCGCTGGCACAGCTGGTGAGCATACCCAGCAAGGCCGACAGACCCTGAAAACTGGCGCCATATCCGATGCTGGTGGGTACGGCAATGACCGGTTTATCTACCAGGCCCCCTACTACACTGGGCAGGGCTCCTTCCATCCCGGCAATAACTACCACCACCCGGGCATCGGCAATATCGGCAATATTTTTCTGCAACCGGTGTATGCCAGCCACACCCACATCATAGAACCTTTTTACCGGGTTACCGAAAAATCCGGCTGTAACGGCTGCCTCTTCCGCCACAGGCATATCGGAGGTGCCCGCTGTTACCACCGAGATGTTGGTCTGGACCATGGGAATCTCTTTGCGTTGTAAGGTGATGATGCGTGCTGTTTCATGATATTCCACCTCGGGGATGACCGAAGCAACCTCTTTATAAATATGTTTGCCTGCCCTTGTGGCAATCACATTATTATCGCGCTCCAGCATGGCCTGAAAAATATCCCGCACCTGTTCAGGTGTCTTACCGGAACAGTAGATCACCTCAGGATAACCCGTACGGATCTGACGGTGGTTGTCGATCTTGGTATGACCGATATCCTGATAAGAGAAATGCTTAAGTGTTTTCATAGCCTCATCTACCGAGAGGCGGTTCTCCTGAATGCTTCGCAGCAGATCTTCCAGTGTTTGGTTATCCATAATGTTATTGTTTGATTTCGGGGTCATTGAAACTGCCCATCCGGTATCCTTCCATATCAAGGGTAACATATTTATAGCCCAGTTTTTTGAGCTGGCGGGTCAGATGGATCTCTGAAGCCTTTTTGAGGAATGATTCAAGCTGATCCGGAGGTACTTCTATCCGGGCGATCTCCTGGTGGGTTCTCACTCGTGCGGCAGGGAAGCCGGCATCTCTTACAAGCAGTTCTGCCTGCTCTATGCGGTCCAGCAACTCCTGGCGGATGGTGGTATGAAATGGCAGCCTGGAAAGCAAACAGGCGTATGCAGGCTTATCCCAGGTAGGCAGGCCCATCTGTCTGGAGCATTCACGGATATCTTGCTTGTTGATGCCACAATCGGCCAACGGGCTTTTAACACCTAATTCCCTCAGAGCACGGATTCCCGGTCGTATATCCTTATAGTCATCTACATTGGTGCCATCGGCTACATAACGAAACCCTTGTTTCTCTGCTTCCTCAAAGATCGATGTAAAGATATGCTTCTTACAAAGGTAACACCGCTGAGGCGGATTATCTCGAATCTCTTCGAAGACCGGATGTCTGATCACCTGGTGAGGAACCTTAAGATCCCGGGCAATCTGCACTGCCTCTTTCTCTTCCCATCCGGCTACATAGGGAGTTGAAACGGTTACCGCTTTTACTTCATCTCCCAGAGCTTCCCGGGCGGCAGCCAGCAGAAAAGTGCTGTCCACACCTCCTGAAAAAGCCACGACCAGGCTGCCCATCTTCTTTAATTCCTCCTGAAGGCTTGTATATTTAGAATTTTGATCCATAAGGTACATTTAATTATCGGAATCGATATCCTGTTGGATATGCCTGCACACTTGCTGCAGATTAAGGCCTTGTTCCCTGGCTATACGTTTACAATCTTCATATTCAGGCTTGTACTTAATGGCTTTTCCATCAAGGAAAGCAATCTTGATCCTTACAGCTCCGTGACGTGTTGTTTGGGTTTTCATCTGTCTCTCCAACTCAGTCTTCTCCAATCTCATGGTTCGCAGCCCAAGAGTAGTGGTTTGTGTAAGCAGCAGACGGCTGATACCTTCATGCAGCTCAGGCTTACAAAGAACACTGAGAAGTGAAGCAGGCCGGTTTTTCTTCATAACCACCGGTGTGATGTACACTTCATCTGCACCCGCTTCAAACAGCTGTTCGATGACATGATCATAATGCTCGGGGTTCATATCATCAATGTTACAGGTAAGCTGCATTGCCTGATGCTTTTGATATCCTCCTGCAAACTGCTCTTCCCCGGCCCTGCCAAGATAAACCCTCAGGATATTGGGAATCGCCAGATCGCGATGGCCAATACCATAGCCTACCTGCTCCACTTGCATCTGATGGTTGTCAGTAAAGATATCCACATTGGCCGCTAAAATGGCTGCTCCGGTTGGTGTGGTGGTTTCCTTGTCCACAGCACCCGTTTTCACGGGTATGTCGCGGAGTATCTCCAGGGTAGCAGGGGCGGGCACAGGCATTTTGCCATGGGCACACTCCACAAAACCACCCCCCAATTGAACCGGAGAACTGACCACCCTGTCAACCTTCAGGTAATCCAGGCATATAGCGGCTCCAACGATGTCAACAATCGAATCCACCGCCCCTACCTCATGAAAATGGATCTGATCTACGGTGGTGCCATGCACTTTGGCCTCTGCTTCCGCAATAAGCCGGAACATTTTCATGCTCGACTCCTTAACAGTCCCATTCAGAGCGCTGGATTCAACGATCTTTCGTATATCCTCCAGGTTACGGTGTACATGCTCATGGCTGTGTCCGTGGGAATGAACCTCTTCCCGATCGTGGGGGTGATCGTGGGAATGATTCAGGATAACATCCACCCGCGTACCGGAAATGGAATGACGAACATCCCGGCTAACCCGGATGGAATATCCTTCCAGGCCCAACTTGCTCAATTGCGAACGCAGATAATCAGGTTCGACGCCCAGCCCGATCAGGGCTGCCAGGTTCATATCGCCACTGATCCCTGAAAAACAATCGTAATATAATATTTTCATGTTGGTGTTTTCTTCTTATTTAAATACAAAAGATATCAAAAATAATGCTTTTTTTTGAGAAAATTCGGTCCAGGCCTTTCCCGGAGTCAGCAAACATCCTTTACCCCCCTGTCTTGGTAACAGAACTTCCAACGATCACCGGGGTGATGCCGGAATACAATCTTACATCGAAACAATAATTATAGTTCATTCAGTAAAATAAGCTTTCCGTCCCACCGTTTTGCAATTGGTTCATTAAACCATAAAAATATCGGGGGTGTAAAAATGCCGACAAGTATGCTGAACAACATCAAATTAAAACCCTTTGACATACAA
Organism: Bacteroidales bacterium; assembly: GCA_018334675.1. Taxonomy (GTDB): domain Bacteria; phylum Bacteroidota; class Bacteroidia; order Bacteroidales; family UBA12077; genus JAGXLC01. The sequence continues at coordinate 20,520 of JAGXLL010000019.1, read as the reverse complement.
ATAAATATAAAGAGTTTGAATTTCTCTGTACTTTTGTATATATTGTTCCCGATTAGTTTCCTGCAGAGCCGATGCAGTTTTGATCAAATATAGTTGAATACCAATTAGATTGGGTAAACATACAAATTGGGCATAACAAAAGAATCCGGTTATGGTTCAAGGTATGGGATTATTGTGTGAATATTAGAAATAAAGATTAACAAAGAGCTTCTGAAAGGTTAAACAAGTGTTGCTTTGTTCCTGTTCATTGAATACAAAATTCAGATAAAAACATGGAAAATATTAAGTTGGAAGACATACTCAGGATCCTGGATCAGTTTGAAAAGAGCTCTATCGATAGTTTGCGCTACAAGACGGGAGAAGAAGAGATTGAGCTCTCCAGGCACAAAAACGGCAGCCATGAGACCTCTAATCTGCAGGGCACCAACATCGATCAGTTAAAAGAATTGATCGCCAGGTCAGAATCGAAGGGAACCCCTCATGCATCCCTCTCGGATGAAGAAAAAGAGACTGCCGGCCAGGAGCAAGCCGCTTCTGAGCCGGAGGAAGATCTCCACAAGGTTATTTCTCCGATCATCGGCACTTTCTACACCTCGCCTGCACCGGGCAAGTCTGCTTTCGTCAAAGCCGGTGACAAAGTTAAGAAAGGCGATGTGTTATGCATTGTTGAGGCCATGAAAGTGATGAATAAGATCGAATCGGACGTGAGCGGGGAAATTGTGGAGGTAGTAGCCGAGGATGGACAGGCCGTAGAATACGGTACCGAGCTCTACAAGATCAGGCAGGATTAAAAGGTACTGCATTTTTTCATTTCAATGGGTAACGTATGTTCAACAAAGTTTTGATAGCCAACCGTGGGGAGATAGCGATCCGGGTAATCAGGGCATGTAAGGAAATGGGCATCGACACGGTTGCCGTATATTCGGAAGCCGACAGAGATTCATTGCATGTTAAGATGGCGGAAGAGGCGGTGTGTATAGGTCCTGCCCCGGCCGGGCAGAGTTATTTAAATATGAGCAACATTATCTCGGCCGCTGTGCAGAGAGAGGTGGATGCCATTCACCCGGGTTTCGGCTTTCTTTCGGAAAACAGTGAATTTGCACATATGGTGGAAGAAGTGGGCATCAAATTCATCGGTCCCTCTTCCGATTCGATTGCCAAGCTGGGCAACAAATCCCTGGCCAAGCAGCTTATGGCCAAGCATGGTGTTCCGGTTATCCCAGGTCCCGACCAGGGATTCACCAATCCCGAAATGGCCATGAAAGAAGTAAAAAAAATTGGATTTCCCCTTCTGATCAAGGCCGTTGCCGGAGGAGGAGGCCGGGGCATCCGCCTGATCGAGGATGAGAAATCGTTTGAGGCCATCTTCCAGGAAGCCTCACATGAAGCCAAGATGGCCTTTAGCGACCCCAATCTCTACCTGGAAAAGTATTTTGAAAGCCCTAAACATATTGAGATACAGGTTATTGCCGACGAGCATGGCAACTGCATTCATCTGGGAGAAAGGGACTGTTCCAGCCAACGGCGAAAGCAGAAAGTCATCGAGGAAACGCCCTCTCCGGTGATCGATGCCGACAAACGAAAATCGATCGGCAGCAAAGTCACCCAGGCCCTCAAACAACTCAAATACACCAATGCCGGCACCGTGGAGTTTCTCTATGAAAACGACCGTTTTTATTTTATGGAAATGAACACCCGGATACAGGTGGAGCACCCTATAACTGAAGTGACCACCTCTATCGATATCATCAAAGAACAGATTCGGGTGGCTGCCGGTGAAAAACTCAGCTGGAAACAAAATCAGATTCAATGGAACAACCATGCCATTGAATGCCGGATCAATGCAGAAGATCCCAAACAAAACTTCATGCCCTTTGCCGGCAAGGTACACAATGTGGTATTCCCCTCCGGACCGGGCATTCGCATAGACTCAGGCATTTATCCCGGTGCAGAGATACCACCCTATTACGACTCGATGGTAGCCAAAGTGATCGCTTACGACAATACCCGCAAGCAGGCTATTGCAAGAATGATCCGTGCCCTGGAGGAGTTCAGCATCAGTGGGATTAAAACCAACAAAGACTTCCTCATTGATATTCTGTCCTCAGATTCTTTCCTGAATGGGGATTATTCAATTAATTTCATCGAAAATGAACTGCTGAAAAAGTCTTAATTCAAACGAGCCAACATGAGCGGAAAAATTCAACATATCATACAAAACTTTCTGAAGACCCGAAAGGAGCGCTTTCAGGCATCGGTTCCCGACAACCTGTTCATCCAATGCCCCAGTTGCAAGAAGATGATCTATAAGAAAAAGATCGACAAGAACCATGGCATCTGCCCGGATTGCGGGTACCACATGCGCATATCCAACCACCAGTGGACCGAGGTGCTTTTTGATCATCAGAGTGTACAGAACCTGTTCGAGGAATATAAGACGGTAGATGTGCTGGAATTTCCCGGATATAAGCAAAAACTTGACCAACTATACGAGAAAAATGTCAATGAAGGGATCGCTACAGGAAGAGCTCGAATTGACGGGATACCCGTGTTATTCGGCATCATGAATACCGATTTCATCCTGGGATCTATGGGGTCCGTGTTGGGAGAAAGAATCGCCCTGCTCTTTGAAAAGGGCACCTCCCAAAGACTTCCTGTAATCATCCTTTCGCGTTCCGGAGGGGCCAGAATGCAGGAGGGAGCTGTTTCCCTGATGCAGATGACTAAAACTGCCGCGGCTGCCAAGCGTTTCAGCAATGCAGGCAATCTGTTTATCAGCCTGATCACCAATCCCACCACAGGCGGAGTAACAGCTTCCTTTGCCATGCTGGGGGATATCATCATCACCGAGCCCAATGCACTGATCGGCTTTGCCGGTCCACGGGTGATCGAACAAACCATCAAGCAAAAACTGCCTGAAGGTTTTCAGACCTCCGAATTTCTGCAGGAAAAAGGATTTGTAGATCTGATCTGCGAGCGTAACCAACTAAAAGATACCTTGCATAAGATCCTTAAAATCCACCAATATTAATGCTTTTACCATCCAAAAAAAAGACCATGGAGTATACAAATAAAATAAAAAAAACCATCAAGAGCCTGGAACAAATCTCCAGGACCAAGGGGGTTGATTTGAACCAGGAGATCAACAGTCTGGAAAAAAAGCTCTCTAAGGTACAGCCCGAAAAATATACCGAATGGCAGGAACAAAAGAAAGGACACACCCCCTGGGAGCGGGTCAAGATTGCCAGAACCCTGGAAAGACCCAAGCCACAGGACTATATCGAATACCTCATCAAAGACTTTATTCCTTTGCATGGTGACCGCCTGGGACACGATGACAATGCCATACTGGGTGGTATCGGTTACCTGAAAGACATTCCGGTGACCGCCATCAGTACCCGCAGAGGCAAAGAGCTAAGGGGAAACATGGATGCCAACTTTGGCATGCCCCACCCTGAAGGGTACCGCAAAGCATTGCGTCTGGCCAGGCAAGCCGAAAAATTCAAGCGTCCTGTGATCTTCTTTGTCGACACCCCGGGAGCTTATTGTGGCATCGGTGCTGAGGAAAGAGGCATCTCAGAGGCCATTGCCCGCAACCTGTTCGAGCTCTCCGACCTGAATGTGCCTACCTTCACAGTGATCACCGGCGAAGGGGGATCGGGCGGAGCACTGGCCCTGAGCGTTTCCAACAAGCTTTACATGATGGAAAACTCCATCCTGTCGGTGATATCGCCTGAAGGCTGCGCCTCCATCCTGTTCAAGGACGCCTCCAAAGCCGAACAAGCAGCGGAATCTCTTAAGCTTACCGCTTACGATCTCTTTGAGCTGGGCATCGTGGATGAGATACAAAAAGAAGCGGAAGACTTTGACACCAACCCACAACCTACCCTTGAGGAACTGGAGAAGATGCTTTACAACGACATCTTCCATTACTCTTTCATGGATGAGCAAAAGATGAAAAATCAGCGCTATAACAAATACCGTTCCATAGGTTTCTTTGAAACCGACAAGAACCAGCTGCCGGAAAAGATCCTCAATGGTGCCAGTGGCAACGGAAAAGCATCTGGAGGAGAAGCAGGTACCGGGTTCCTCAAGGAACTGGCCAGGCTGCTGGGATTAAAATAAAATGTGCACAACTAAAAAATCATCCATTCAATCTTCATTTTTCCTGAATCTGTAGGATTTTGATATAGCAAGTGTCCAATAACGAACAATACCCATAAATATTGATTTGTGGATCTATACCAGGCAGGTGGTCCAAAAACAATTGATCACAAGCCCATTGAGGCAGGTTGATTTTTGAGGGTGCCGGCAAAGGTAGGATGGTGATCCCGCCAGGATTCGAACCTGGGACCTACGGCTTAGAAGGCCGTTGCTCTATCCAGCTGAGCTACGGGACCGGGCTGATAAAGCGGTACAAAAATATAAAAATATCTTAAGTGAAAAAAGGATTCCCGGAAAAATCCTGCATCATCTATCAGGCATTGTTCAATGAAAAGAGAACCCGATCCATCATCAGGCCTGGGAGCGGATCCAGTTGACCAGTCCTTTCTTCTCGATGATTTGCATGAGTTTTTCAGGCAGGGGTGCAAAATCGGGTTGTACGATCAGAGGCAGGTCCTGGTTGTTGGAAGAACGAAAGAATATCCGGTTGGCCGATCTCACTGAAGCAAAGAAAAAGCAAGCGGAAATCCAATTTTTATTTGTTCGAATGATCCTTTACTTTTGTCGGATCATCTTGGGCACCATGCAAGAAGGACTTCAGACAAACATCACCAAACTATACCTGATCAAGATCGCCAAGTGGTTCATGTTGTTCATGCCGATCATGATACACTGACAAACGCGCTGGCACTGGCTGCTGGAACATTCTTCCTGCTGGCTGCCCTGGCCGGAGCTTTTTTTATCAAAAACAACCGGAGGTCGAAAGCAGGCGTTATAGAATAGGAAAGCCGGAGATTAATGCCTCCGGTTTCCTTTTCAGCGGATTCATATACTCAATCGATGGGTTCATATTCTCCTTTTCCTACTCCACATACAGGACATCTCCAGTCATCAGGAATGTCCTCAAATGGTGTTCCGGGTTTGATCTTTCCTTTGGGATCTCCCTCCCTAGGGTCATAGATGTGTCCACAAACTCTGCATTTGTACTTTTTCATAGACATTGAATTTAAAGGTTCATATAGTATTTAATAAGGCATCATTTTGAAAGCTTCGTGCCGGCATCCATCACCGTGCCCTCCACCCATTTGATGGCAGCGATCACATCGATCATCTCGCCGGGGCCGCAAACCTTTGTGATCCGGTCTGTGATCACCCCTATGCGGTCGCGAAACAACGACAAGGGCAATATCACAGTTTTGGATAAGAGACAGTTTTGCCAGCCACCAGTGCCCTGCAGCAGATATCCGTCGGAGTGATTCACCCCATTGGCATTGGAATCCACAACCACCTCGGTAGCTCACGGAAAAACAAAATTATCTGCTGGTTGTCCCCTAATTTTGTTTTTATCTGCGGGTTACCTCACCACGAATCTGTCTGTAATGTAAATATATAAAGAAAAATCTATTAACAAAAATACCGGTGATAGATGCAACCCCTGCCTTCAAAGCCCAGTGACCTGCTGTCCAGATCGATCTGCAACCTCCGAAATCCTTCATCCCTGGGGTGGTATAACAGTCCGGACGAATTTTTCCTCCTTTGTTCCCGGCATAGCCTATTTGTTCACTTATAAGGCTGTGGTTTTGGGTTTTGGTTATTGGGACTTGTCCTGATCCACATGGGTGACCTTTTCACTGATTCGCTCAAAATAAAGTTTGTTAAAATGAAACACGGAACCTTAAACTACTTGTCAGTATTCAAATTTCAGGTTTTTTTTGCGTATAAAATCCTTCAGGGTTTCATTGAACCAACGTGTGGAGTAAAGGTCATTGGAAGCGATATAGATCTCCATCTCTGTGTCTTCAAGAAGGCCCATGTCGGACAACAGCTTCCTGACGGTATGGGGATTTTCAAGGGTGAGATACAGGGAATGGGAGACGGAGGAATTGTAGATATTCCGGAGAAAAGTATAAAACAATTCCCGGTCTTTTGGTGCGATATAGGTAAACAAGAATTTATCCTCGCCAAAATAGGAACGGAATTCCTTCAATACGGGCATCAAATAATCGTAATGGGTCATACCGGCCATGATGAACCTGTTTATAGTCAAGATAAACATTCCATACCAACCGGTCAATAGTTCAATACCCGGTAGTTTGTTGTGGTCTGCAAGCCGGAGTTTTCAGAAATCTTTCCCGGCCAATATTAATTTAATTTTAATAAAGATATGCGCATCAGGATTGGATGCATTCGTGTAGCCATAGGATATTCTCCGCCAGCCGGCTTACGATGGAGAGCCCTTCCGGGTCATTTTCCACCTCCCCGGGTTCCCTGGCAACGCCAACATTCCAGTATCGCGAGCCCGGGACCACCATGTCATTGATAAAGAAAAAATCGTTGATGGAATGGAAGGCGGGCATCATACCGGCACGTCTGGCTACTGTGACGGCTGCGCCGATCTTTCGGCTGAGAAATTTGCCGTTGCCCCCGATCACATAACCGCATCGATCAATCAGGGCCTTTGTTTCAGGAGTCATCTGGGAAAAATACACAGGCGAGCCGATCACTATGGCATCGGCTTTCTTCATCATTTGTATGTATTCATTGATGGGATCGTCTTCCAGTACACACCGTTCATCCTTATTGCTGCGACATTCCATACATGCCGTGCAGCCCTGAATGGGTTGACCGCCCAGTTGAACATAGTCAACCTTTGCCCCGGATTCATGAAACACATCCGACATCCGGGTAAGCAGGGTGGCCGTGTTTCCTTTTTCACGGGGACTTCCATTGAATAACACTACTCTCATATAAGCATTTTTAGGGTTTGCTGCAGCGGGGTATAAAGCCAAAAATCATGATCTCCCAAACGTATCCTGTTCAAGTCCATAAAAATATAACAAATTCCCCCAATCTGAAAACAACAAGCATGTTTAAAAAGAATGAAAAAGGAAAAAACCAGTAGAACCCGTTCAAAAAGTGCTTCTATAACGAGTCTTTTTCCTTAACAGGTGTCTTCCATCGTATAAAGACTTTCTTTTTCCCCCATTCTCTTGCTTTTTTAACATCCTCCCCCATATATATATCAATCTTCTTGGTCCACCGGCGGTTCATCTTATCTCTAACAATGTAGGTTCCCTGGAGCCCTTCGATCTTAACTTCCACACCAGAGGTCAATCCGCTGTCAATCAAATCTCTTGAAACGGCGAGTACTTTCATACCAGGTTTCAGGGTATCTCCCCATGCTGTAATCCTGGGGTCTCCAGATGTTTGATTCACATGGGAATTATAGGCCGTTGCCGTCACTTCCAGCCGGTGTTCCTCGTATTTAGGTTTACACGCGCCGGACAATAATAAAAGAATCCATAAACCCGGAAGCAGGCTCCGGCTCAAATGTCTGGATATTCTAAGGGCAACAACTCTCATAGGCCTATCAGATTTTAATCTTATTGAAGAGCAAACTGCCCAGCAGGAGCATGGCTATCAGGAAGCCACCAAGAGCAGCGAAGCTGAGCACAGGGGCGATCTGGGAAACACCCAGCATGCCATAGCGTATACCCTCCACGCCATAGGTCAAAGGATCGATGTAAGTAAGAAACGACAGCCAGCCGGGTATGCGGTCCAGGGGAAATAGGGCCCCGGACAGGAAGAATACGGGGAACAAAACAAAGTTGACGATCAGCTGAAAGCCATGGGTATCTTCCATCCGGGAAGCGAAAGCTATACCCACCGAGGTAAAGGAAAGGCCAATCAGGAACATAAACAGCAAAGCGATCAGAATACCGGAAATGCTGGGCAGGTTAACGCCAATGAACAAAGAAATGACCAACACCAATATTCCCTGCATCAAGGCAGTAGTGGCTCCACCGAGCGCCTGGCCGATCATCAGGTGCAAGCGGGATACCGGAGCCACGAGGGTCTCCTTGAGAAAACCCACCTGTTTATCAATAACGAGCTGAACACCGGAAAACATACTGGAGAACAAGATGCTCATGGCAATGATGCCGGGAGCTATGAATTCCACATAATCCACCTGCATACCAGGTATGGCGATGGTTGAATTCAGGCCAAAACCGATGATCACCAGAAAAAAGAACGGCATGCCCAAGCTCCCGATGATCCGGCTTTTCATCCTGAAATACTTCAATACATTGCGGTACCATATGGTATAGATGGCGCTGAGTGCTTTCATCGTCGGGCTGCTTTTCGTCGTTGCCTGATACGGTCCCTGGCACTGGCTTCCTGGTCGCGGATGGTCCTTCCGGTATAGCTGAGAAAAACATCTTCCAGGGTTGGTATCTGGAGGGACACCGATTCAACAGGTACATCATTTAAAGCCTTGATCACCTCAGCAATGCGCTTCTCAGCATTCTGCAGGGTGACATCCACATACCCGTTGTGGGCATTCAGATTGCTGAGCCATTGCAATCCGGAGAGTTTCTCAGATACTTTTCCACTCTCGTGCGACTCGATGCGAATCATGCTTCCGCCTAACTGCTCCTTAAGAGCTCCAGGGGTATCCAGGGCTATGATCCGGCCATGATCAATGATGGCCACCCGGTCGGATAACTTCTCTGCTTCATCCATATAATGGGTGGTCAGGATGATGGTGACACCCTTCTTCTGATTCAACTCCCGGATATAATCCCATAAATGATTGCGGGTCTGAGGGTCCAGGCCGAGGGTTGGTTCATCCAGAAAGAGGATGCGGGGCTCGTGCAACAACCCCCGGGCGATCTCCAGGCGACGTTTCATGCCCCCGGAAAACTGCTTGACCAGCTGATTCTTCCTGTTATCCAGCTCCACCAGATTCAGCAGGGCATCGATCTTTTCCCGCCGATGTTTCATGCCATAAAGCCTGCCGTGTATATCCATGTTCTCCCGGGCTGTAAGCTCCTCGTCCAGGGTGGGATCCTGAAAGACCACGCCAATAGATTGTCTGACTTGCGATTTCTGCGTCTCAACATCATACCCGTTTACCCAGGCTTTCCCGGAGGTTGGCTTCAACAGGGTCGATAAAATGGAGAGGGTCGTGGTTTTTCCTGCACCATTGGGTCCTAAAAAACCGAAGATCTCCCCTTCCTCAATGGCGAAATTCACCCGGTCGACCGCCACCAGATCATCAAACCTTTTTATCAGTTGTTCTACTTTGATTAACTCCATAATCCTGTTGAAAAATTTCTTCCAGCCCTGTAAATGGAGACTGGTTATAGGAAAAATAACAAAATTGAAAAAATATAATTTCCCCTCAAAATTTTCTGCCAATCAGGATTACAATAAGGTATCCTGAGCAAAATAGAAGGGCGATACTTGGTTCATAGAACAATTAAAAAGCTTTTATGTTGTACATGGAAAGCATATTGGAAAAATTAAAACTGCTGGCATGATGATATCGGGCATCTTATTCGACCTGGACGGGACACTGATCAATACCTGGGATCTCTATCTTGAGGCATACCGGCTCATCGTCCAGCCCTATGTCCGAAAAACATTAACTACCCGCGACATAGAGAGTACCAAACCCACTCCCGAGCTTCAGTTTATTGAACGCACCATCCCCGAAAAAGAACAGGATCAGGCATTCAGGCGCTTCATCAGCCATTACGGCTATTTTTACGACTCCACCTCCCGGGGTATGTATCCGGGGGTATCCCAGATGCTAAGTACCCTGCGGAAAGCAAAATATCCCCTTGGCATATTTACCGGTAAGAGCAGAGCTGCATGGGAAATCACTTCCCGCAAAGAACCTTTGGGTGATTTTGCCGTGGTTGTAACCGATAGTGACGTGGAACATCACAAGCCCAATCCCGAAGGACTGGAACAAGCCGCTGATCAACTGGGTATAGATCGCTCCGCCGTGCTTTACATAGGGGATAACCTGATGGATTACCACACAGCTCGTCAGGCAGGCACTCAATTTGCCGCTGCCCTGTGGGCCAAGTCAGACGAGGAAAAGAAAACTTTCAGGGAAGAAGCCGGCAAAGCAGGTCTCAACTTGTTCCTGGAACAACCGAATGACCTGTTCGGTGTTCTGGAGAGATAACCTTTTACTCCTCTTCCAGATCGCTCTTCTGTTTTTCATATTCTTCGTCGCTGATCTCTCCCCTTAGATAACGTTGCCTCAGGTTCCGCAGGCTTGTGCTGCGAAAACTACGCTTATCCCTTTTCCCCATGCGGCGCAGAAAAATCCACGCAATCAAAAGTACCACGATCAAACCCAGGGTAAGGGTCAGATCATTCATCTCTCCTGATTGTAAAAGGCCTGCCATAATAATATGATATCTAATTACCTGTTTATGAACTTGCAATGACTTTCAAGTTAGGCATCATGCCCATTTAATCAATGAACTCTATTACTATTCGAACATGCATTCCTGGCACCAACAGGAAGATAAAAAAACATGGCGGAAGCTCACCCAATGGCTAAAACACCCCTTCCGGCATTTCTTAAAAATTCCTTTTGCCTCATAATTGCTATAGTCTACCAGGAGTAGGTATCTAATATAATAAGAAATCCATCCATTTCAAAGGATCGTGATCATCGTGATTTTTGGCCTCACCAAAATCTATTTTGGGAAAGACCCTGGCGGCTATTATATCGGCTTTTCCATATCAGGAATAAGTTATCTGACCACTTTTCAGATTATCTCCAGATCCTCTTATCCCGACCGGCCAAAATCATCTTTCGAGGCACCGGGATCCAAACACAAAAAATCTTCGCTTACTGAAAAAAAACAGGAGATAGTGGAAAAAAGACTTACAAGAACTTAAGGAAGAGTAGCCTTCATAGGCTCTTCAAGCTCTTGTAAGTCCTGAGAAAAATAAATGTGGGGTTATCGTACCTGCGGCAACTCATCGAATTCGAACTCGAAGGTAAGATGTTCCAGGCAATCTCTGTACTTTTCCATCAACTCCTCCTGGTTTCGGGCACCAATAAAGAGGTTGGCCAACTCATAGCTGTAACTGTCCTGCCCCTGGAGTTCACTTAGGTGCATCCCCTCTTTTACATGAAGCTTCAGGCTCATATCGGGATACCTCTGTTGTAGCTTTTCAATCTCCCGGGAAGAAGGGATCTTTGTTACAAGACCCGCATCATAGATGCGCAGCATGAAGTTGCCGGCTATACGGTGCTTCCCGTTATATTCCAAAGCATGGGGCCGGCGGCCCAAAGCCAGGTTCAGCATGATGGAATGGTGCGATACCCCGTGCACCTTCTCAAAAATATCGGTATGGGCCTGGGAAATCCTGGGATTGATCTCCAGCAGAAAAATCTGGTTCACCGTAGAATTATAGAAAAATTCGATGTTGAAGGCTGAATTGTTCAAACCGATCTGGGTGATGGCCCTGCGTGCCAGATCAGCCATCCGAAACTGGATCTCCTGAGGCAGGGAGGAGGGATACTCATACTGAGCAAAGGAAGATCGATCCTCCTCCCTCACTGAATCGACGATGCCATAGATCACCACTTCACCGTCATAGACATAACCTTCTATGGTACACTGATGGCCGGTAATGGGTGTTTCAGCGATCATGGTCTCATTCATGCTGGCATATTCCTGGGGTAGCTCATAACGCTGAAAGATATAATTAAAGGGTTCCGACATATATTCAATATGCTCCTGTACCTCCTTCATGTATTCATTGAATTGATGCTCGCTGTTGATCTTATAGGCCAGAAAGGAACGGAACGATTTGATGGGTTTGATCCAGAAGGGAGGTATCAATTCAATTTTCTGAAAAGCAGCCTCATCAAAGGGGTCAAAAGCAGCAAACATGGGAATGCTTCTGGGGATCACCTTGTTCTGCTCCAGCCGGCTCCAATACTTATGTTCGCACTTAAGCACGCTCTCCAGTGTTGGAGAGGTAAGCCTGTATTTGCCTGCAATAATTGGTACCAAATTGGTACCGGGAAAATCATAATAGGTAACAACGGCATCGATTTTGCCGTTTTGATCGATTCGTTGGAATGCTGTTTCAATAAGGGCCTTGATATCATAATTCTGAACCCCTCGCATTTCCTGATATTCGATAGCGGGCAGGAAATCACATTCGGCAGCCTCGGGCAATCGCTGAAGCTTCTTCAGATTGAATTCATCCAGGCCTACAACAAAAACTTGTTTTTTCTCTTTCATCTTTTTTTACACTGCATTAAAACACATGAGACATAGGAAAACTAAAAATATACATCATAATAAATTGCGGGTAATATTCTCATTCCAGGTTTTACTGAACACGCGGGTATCCTCTTCCCAGGCATCCAGGGTGGCTCTTATTCTGAAATGGGTTCTTCCGGATGTCAGTATGGTGCGGGTAATGGTGGTAACCTCCCAGTCATCCCTTTTGAAGCGTCGCTTACTGGTCACCTCGCCCCGCAAGGTGTCGTAATTGTTGTTCTTATAGAAATACTTCTCCGTCACGTCCTTCTGAATGGTCCAGTTGATATCATCCAGCCGGTATAATGGATCATTGTTGGTAACATGCAGCATCACCTCGTTGGTCGCCAGATTGTGCTTAACTTCCCACTCCCGGTGAGAAGGGGCCAACAAGGTAGTAGGCAACGATCGATGAATCCCGGGTTTACCAAGGTCTCTGAGGGTCGCATCACCATCTTTAGGTTTTCTCTCAGGCAGTGAAAGTATACTGTTTTCCATAAACACCTTTAACCGGGCAGGCTCAGGCGAAGGCCAGGCCAGTGGCCAGTAGGAGGAGGAGATAGACAGGCGCAACTGGTTGCCCGCCGGAAATTGCTGCCCAACATAATTCATATCCAGCGAAATGCGGTATTTCTTGTTTTCCTGCAATTCTTCAGGTTCCTCGTTGCTGTTTCTGTGCGTCAGGTTCAGTACACCGTATGTGATGCGCGTAGCTCTTCCATTTGGAGCAACATCGGAGATGCGCGCCGCCAGGGTAGCAATGGGTTTGTTGGACGACAGCTCCAGCTCCAGCCTGGGGGAGCCAAGTATTTCCAGGTCCTCCTCCAACGGCAGGGTATCAAATATCAGGGACCCTCCATCCTCCTCACGCTGATCACTCGGCAGATCGGTTGTTTCAGAATATGAGCACCATTTTCCGGCGAACAATCCAACGCTCAAAGGACTCTGTATGCTCAAAGCCGCGGTACTCTTCTGATTTTTGTCATCTGTTAGTTCGCCATATAAAAGATTGAACACTTTGCTCTGAATATCCGCAGCAGGCCATTTGGCCTCTCCAACCCATCGCCCGGGTCTTTTATCCGAGATAGGAGAAACCGTATCTTTCATCCAGGCACGGATCATAGGATCCCGCTTCACCCCGGTATCGATGTCCTTAAGCCATTGATCCCACCATCGGACACATTCATGTAAGAAATCGATCACAGGTCCCGGTCCTCCCATGTGCGGATATTTATGTCCCCACGGACCTATAAGGCCTTTGCGGGGTACCTCAAGCTTCTCCATCAACCGGAATACGGTATTGGTATAACCGTCAGCCCAACCACTAACGGCAAAAACCGGGCAGCGCACAGCTGAATAGTCCTCGCAAACCGAAGCATGCTTCCAGTAATCATCCCTTCGCTGATGTTCTAGCCATTTCTTCAACCACAATCCACTGCCCTCCAGGCGATCCAGCCACATCTCCTTCCATCTCTCACCCACTATAAGGGGATCGGGGGGACAGGAATTATAAGCAAACATGGTTGAGGCCCAGGAGAGGTTATCTGTAAGGAGGGTCCCCCCCATATAATGTACATCATCGGCGTAACGGTCATCGGAGGAAGCAACCGTAATAACAGCTTTCAGCTCAGGAGGTTGTAAAGCCGCTATCTGAAGCCCGTTAAAACCACCCCATGATATCCCGATAATTCCAACATCTCCCGTACACCATGGCTGAGCAGCCAGCCAGCTGAGCACCTCCAACCCGTCATCCAATTCCTGCTGCAAATACTCATCCCTTAATATACCCTCTGAATCGCCACTACCTCGCAAATCAACACGGATACCGGCATACCCGTGCCCGGCAAAGTAACCATGGATCTGATCATCCCGAACCGCCTTAAAATCACGTTTGCGATAGGGTATATATTCTAAAATGGCAGGAACCGGATTTTCACCGGCATCTACAGGCATCCATACCTTGGAGGCCAGCTTTGTTCCATCCTGCATGGGAATAAAAACATTATCCAGAATTTTGATTTTCATCTGTTTATTTTTAATTTTTAATGGTCAGATGGAACTTACCATTCGTAAATAATCATGTTCGTGTAAGATAATGATTATTTCCTCATGGACGTTTCATTGAATTATATGTGTTAAGACTCAAATTTCAAGCATCCTAAAATTCGTAAAAAAAATCCTAAAAATACTGTCTCCCAGAAAAAAATAGATTTTTTTTGCTTCTGTAAGGTTTTTTAAATAAAGGATTCTACAAAAGACAGAAACTTCTGAATCAGGCCTGTCTTTTTTTACTCGAAACCCAAAATGTCATTTGCCTCCAGGCCTGGAGATATTATCTTTTATAATTCAATCGGTTCAGCAAACCCGACCTCTTTAATATGAAACAGGGGTATCCTACCCGAATATTTCTTCAGTATATAAATTACTTATATACAGTTAATTATGTTCTATCCGGCAAATTATTGCATGAAATTTGCATAGAAATAAATAATCAACCGGTCAACCGAATACCCAATGAGGTGGAAGCACTACTGCCTCAACCAGGCCGGAAAACAAGTGATGTGAAATCATAAATATCTGGCTTATGAAACCCTTTAAAGCAGCACTGGCCGCTATCATGGTTATGATGTTGGCCCCGGATATTCCGGCGCAGCCCTCCACTGACGCCACCCAGTACCTGATCATTGTTGCAGATATGCAGTGGCCGGCTTTTCTTAGCCCAGGCAGGATATACATATCCGTAGACGGGCAGCAATACATCGTAAAAAAAGTTCCGGCCAGCAAGGTAAAAGACAAATACGACTATTCATACTTGATTCGCATGATCAAGAAGTATAACCGGGAAGGCTGGAAGCTGCTCAATGGCGACCTGTCTGTGGTAGCTGAAAAAAACAGTCAGCAGGGACGCATCTTCATCATGATGAAGCGGGAGAATCCTTACGGGATCGACCGGACTCCGATCGACACCATCTACCAGGGTTCTTCAAAGAACCCCTCATCTGAAGGGATTAAAGATGGTGTTCCTCAAAAACGATGACGATCTCCTTAAATTCTTCGGGTATGCGGGCATAGACCTGTTCAGCCACTGCCCGGGGTATCTCCTGGTAGAATGCCTGAGCCAGGGCGCCTGCCATACAAGCCATGGTATCGCTGTCGCCGCCCAGTGATATGGCATTGCGAATGGCACCAACAAAATCATCGGATTCCAGAAAAGCAATGATCGATTCCGGAACGGATCGCTGACAGCTGATCTCAAACTGGTATTCAGGACGTATCTGATTCAGGCTGCGGGAAAGGTCATAATCAAATTCCTTTTCCAATTCATCGCGTATTTGTTCTTTCTGGTATCCCTTTCGGGATAAAAAAACGCCAAGCGCCAAGGCCTGCGCTCCTTTTATGCCTTCGGGGTGATTGTGGGAGACCTCAGCGGTCTTTCTGGCTTCTTCCAGCACCCGGGTGCGTGTATCAAAAGCAAAGCCAACAGGACTTACCCGCATGGCCGATCCATTACCGAAGCTGTAGTATGGACCCTGTATTGCCCCGGAAAGCCATCTTATAAAACTTCCTCCGTAACCTGCATCCGGATACTTTCGCCCAAACGCCCTCAAATTCTCTTGATAGGACTGATTATTTAGGATGGCATCGGCTATAGCCACGGTGAGGACCGTATCATCGGTGAATACATTCAGATTGGTGAACAATTCGAAATCAAGCGATTTGGTGGGGATCACCTCAAAACGCGATCCAATAATATCACCTGCTATGGCTCCAAGCATGTTAGGATAGTTTTTGAATTATAGATTCCTGCTTGGGAAACATATTGCCAAGCTGCTCTTGCGAAAACATCTCAAAATCCTCAAAATGAAACCCCGGCGACATATGGCAGCTTACCAGGGTAAATGAGCTTTCATCCATTACCTCACCTGCGAAGATGGTTCCGCCCGGTACCAAAACCGATAATTCTTCTCCCTTCTCCGGATCCACACCCAGTTGATGTTCTGTAAGCCTGCCGTTATCATGCAGGAAATACATTTTCATCGAGGAGCCATAATGAAAATACCAATGCTCATCATATCTCAACCTGTGAAACCTGGAATGGTGATCACCCGGCAGCAGATAGTATATATGGGTGGACAGACTACGCCCCTCGTATTGCAGAGGGCTCCTGTATGTTTCACGATAATAACCTCCTTCAGGGTGCTCCTTCAGCCCCAATTGCTCAACCCAGTAATTCATATGATTCCCTTTCATATTCTGCTGTTTCTTATTTGTCAATGTACAAATATACCAAATCAAACATTTTTATCAATCTATTGATATTTTTAGGATGAATTACTAATTTAGAGCCATATAATTTTTCCATTTTAGACTTATTGGAGCTTTTGGGAAGCAACAGCCACTATACCATATTGGTTGCAGATGATTCCGAGGCGGATTTGATGTATGCCAAACAAGTCTTGTCATCCTATCATTTTGAGCATCAAATTATAATTGCTCACGACGGGATGGAGTTGTGCCAGCTGGCAATTGAACAGAGACCCGACCTGATACTTGCCGAGCTGGAAATGCCGGGCATGGACGGCTTAGATGCCATTCAGTTCCTCAAACAAAACCAACTTACCCGGGATATTCCCATCATTGTATTAACGGTAGATGAAAATTTCGAGCAGGTGCTGGAGGCGGGTGCCATCGACTTGATCCGAAAACCTTTTGAAGAAATTCAACTGATCCTGCGCGTCAGAGCTGCCCTGAAACTCGCCGAAGCATACCGTGCCATTGACCGGGAGAAACTTGAAGTGGAAAAACGCAACCATCAGCTTAAAAAACAGCATGAGTCCACCCTGAGGCAGAAAAACATCATTACTGAGAAAAATCAGGCCATGTATGCCAATCTAAAATATGCCAAACGCATTCAGGATGCGTTCCTGCCAGATCCTAAAGATATTGAACAAGCCATCTCCCGGTATTTCGTCCTGAATCTTCCCAAGAATGTTGTTAGTGGTGATTTTTACTGGATAGACAGACAAAATAACCACCTGCTCATAGCCGTGGCAGACGGTACCGGCCATGGACTTTCCGGGGCTCTGATGCATATGATGGGCATCATTTTCCTCAATCAGATCATTAAACAGCGAAGATACACCAATCCCGCCGAAATCTTATGTGAACTGCGGGAATATATGATCTCTTCCCTTCAGCAAAAAGGGGAAATCGGGGAAGCTCAGGGAGGAATGGATATGGCACTTTGCATGCTGGACCTCGATCAGAGGAAAGTACAATTCGCCGGAGCCAACAACCCCATTTATATCATCAATAATCAGGGATTGAAAGAAATCAAGGGAGACAGGATGCCGGTTGGCATCAATATCAATTATGACAAACCTTTTACCAACCAACAGATACAACTGCAATCCGGCGACACCCTTTATATGTTTACCGATGGGTATGCCGATCAATTCGGCGGTGATAAAGGGAAAAAATTCAGATATAAATATTTCAAGGAATTGCTGATAAGCAACCATGGCATACCCATGACAAAACAGAAAGAGGTGCTCCATAACACCTTTTTCAGATGGAAAGGCGATTACGAGCAAATAGATGATGTTATGGTCATGGGAATCCGCGTACCCTAAAAATCAAAGATGTGAAGAAAGCCCTGAGAATACTTTTATTGTTGTTTTTGACCAGTATACTGGCCTTTCCGCAGTTAGCCGGGGCGCAATCCCTGTCTTCTGAAGACCGGGAAAAAGCACAGCAATACGAACAAAAAATTGCCCGTTACCAGGAAACGGGCAACCAGAGAAGCGCACTTGAATATATCAACAAATTGGCTTTTCTGTACTGGAACAACCAGTTCTACGAGCAAGCCCGCTCCTGCTTCGACAAAAGCCTGAAGATCAATAAGAAACTAAACAATGCCAGCGGTGTAAAAAAAACCTATTACTACCAGGGGATGATCTTGTCTGAAGCCCAAGAATATACCAGAGCGGTGGCATCCTTTAAAAACGGTTTGCAGATCAGCCGCGAAATGAATATGAAAGATTCCCGGCTTTCCGGCCTGTTGAACCTGGCACAGACCTACCAGCTCATGGATGAATATACCACCTCCAACCAATATTCCCAACAAGCTCTCCGGCTGGCCAAAGAATTGAACGACATGAAACGGGTCCGTACCTGCTATGGCCTGCTTTCCGAAAACCATAAAAAACTGGGCAATTCTGAAGAAAGCATCAAATACTTCGATCTTTTCTCATCCATTGATCAACACTTAAAAAATCAACAAATCTCCGAGATCAAAAAAGAATCGGAGAGCCAGGTATCCCGGGCCCGGTCAGAAAAACAGCAGACCGAAAAGGAACTGGCCGAGGAGGTTGATAAGCGAAAGATGACCGAAGACAGCCTGCAGCGGGTAGACAGTATTAGCCGGGAAAGAGAGATACAGCTTACCATGGAGAAACTGGAGAATAAAAAGATCCAGGCCCAGTTGAAGCTGGAGAAAACCATCCGCAATTCATTCATTATCGGTTTTATTCTGATAGCAAGCTTTTCCATACTGCTTTATCATTTCTACCGCCAAATCAACCACCAAAACGTACAGATCCAACAACAGAAAAACAAGCTGCAGCTTCAAAACACCAAGCTCAATGACAGCCTTACTTATGCCGAAAACATCCAGGAAGCCATTTTGCCGGTCAAGAATCAGCTCAGCGAGGTTTTTGAGGCTTTCATTATCTACCAACCAAAAGATATCGTCTCTGGCGACTTTTACTGGTTCACCCAAATGGAAGGTCAGGATCATCATCCCCCCATCACTTTTTTAGCGGTAGTCGATTGTACGGGCCATGGTGTGCCGGGAGCATTCATGTCAATGATCGGAAACCGCCTTTTCAATGAGATCATCTCTGAAAAAAGGATCTTCAACCCGGCCGAGATACTTTATTATCTCAACCATTCCATTGTCGAGGCGCTTAAGCAGGAAAGAACCGATAACACCGACGGCATGGACGTGTGTCTGATCAGCATGGAACACAGCGACCTGCCGGCCAGAAAAATCTCATTTGCCGGAGCTAAAAGGCCCCTTTTCTATTACAGCCAGAATAAAGGAGCCATCAAAAAAATCAAAGGCGACCGATACTCCATTGGCGGAATCAATAAAAACAAAAAAGAAAAACAATTCACCACCCAGCAACTCACTATGGAAAGGGGCGATATACTCTATCTGACCACCGACGGTATTTTTGATCAGATAAACGATAAGGGCAAGCGCTTCAGTACAGAACGGTTCATAAAAAGTCTGCAGCGCAACATCGGCCAGTCCATGGGAGAACAAGGGAAACGGCTGGAAGAAGAATGGGAATATTTTAAAGGAGAATCCGAGCAGCGAGATGACTTAACTGTGCTGGGGGCCAAAATTCTATAAATCATGCATCTGGAAAGAAACCACATATCCAAACCCACCCAATCTGCCCGGAGCGATCCGCATATCGTCCTTTTTGCATATGAGGGACCTTTCTTTATCGACATGCTCACCTTGCTGGGCCAGCATCTGAAAACCCTTACATTAAAGAACACCTCCATGCAAAAAAAACTATTCCGGGTATATATTGAATTGGCCCAGAATGTTGCCAAATATGCCGAACAATATGTCCAGCCCGGAAACAAAGAAAAACGCGTAGGTATCGGAGAAGTATGGGTGAAGGAGGATAAAAATCAATACTCTCTGACAACCCGGAACCTGGTTCAACAAAAGGACGCCAATATATTATCCCAGCGGTGTGAGATCATTAATAATACTGATTTTCACGATCTGAGGGACCTCAAACGGGAGTTGCGCAAAAGCTCCACCGATCATAAACTCGGAGCACGAATTGGTCTGGTACAGGCACGACTGATATCCGACAATCCCCTTCATTACACCATTCTTGAAGAAAACAGGGACTATTCATACTTTAAACTAACAGTCAAATTTAGCAAAAATGGAGAACATTGAAATCAATCGCAATCTCGCCACCCCTTATTTCCCGAGCATAAAATTTGAAGTGTCCACCGGCGTTTGTGAGATAAGTGGTGAATCGTATATGGAGGAAGCCTATAAGTTCTATTTGCCATTGATCAACTGGATCAAGCAATTTGCAGAGCAAGAAAAGCGCAAGATCATACTGAACATCAAACTCATCTATTTCAATACCAGTACTTCCAAATGCTTGCTGGATATATTTGAGATCCTGAAAAAATACCAGGAAGCAAATGGAGAAATTGAAATCAA